>JAGHZQ010000066.1 GCA_017746715.1 Cyanobacteria bacterium SBLK
AACCATAAGTTTACTGGGGGGCTAGCCCCCCAGACCCCAACAGGGCGCATTCCCTTGCGTCTTGCGCCGACGCGGGGTCGCCCTGCCATTGGGAGCGGTTACGACGCCCCCAAACCCCCCCCGTAGGCTACGCTTGCCCAGCCAGTTCGGTTGTTGGTTCGAGAAATTGAAAGGCACTCAATCACAAATTTAAGCATCTTTTTCTTTTTTCAATGAATAGTCCCTGCCTCCCAAGAGGGGAGAAACTGATAACTGATAACTGATAACTGATAACTGATAACTGAAATGCTTGCTTCTACTCTGCGCCAACGCCGTCATAACCTCAAGCAAAAAATAGATTTTCCCGCAATTCTTTGGTCGGGAGGAGCGCGATCGCGGAATTTTCCCAACACCTATCCTTTTCGTGCCAGCAGTCATTTTCTCTATTTTGCCGGTTTACCTTTAGAGAATGCTGCGATTCGTTTGGACGATGGCAAATTAGAATTGTATTGGGACGAGCCTCCAGAAGAAAGTACCTTATGGCATGGAGAACAAAGCGATCGCGACGAAATTGCCGCTCAAATTGGTGCAGATGCCGCTTATCCTTTGCCAGAGTTAAGCGATCGCCCTCGAGATGCCGCAACCATCGCCGTCCAAGATGCCACCACTTACCAACAACAAATTAATACTTTAAATCGTTCCCTGTCTTCCCCTCATGAGAGTGAAGGTCGAGATTTAACGCTCATTAAAGCCATTATTTGCTTAAGATTAACCCACGATCGCCATGCTTTATCGGAGTTGCAAAAAGCGGCGAATGTTTCGGTAGAAGCGCATCAAGCAGGAATGCGAAAAGCCAAAATCGCAAAAACCGAAGCCGAAGTACGCGGGGCGATGGAAAGCGCAATTATTGCGAACAATATGACTTGTTCTTATAACAGTATCGTCACGGTACGCGGAGAAGTTCTCCATAACGAACGCTATGATAATCCTGTAGAAGCCGGGGATTTGATTTTAGCCGATGTTGGAGCGGAAACTCCCTTGGGTTGGGCTGCCGATATTACCCGAACTTTTCCCGCAACGGGGAAATTTTCGCCAACGCAACGGGATATTTACGATGTCGTTCTCGCCGCGCAAAAACGCTGTATCGATCGCGTGAAACCGGGAGTCGAATATCGCGATATTCACCTTTTAGCAGCCTTAACCATTGCGGAAGGATTGGTGGATTTAGGGATTCTGCGAGGTACGCCATCCGAATTGGTCGATCGCGATGCCCACGCTTTATTTTTCCCTCACGGCATCGGCCATTTGTTGGGTTTAGACGTACACGATATGGAAGATTTAGGAGATTTAGCCGGCTATGAAGCAGGACGGCAGCGCAGCGATCGCTTTGGTTTGGGATATTTGCGCTTGGATCGGACTTTGCGATCGCAAATGCTCGTCACCATCGAACCGGGATTTTATCAAGTTCCCGCCTTACTTCAACGCGCTCAAAAGCAGGATAAATATAAAAAGATTGTCAATTGGGAACGGTTGGCAAAATTTGCCGACACGCGCGGCATTCGCATCGAAGATGATGTTTTGGTGACGGAATCCGGCTGTGAAATCTTAACAGAAAAATTACCCAAAGTTGCCGAACATATAGAAGAATTAGTAATGGGGAATGGGTAAACGGTAATTGTTGAATCGTAAAGATCCGTGGTTGGGGGTTAATCTCTCGCTATTTTTTCCGGGTTTGGGACAAATCTACGCGGGAAAGATCGAGAAAGGCGGGATATTTCTCGCCGTTCATATCGGTTTAATGATTTTGACCCTTTGGTCGATCTTTGCCCCTCGCGGTAGTCTAACGATCGCCCTTTTCTACTTATTTTTGGCAGCAATACTCTACCTTGCCAATCTATTTGATGCGTTTCGCTGTCTCGATCCTAACCCCAATAATCCTCAAGCTGAAAAAATACCGAGAACCCGTAAAAATCCTTGGTTTGCTGTTTTATTGTCCCGCATTCTCCCCGGATTGGGACAATTTTATCTGCAAAATGCAGTCCTCGGCGGCTTGTTCTTGGGGTTGACGATTATTTTGTCCTTTGCCGATGATTTCTGGCCGATTTTATCCCCGATCGCGTCTGCGATTGCAGCATTGTCAGCTTATCACGCGTATTGCGCTTTCCCGCAAAAGTCTCCCTTGAAAAATGGGAGAACTCTCATTGCGAATATGGCGATCGCGATTTTAATTGGGGGGATTTTAACGCGCTACATTCCTCTTGGATTGAGTCATTATCTAGAAATATTCGTCGTTCCCAGTTCTTCGATGCAACCGACTTTGCATATTGGCGATCGTATTTTGGTGACAAAATTTGCCTCCTATCGCCCTCAACCCGGGGATCTTGTTGTATTCGTCGCCCCCGAACGCGCCCTTGCTCTCGATCCAAAACTTCCCCCCAATGAAGAAATTTTTTTCGTTAAGCGAGCGATCGCATCGGGCGGACAGACGGTGAAAGTTACGGGAGGATTGGTATACGTGAACGATCGACCCATACGGGAAAATTACGCTCTTGCCCCCTCCACCTACGAACTCCCTCCCCAACAGATTCCCCCCCAATCATATTGGGTACTCGGGGATAATCGCAATAATAGTTTTGATTCTCATATTTGGGGCGTTCTTCCTGCCGAGAATATCATCGGTCGTGCCTATAAAATTATCTTTCCCCTAGGGAGATCGCGCTCCCTCTTGCCCCGCTAAATCGATAAGGAGTTCGATCTCCGCCCAGAATGCGCGCCAGTTTTCTCGCTCTTGCAAACGAGAAATCATCCCTCCATTCTCCCCATGAATAACGCGAAAACTCGACAATTTTTGCATTGCCAGAAAAATGCGATCGTGCTTACCGAGGAAGAACCATTCCTTTTTTGGCTAAGAATTTTAAGAAATTCTGGATATGACTTTAAAATCAACACAAAGATCTCGCGAGTAATTGAACTAAAGTTTAGGGGAGATTACTGAAACGATCGCAGAAAAACGATCGAGAAGTCGGCGATCGTCCGATGAAAAAAAAGGAAATCTCTCGATTGCCAAGTTACGAAATTATCTTCTCAGTCGCGGGAGAATCGAGAGGGCGCGATCGTAGGAGCATTCAGGTCTGTAATTCTCTCAATACCTTGTAACAGAAGGATTTTGACTCAGTTTGTTCTTGGCGGACTTTTGCTTTGAACAGTCAGGGGAAACCTAACAATTATTAATGTTTTGCGATCGGGTCTTTGCTGGCTTCGAGACAGTTTTTTGCGAGAGAATTGCCCTATATTTTTCTTTTAGACAACAAAACTGGCTTCTTCCCCGCGAGTGGCTTGCCAACTGCGAGCATCGTAGTAAAGATCGGCAAGAGTGATGCGATAAAGCGACGCTTTGAGTTGTTCGTCCAAGCGCTTCCACAACGTCAATGCAACCCAATCTTCAGCGCGATCGGCATCGGGAACTTGCTTGGGTAAAGGGGCAACCTCCTCCCCCACTGCGGCAAAAATTTGCCCTAGAGAAATTTGCGAGGGATGGCGAGCAAGCTGATAGCCCCCCTTTGAACCTCGAATTGAATAAACTAATCCACTTCGACGCAATTCGATGAGAAGTTTTTCTAAATAGGGAGCGGGAATATCTTGACGTTGTGCGATCGCGCAAACCGAAGCGGGTTTATTATCGGGTTGCAAACTTAAATCCAGTAAAGCCTTAACGCTGTAATGCCCGCGAGTTGTCAGTTTCATCAGTTAGTTTCTTCGGTAAACCTAGAGATTTCTATGGGCGAGGATAGCTGGGAAGTACAAAATGTTACGATTTCTCCCGACTTGCTTCCAATCCACTTTAATCAGTTTAAACTCTCATTGACTTTGAGACAAAAAATAGAGTTAGATATGATAGAGTAATGAAGGTTAAAACTATTGTCTTTAGACTTCGGTTAACGGGCAATAAGAACAACCTACCCAAAGAACAACCAACTGGACGATTAAATTAATGAGTACGACCAAAAATCCCGACCCCTTAGTCGGTCAAGACCTCATCGCTAAGCTCAAAGACCTCGAACACCTTCCCAAAGAAGAAAAAGCCAGAGAATGCGGTTACTATACCGTTACAAAAAATGGCATCGAACGCGTTAATATGATGAAGTTCCTCAATGCCCTCATCGATGCAGAGGGAATCGAATTAGACGGTGCGAGTAATGGTGGCGGACGAGGCGGACGTTCTGCAAGTTTTCGCATTAGCGTGCAATCCAATGGCAACCTTTTAATCGGCTCTGCCTATACAAAAAAAATGGGATTGCAACCCGGCGATGAGTTTGAAATTTCCCTCGGACGCAAACACATTCATCTCAAACAAATTACTGATGATGATGATTTGGAGATCGAGGATGAGGAAGAAAATGTGAAGGATAACACCTGAAGAATAAAATCTGAAGAATAAAATTTTACGTTGATTTTTTGCGTAAAATAACGCGATCGCCCTGCCAGCAAATTTGCTCATTCAAGCAAGGGCGATCGCTTGAGATATTGGCTAATTTCATATAAATATTGAGATTGGGAAGATTAGGGGAGGTATAATTAAGATTAATGCCGCGAAAACAACGCCCGAGAGAACATATTATTGCCGATCTCAGCATCAATCATGTTGAACGATATGCTTTTCTGTGCGGCTATTCGGTGGAAAGAGTAACACAAGATTATGGTTACGATCTGATTATATTTACTTATAATGCTTATGGTGAAATTGAAAACGGTCACATTTACGTGCAACTGAAGGCAACAGATAATCTGAAAGTTCTATCTGATGGTCAAACAATTACGTTTGTTGTGAAACGAGCAGATTTAGAACTGTGGTTAGATGAACTAATGCCTTGCATTCTCATTATCTATGATGCGAGAGAAGAATGTGCCTATTGGCTCTATCTACAAGCGTATTTTGAGAATTTATCGGACTTCGATCTCGCTAAAATTGGTGAAACATTTACCCTTCGCATTCCAAAAACAAACATTGTTAATCAGAAATCAATGCGAGAATTTGCCAAATATAGAACTAATCTTTTAAACCAAGTACAAGGGAGGGTTCGCTTCAATGTTTGAAAATACTACTTATTTTGAAGATCTTACTTATTCAAAAGTCCAGAACTTTCTTTTTGAACTGGGATTTAAACATTTACCGGCAAAAAGTAATCACATTATTCTTTGGCATTCTGGATCGGGAGCGTTAATTGTTTTACCGCATTACGAACCACAGGTCATAATCAGACCCGTTCACCAAATTTTAATTCGGCGAATCTTAATTGAATATGGATTAATTGAGGATAAAAGTGCCAATCGTCTATTAGACAAAATACCGAGTTAAATTAGTTTGCCGGGCTGATTTCTGGTGGAAGTTCGTATGATTCGATATCTATCTTAGCCGGCTCAAGCTCTAATTTATCAAAAAATTTGTTTGTGAAACTAGCAACAGATATGAATGCCCATTTTGCACAACTATAAGATAAACCTTGATAAGGAAAAAATTCACTACCTCGATCTGCCAAGGGACTTAGTTTGATGATTCCACTTTTTCCTTTTATAATTTTCTCTGCCTTTGATGGCTTATCCGTATTATTGATTTTATAATGAACTATATTATTTCTCAAATCAATTACTTTACATGCGCTTTGGAAAGGTTCTGTTCCTTTATTAAAAAGCTGTTTTTGAGACAATCTCAAATATATCTGATATTTATCTAGGATTTTTCCTGATTCTATAGAGCTAAAAATATCTTTGTAAGTCATTTCAAAATGTTCATTTATTTTCGCTTCGAGATAGGATGCAGAAGTAACAATACTTCCTATGACATAGCTTATATTCTTGTTAAGATTGTTCTGGTCTCCAGATCTTTCTAAATCGTAACTTGATTTTGCGAAATAGGATGCTGCGTCGAGATGATGAGAAGACAAGGGAATTAAAGCATTTGGTGGTGTACTGGAACATTGATGATCGCTGGTATAACCATGACCAGATATAGTATATGAACAATTCTTTATTTCCCCAGAATCATAAAATTTACATATAGCGTCTATTGCTATTTCGTTAAGACTCTCTTGAAGCAACTCTCTAGCAATAGGATCGGCAGCCAATACATCTTCACAATCGTTAAATTGATCGGATTTAAGATACCAGCGATCGCCCTGTAGGAAAACTTGAAATTCGCTGCTTTGGAGTAATTGTATTTGTTCTACATTGCCGTTTAATTGGACAACCCATTGAAATGACATAGTTTCTTAACTCTATCGATGTTCCTCTCTGGTAAAGTATAACATTTTGCGATCGCACCCCATAACCTCACGCCGCAATCTTTTTAGTTCGCGGTTTAATAATATGAGGATCGACCTCATAAAATGCCGCCGCTTTAGACATATCAAACTGCAAGAGATATTTTTTTCCTAACTTCATGACTTGTTGGGGTTGAGCGGGAGAAACTCCCAAAACCTTGATAATTTGTGCCGCGATCGCCTTTGCTAATAAAGGAGGAACGGAATTGCCAATTTGCCGAAATCCGTGCCATTTTGTGACGTGAAATCGATACCAATCCGGATAAGAATGCAAACGTGCGGCTTCTCTTACTGTAATACATCGCGGGGTAATGGGATGAATGGGACGAGGGGAGGTATGAGCGCCTCGACTGCTAGGAGTCCCCGCTCTTAACGTATTGCAAATTCCCTCGGGATCGAGTTTCAAAAAGCGACTGATTTTTTCTGTTTCTCCCGGTTTGGTTCGCTGAAAGCGATCGATTGATGTTTGGGTATGTCGGGTTCTCGCACTGGATGTTAAGAGGGTAGAATTATATTTGCGCGGGTAGGAATAATCGCGATCGCTTTTTCCCAAACTTCTCAGCTTTTCGGCATAATGACTGGGGATTCCAAATATTCCCTTGACCCAATCTCTTCGATAGAGAGAAGAATACCGTTCGACTTCCGGCAAATCCCCAATTGCATCCCATACCGTAGGCGTATCGGGAATTTCCAAATGGGACAATAACTTAGCAAGGGATCTGCCTTTACGCGGTTTTGTAATAGGATGGGGATACTCCGGCAATTCTAACTCTTGGCGACAGCCAATCAAAAATAATCGTTTTCGGTTTTGAGGTACGCCAAAAAAGGCAGCATTGAGGACTTGATAATCTTCTTTGACCTTGTAATTGCATTCTTTAAACTGGGCAATGATATTTAAGAGAATTTGTTTAGATTGACCGATAGTCAGTCCCGCAACATTCTCCATAACAAAATATTTAGGTTTTAATTCATTAATAATGCGGAGAAAATGAAAAACCAAGGAATTTCTGGGATCGTCGAGAATCCGCTTGCCCATTAAAGAAAATCCCTGACAGGGAGGACCGCCAAACACAACATCAATATCTCGATTTTCGATCGATAGATAACTTCTAATTTCTTCCCCCGTGACTTCTACAACACTCTTACACAGTATCTTCCAAAAAGGAAAATTAAACTCATGAACGGCACAGTGCACGGGATCCATTTCTACAGATAGCAAAACATCAAATCCTGCTTGTTCAAAACCGAGGGTCATTCCTCCCGCCCCGGCAAATAAATCGATCGCGATCGGGCGTTCTGATTCTTGCATAATCATCGATCGGTTTGGCATACATCGACCTGAAAACTCACAACGAACAATTGTATTGTTGGTCTTATCGATTGTCAATGCAGGGATTAAGAAAAATTAATCTTGCCTTGTAGCGCGAACAAGGCTTAAACTAACGAAGGCCGATCGCGGTAGGTTCGCCAGTCTGGAATTTGCAAGTAGAGAATAAAGCGTGAAATTCTTATTTATTATCGATCCGATTTCCCTCCTCATTCCCGGTCACGATAGCAGCGTGGCGATGATGGAAAGCACCCAAGAATTGGGACACGAGGTTTGGATAACAGAAGTGAATCACCTCAGCGTCATTTCCGGACAAGCATGGGGTTTTCTGCAACCCGTCACCCTGAATCCCGTAGAACGACAAGGCGATCGCTGGGCGGCCAAAGAACAATGGTACGACCTCGGAGAAGGTCAATTGCAGCCCCTAGAAGCGATGAATGCCATCTTGATGAGAAAAGACCCTCCCGTCACTATTCCCTACCTCTACGTCACGCAAATCCTCGATCTCGTCAATCCAGTAAAAACATTAGTCGTCAATCGTCCGCGAGGATTGCAGGCTGCGAATGAGAAATTATATGCCCTCAATTTTCTCTCAGCAATTCCCGAAACGATTGTTACCCAAGATAGACAAGTTATTTTGGATTTTGTCAGTCGAAAAAGAGCGGCTGTTTTAAAACCTTTGGATGGGAAAGGTGGAGAAGGAATTTTATTTTTACAGGATGGCGATCGCAATCTCAATTCTTTAATTGAAATTAGCACCCATTGGGGGCGAGAACCCGTTATGATTCAGCAATATTTACCGGCTGCTGCCGAAGGAGATAAACGAGTTATTTTATTAAATGGAGAACCTATCGGAGCAGTCAATCGCATCCCTGTCGGGAAAGAATTTCGCGGGAATATGGCCGTGGGAGGACGAGTCGCCAAAACAGAAATTAGCGATCGCGATCGCGAGATTTGCAATATCGTGGCTTCTCAACTAAAGGAAGATGGCCTGTATTTTGTCGGCTTAGATATTATTGGCGGTTATCTAACCGAAGTTAATGTCACCAGCCCCACGGGAATTCGCGAAATCGATCTCCTTAATAACGTTTCTTTAGGAAAGCAGGTCATTGAATGGATTGTTTCAGTCACCCTATAGAGACGTAGATGCTACGTTCCTACATTTGCATTTAATCATCATCTTCAAATTCTTCAATAACTTCTTTTCCTTCTTCACTCAACACAAAATCAATGAAATCGCGAACGAGAGTTTGACTTTCTGGGGAAAATACAATTCCTAAAGTTTGTGCCATTTTATAGCGTCCGTTCTCTAAATTTTCGCGCGTGGGTTCGATCCCGTCCAAACTGAGAATATTGAGAGACAATTCAGCAAGTTCTTCCGAGAGAGGAATTGCGCCGATGCTGTATTCTGTTGTCGAGATCGCTTCTAGAGCCTGTGCTTCGTCGGTTAATAAAATAGCATCTTCTGTAATTTGTAAATTCTTTCCTAAATGATGTTCTCGCAAGAGTTTTTTCTCGCTTTCATCTTCAGGAATATCGATCGGAACGATAGGTGCATTTTCTCCACCTACCTCTTGCCAGTTTTTAATTTCTCCTCGATAAATTCCTTGTAATTGTTCTGTGGTTAGATTATTCACATTACCAATACTTTGATGCGCGACAATAACCAAAGCATTTTGAGCGAGAGCGCGGTATTCAATGGCGCTACTCCGTTCTTCTGCATAGGGAGAACGTCCGACCGCACCAATATCCATAATATTATCTTTGACACCTTGAATGCCGCCACTGGTTTGACTATTGGGTAAAAATGCAAACTCAATATTTTTGTTGGTTTCTCGATAGGTTTCGGCTAGATCCTCTAGAAGTTCGTAGGTTTCGGCAGAACCGCCAATTTTAATTTCTTTTTGGGTTGGCGATATTTGACTGGCTTTATTTTGCGTGCAACTTTGGATGCAGACTAAAGCGATCGGTGCAAGCAATTTTAAGATTCGAGAGAATTTCATTGATTTTGGATTTTGACTTCCTTAAGCTCATTGTAGTAAAACTCGTTGTGCTAAGATAATTTTCCTTCTTAAATCGCTGAATTTGTCCAATCCCCTGCAATTATCTGGCAAATTTGCCAGATGAGAAATATCGCCATTGCATTCCATTGTCCAGCGATCGCCTTCCTTTACTAATTTAACCAATCCGCACAAAGGGCGGCGAATTTTTATTTTCTGTTGCAGCAATTCTCGACTCATGCAAGCGATGGGGGAAGAATGGGTGACAATTAAAAAGTTTTCGGGGAATTCTCGAGTGAACTGACGGATGGTTTGACGCGATCGCGCCAGCATGACCCCTTCAGATTCGGGATAGCGAACGGTAACGCGAGAAGTATACTCGAGATCGATTCTGGGAAAACGCTGTTTTAAAGCAGGAAGAGAAAGGATTTCCGGGGTTAGGGAAATCAAAGAAAAAGATAAAAACTCCGATAATCCTGCCTCGATTTTGATAGGAAGAGCGATCGCTTCGGCGACATAATTTGCGGTTTGGACGGTTCGCAGAAAAGGCGAGGCAAAAATATGTCGAATATCCTTCCCGACCAAGCGCTGACCCAAGGCCTTCGCCTGTTCGACCCCATCGGGAGACAAAGCCGGATTAAACGGCTGAGATGCCATTTCAATCCAACTGGGGTCGATAAAATCTTCTCGGTTGCCATGTCTGGCGATCCAAATCGTTTGTTTCATATTGTGCAAAGTGCAATAACTGGTGACTGGTTTGATGCGCGTTCCCTCTCTTGGTCGGCATTCCCTTGCGTCTGTCTTGGTTCGCATTCCCTAGGCTGGGCAACCTCGCCGGGGTCGCACCGCTGGTGGACTGGTAACTGGTAACTGAAAAATGCCTGTTGACTGTTGACAGCCTGCAATTAACAATTAGCAAAGATACAGTTAACAAAAATCAACATGAAAATTTTATTCGTTGCTGCAGAAGTTGCACCATTGGCGAAAGTCGGAGGAATGGGGGATGTTGTTGGAACGCTCCCCAAGA
Source organism: Cyanobacteria bacterium SBLK (assembly GCA_017746715.1). Lineage (GTDB taxonomy): Bacteria > Cyanobacteriota > Cyanobacteriia > Cyanobacteriales > Spirulinaceae > CCY15215. Next base: position 10,651 of record JAGHZQ010000066.1, read on the forward strand.
TTTTACGCAATATGGGGCATGACGTGCGGATATTTATGCCTTATTACGGTTTCCTTAGCAGCAATCCCTTATTGGACATTCCCGAAGACCCCTTGTGGTGGGGAACGGCCATGTTTCAGAAATTCGCCGTTTACGAAACCACCTTCGATGAAATCGTTCCCCTGTATCTCTTCGGACACCCCTGCTTCGATCCCAATCGCATTTATTACGGTGACGATGAAGATTGGCGCTTTACTTTTTTTGCCAATGGTGCCGCAGAGTTTGCTTGGAATTATTGGAAGCCCGATATTATCCACTGCAATGACTGGCATACGGGAATGATTCCCGTGTGGATGCATGAAACCCCTGATATTAAAACTATTTTCACCATTCACAATATTGCTTATCAAGGGCCTTGGCGTTGGAAATTAGAGCAATTTGCTTGGTGTCCTTGGTATATGCAGGGTCATAACACCATGGCTGCTGCCGTTCAATTTGCCGATCGCGTCACCACGGTATCCCCCACCTACGCCGAGCAAATTAAAACCCCTGCTTATGGAGAACAAATCGACGGCTTGATGTCATTTGTTAGCAGCAAGTTGCGGGGCATACTCAATGGAATTGATATTGAAGGCTATAATCCCGAAACCGATCGCTACATCGTCGAGAATTTTAGCGCCGACAACTTTGACAAGCGAATCGAAAATAAAATTGCCCTACAAGAGGAATTGGGTTTGGAGATCGATCCCGGTAAGTTCCTCGTGGGGATGGTGACGCGCTTGGTCGAGCAAAAAGGTATCGATATTCTCATGCAAGTGATGGATCGCTTTCTTTCTTATAGCGACGCACAATTCGTACTTTTAGGCACTGGCGATCGCTACTACGAAACGCAAATGTGGCATTTAGCCTCTCACCATCACCGTCGTGTCTCGGCGCAAATTCTCTACAACGACGGGTTATCTCGCCGCATTTACGCGGGTACCGATGCCTTCTTGATGCCTTCTCGCTTTGAACCTTGCGGCATTTCCCAATTGCTGGCCATGCGCTACGGTTCTGTTCCTATCGTACGCCGCACGGGTGGTTTGGTCGATACGGTCTCTCACCACGATCCCGTTAATGGCATGGGAACCGGTTACTGTTTCGATCGCTACGAACCCCTCGATTTCTTCACCTGTATGGTCCGGGCATGGGAAGGCTATCGCTATAAGGATACGTGGAAAGCCCTGCAACAACGTGCCATGTCTCAACGCTTTAGTTGGGACGATTCCGCTCGGGAGTATATCAAAATGTACAAGGAACTCCTAGGACTTCCCATCGAGGAACTCCTTCCGGAAGAGAAAGCTGCTCCAGTCCTCAGTGCCGTTTAAGAGCCATTCACAGTTTCTAGAAGAGTCGAGGGAACACATTGAGTATCCCTCGCTCTTTTTTGACACTCTTCATTCTTCATTCTTCATTCTTCACTTCTTTCTCGCGGCGATCGAGTTCTGTTTCCCAAAGATCGAGTTCTTCTTGCTTTTTCTTGAATTTTTGTTCCATAGTTTCGCGGCGAGATTCTAATTCTAAATTTCTTGTCGTAAACTGTTGCTGGTTCAGGCTTAATTCTTGTCGCCAGTCTTGAATAGTATCTTTCTGTTGCAATGAGGTTAAAAGCCAATCCGTCACATCTTCGATCTCTTGAAGATAGTCCTTGTCATCTAATTCCACCAGAACTAAAAAACCAACTTTTGGGGTGAAACATTCTGCAATTTGTTCGTCAGTAAGATGTACCAATCGCGATACGTCATTGACAACCCAAGTATTATCGGCAAGAATATGCCTTGCCAGTAATTGTAACTTGATTCCCGATGCTGAATTATGTTGCACTCGTGCTAGATATTGCATTATTTTTGCAGTGACTGGCGAGGGAAATCGAATTGAGAATACCCAGAAGCTTTTATTCTTCCACAAGTTGTTTTTCGCGGAGTTGGAGTGCTTCTTCTCTGCGCTCGAGTTCTCTTTGCCTTTTTTTAAATTCTTGTTCCATTTTTTCCCGACGAGCCTCTAATTCTAAATTTCTGATGGTTAATTCTTGGCTTTCTAAGGTTAATTCCTGTCGCCATTGAATTTTTTCTTCTTGTTGCAAGGACGCGAACAGCCAATCCGTTACATCTTCAATGGCCTCGGGAACTCCCCTTTCATCCAATTCGACCACAACGAACGCGGACACGTCGGGAATTTTTCCGTTTTCGAGATGCACCGATCGCGATACGTCATCGACAACCCAAACATTATCGGGAACTGCGTGCTTGGCAAGTAACTGCAACTCGATTCCCGATGCTGAATTGTTTTGCACTCGTGCTAAATATTGCATTAGTTTGGCAGTCGCTGACGATCGACAGAATAAATCAAACTCTCACACCTCAAAACCTTCCTTATCCCTACTCGGCAGTATCTTACGCAAACGCAAGGTGGAAAGCTGCTAAAACTGGAGCGGCTATTGAAGGCGATCGAGGCGATCGCGTAAAATTTCGACTTGTTTTTCTGCTTCCGTTAAAGCATCTCGCGCACCCCGTACGATATTTTCCGGCGCTTGACTGACAAATTTAGGATTGTTTAAGCGTCCGGTCAAAGACTTTACTTCTCCTTCAACTTTACCTAATTTTTTCTCCAACTTCGTCCGTAAAGCCACTAAATCGACAACGCCTTGTAAGGGAACGAGAACTTGCACCGTTCCTACAACCCCGGCAAAGGCTTGCGATCGATCTTCTTGCAAAGTGGGGACGATCGCGACGGTTTCTCCTTTAGCTAAATCTTGAATGTAGGCTTGTCCTGCCATCAAGATTTGCCGCTCTTCTTCCCGTTCGCTTTGCAGGATAATGGCCGTTTTTACGCTAGGTTTAATTTCGGCTTCTGCTCGCAAATTGCGAAGGGTCCGAATTGTCTCGATGAGCAAATTAAATTCTTCTTCGAGTATGGGATCGATGAGAGAAGTGGGAAGTTGGGGGTCAGAAGTTGGCAGTGGAGAATCTTCTGCAGTAAGAATTGGAGGAGATTGGCTCGGAGTAGAAGGAGGAGCTTCTTCTGAAGACGCTGCACCTAGGGTTTCCTGCCAGCGCTTACGAGCGAACGAGCGTAAATCTTGACGATCTGAAGACCGGAGGAGATAGCGCAGGACAAACCAGATTGAGGTCAGAACGCCAGCCAGTTTCAGCGTGGGTTCGACAAAGGGGATGGTATTGATGGCTTCGAGCAGGGCAAAGGTAATGTACAAAATCACCACAGAGCCAGCAACGATCGCCCCTATACTCAAACCCTGTTGGTTGCGTTGAAAAAATTGATTGATGCCGTCCGGTAAGCCTGCCAGAAATTGCAGCAAGGAATTCTCGTATTCGGGAGCGACAGGAGGTAATTGCCGATTTGCCTTTTGTCCCTCACTGGTGACGGGTGACGGGTGACTCTTCGGCAGGTTCGTTTTGTCTTCGCTCAACGGCCTCAGAGCATCGGTGGTGACGGGTGATGGGTGAGCGGTATCCCAGGGATCGGCAATTTCGTAACTTTGAGGTTGGGAGGGGGCAAGAATTTCATCAACTTCGGGATAGGTTTGCAAGCAGAGAACTTTCCCGGTTTCTCGGACGAGAACTTGCCAGATCTCCTCGGTAATATGGGGCATAAAGGGATGAAGGAGTTTGAGAATTCCTTCGAGGACATAAGCCAATGTTTGCCGTGCCACTTGCCGGGAACGGGGATGCCCGTCGGAGCGCAATCGGGGCTTGACCAGTTCGATATACCAGTCGCAAAAATCTCCCCAAATAAACTCGTATATGCGTTTGGCGGCTTCTCCCAAACCATAGCGATCGATATCCCTGCGCGCGTCTCGAACGGTTTGGTAGAAACGGGAGAGAATCCAGCGATCGCTTAATTCCAATACCGTTATATCTGGCCTTCCCAAGCGATCGGGGGTTTGTCCTTCCAAGTTCATCAGAACAAAGCGTGCGGCATTCCAGAGTTTATTGGCAAAGTTACGGGACGCGGCGACGGATTTCGATTCGTCGGTACCGCGATCGTACTGCAAGCTGATGTCTTGTCCCGCCCCTGCAACTTCTTTAATCAGGGTATAGCGCAGGGCATCAGTCCCATATTTATCGATCAAAATCAAGGGATTGATGCCATTCCCTGAAGATTTGGACATTTTCTTGCCATTTTCATCTCGAACCAATCCGTGAATGTAGACATCCTTAAAGGGCATCTCGTCGGTGAAATGTCCGGACATCATCGTCATCCGTGCCACCCAAAAGAAGATGATGTCAAAACCGGTCACGAGGGTGGAATTGGGATAATACGCCTGTAAATCCGAGGTTTCCTTGGGCCAGCCCATGGTTGAGAACGGCCATAGCCCCGAGGAAAACCACGTATCGAGAACGTCGGGGTCTTGTTCGAGTTTGACCTCGGTCCCAAACATGACCTTTGCTTTTCCGAGGGCTTCGGTTTCGTTGCGGGCAACGACAAAGGGTGTTTTCTCGGTAATTTCCCCATCGGTTTCGCTGATGGCATACCATGCGGGGATTTGGTGTCCCCACCACAACTGCCGCGAGATGCACCAATCTCGCAGGCGAACCAACCAATCCCGGTAGACTTTACTCCAGCGTTCCGGCACGAAACGGGGGGAATTTTGGCTGTCGAGGTGATGGAGGGCGCGTTGGGCGAGGGGTTCGATTTTTACGAACCACTGGGTGGAGAGGAGGGGTTCGACGGGAACCTTGCCGCGATCGCTGTAAGGGACGGCGTGGCGATATTCTTCCACATTCACCAATAATTTATCCATCTCCAAGCGCTTGATGACATTGCGTCGCGCTTCAAAGCGATCCTGCCCGGCAAAGTCCCCGCCATTCTCATTTAACGTGCCGTCTTTATTCAAAATATTGATAAAGGGCAAATTCTGACGCTGTCCCATTTCGAAATCGTTGGGATCGTGAGCGGGAGTCACTTTCACGCAACCGGTTCCGAAGGACGGATCCACCAACTCATCCGCGAAAATGGGAATTTCCCGACCGACAATGGGCAAAATGACGGTTTTGCCGATTAAAGCCTTGTAGCGATCGTCATTGGGATTGACGGCAATGCCCGTATCTCCCAACATGGTTTCCGGACGGGTGGTGGCCACCTCCACGTGACCGTTGCCGTTGCTGAGAGGGTAACGAAAATGCCATAAATAACCGTCGATTTCTTTATTTTCTACTTCTAGATCGGAAACGGCGGATTGGGAAGCAGGACACCAATTCACCATATAATTGCCCCGATAAATCAGCCCTTCATCGTAGAGGCGCACGAAGGCTTCTCGGACGGCTTCGCAGAGGGTCTCGTCCATGGTAAAGCGTTCCCGCGTCCAATCTGCCGACAAGCCCAAACGCCGCAGTTGATTGACAATTTTTCCCCCGGATTCTTGCCGCCACTGCCACGCTCGCTCTAAAAATTTCTCCCGTCCGATGTCATAGCGGGTTTGTCCTTCTTCCCGCAATTGGCGTTCTAAGATCGTTTGTACGGCAATGCTGGCATGATCGGTACCCGGCAGGCAAAGGGTATTTTTTCCCAGCATCCGGTGGTAGCGAACTAAGGTATCGATTAAGGCCGTTTCAAAGGCGTGTCCCATGTGGAGGCTGCCCGTGACGTTAGGAGGGGGAATGACAATGCTGTATAAGTCGCCGCCTCGGGCGGGATCGGCTTGAAAGACGCGATTGTCTTCCCAGTATTTTTGCCACTTTTCTTCGGTCGCAAAGGGATCGTATTGGGGGGCGAGGGTTGGGATGGTTGCTGTCATGCGGAGCGTCGGGTAAGGAAGGAAATAATGAGGGAGCGATCGCTTTTCTGGCGTCCTTCAACATTTTGCCACAGCCTCGCGAGGGTTTCGCGAATTTCTAGCGGCGATCGAGAAATTATAGACTCGTTGAAGCAAGCGATCGGCGTTTTTTCCCATCCATAAAAAGGGGAGCAAAATGGCTCCCCGTCGCATTTACAGAATTAAGTTTTATTGCGGGTAAAGTCTTTTAAACCTCGTAAGGGGCGTTGCCCGAGAATTTAAGGGTAGCGGGTTCGGGGTTTTTGCCGATACTGCGATCTTTTTTACCTACGGGTCCGCGACCTTCGTTGACTTTTTCGGGGAATACGCCATCTGCCGGGTGCAAGTATTGGATTTCTCCATTGGGATACACGCGATAGATTTTATAGTCCTGAATTTTCGGCTTGAACTTGGTACGGAGTTGAGTTCCAAGGGCGAGACACTGTTCTTTACGGGCGAGGTAAAGTAGGTTTTCGCCAATGTTCATGATTGCCGCGCCGCCGGTGGGCATTTCAAAAACTTGCTCGGATTCGCTCGTCCAAGTAATGGCATACTTTTCTTCGGTTTCTGCTTTGGTTAGCAGTCCTCCGGTGCTGCCTCCAAATTTGGGGGTTTGTCCGGTAAGGGCTTCTGTCATAATCCTTCTCTCTAAATCTGAATGATTTAGGGGAATGCTATCACCGGAGGGTTCTTTATTTTCGGGTTTTGTCAAGAACTGTAACAGTTGTTTAACATTGGGAGGAAATGGGTCGCTTCAACGAACAACAATCGACGATCGATTATCAATGTTATGGATGATGGGGTATTGCCAGAAAATTGTCTTTTACGCCGGGCTGTCGCTGAGGATATGAGAGCAATTCGGCGTTTGGTCTGGGGGGCGCGGCTCGATCCGACCCAGTTGCGCTGGCAGCAGTTTTGGGTCGTCGATCGCGCTGGGGAGGTGATTGCTTGCGGACAGTTGCGTGCTTTTTCCGATGCGGAGGAGTTGGGGAGTTTGGTGGTCGCACAAGGCGATCGCGATCGCGGTTTGGGGTCTTTTCTCGTTCGCCATCTCGTCCGACAGGCAACTCAACCCCTTTATTTAGAGTGTTTGGGGACGAGATTGGCGGCGTTTTACGAGAAGTTGGGGTTTGTTGAGGTGAAGTGGGAGGAGTTACCGCGATCGCTCAAATTCAAGTTTGCCCTTTCTCAACTGGCAAAAGTTCTGATTCGCCTCCCCGTAACGTTTATGCGTAATTGATAATTGATAATTGATAATTGATAATTGATAATTGAAATGGCTTGCTATAATTCAAGAAAATTGAGCAAACGACAATGGATTGCGTTTGGGATGGTTAATCGATCCTCGAAATCGGCAAGTTGAAATCTATCGAGAGAATCGCGAAAAAGAAGTGTTGGAAAATTGCGATCGCTGGGAGGGTGAAGATATCCTTCCGGGGTTTGTTTTGGATTTATCGGTAATTTGGGAAGAGTGAGAAGCGATCGTAATTTGTGGGAAATTGAATGAATTCAAATTTTTCTCTAATGCAGGTAAAATCGAGTAGCTCGTTCATTACAATCTCTCATTTGAACTCAACTCCTACTGAGAGAAATTAAATTGTTTCTCTCACTCTTGATTATGATAAAGAGCATTAAGATAAATTGCAAAAAAAACTCACTCTTTTTTATTTTCCAAAGTTTTTTGATATTAAAAAATTGTAAAATTCTTTCTGTAAAAAAATAATATTGTAGATTAAAATTAAAGACACTAAGGAGATCGGGATGTAAAAGATCGCGATCTCGATTAGAAAAAAGCTCAATTTTTTATCATGAAGCTAACACAATACCATTCCAAATCGTGTAATCTCAACGAGCAACTTTCCAAAAAGCGAAAAGAACTAGAGACGCGAGTTATTTTACCCGATAAACTCACTGTAATCGATAAGGAAATAGAACGCATTACCCGATCGGGAATTGTAGAAAACTGCTTGCAAGTTGGCGATCGCATTCCCGATTTTTCTCTTCTCGATACGGATGGAGAAACAATCGATCTGCAGACTTTATTGACAAAAGAACTTTTGGTTATTTCATTTTATCGTGGAAATTGGTGTCCTTATTGTAATCTAGAACTTAAAGCCTTAGAAACAATTTATCAAACTATAAAAACGTTAAACGCTTCCCTTGTTGCAATTTCCCCACAGAATCGAAAATATTCTCTCTCAATGCGCGAAAAGAGAAAGCTAAGTTTTCCCGTGTTGAGCGATCCCGATAATCAAATTGCTCGTTTATTTGGCATCGTTCATCAAGTGCCAGAACATTTATGGCATATCTATCAAGAATTGCAAGCAGATTTTACAAAATATAACCAACATCCCGCACTGGAGTTACCTTTACCTGCAACTTTTATCTGTCAAGCAGGAACGATCGCTTATTCTTTTGTCGATCCCGATTATACGCAACGGCTCGATCCTGTGGAAATTGTCTCTATTTTAAAGCAACTGAGTGGGAATTAAGAATTAAGAATTAGAGAGCGATGAGCTTGTTTTTTCGGCTAAAATACGATTGAGCTTACCACTTTGATATCCTTCTAAATCGAGGGTAACATAGAGAAAACCCAACCCTTGAAAAGCCGAGACCAAACTGGGAAGATCGGCACGAATAACAAATTCCTTAATTTGCTCTGGAGGTAGTTCGATTCTTGCCGTATCGCCATCCGATCTCACTCGCAGATTGTGCCATCCTAATTTTCGCAGATAAACTTCCGATCTCCCAACGCGTTGCAATTTTTCAACGGTAATTTCTTCACCATAAGGAAAGCGAGAACTCAAACAAGGTTGAGAAGGTTTATCCCACCACGGTAAATGCAACATTTTGCTTAATTCGCGCACTTCTAATTTAGTCATTCCCATTTCGGCTAAAGGAGATCGCGCACCTCGCTCTTTTGCAGCTTGAATGCCGGGACGATAATCGCGGAGATCGTCGGCATTTACCCCATCGATAACATAAGAATAACCGCGATCGCGGGCAATGGGTTTCAAGGTATCGTGGAGTTCGCTTTTACAAAAATAACAGCGATTAACGGGATTTTTCGTATAATTAGAATTCTCCATTTCATGGGTTTCTACCAGTTCGTGAGAAATTCCAATAGCCGCTGCTTGAATTTTAGCATCTTCCAAATCTTCTGGCAGCAGAGAAGGAGAAATTGCCGTCATTGCTAGAGCGCGATCGCCCAAAACATCATAAGCAATTTTAGCCACTAAAGTGCTGTCAATCCCTCCAGAATAAGCAATTAAAGCCTGTTCCATCTCTGCAAATAAAGTTTGGAGCTTTTTTAGTTTTTCCTCTAACATGATTCACCTCAGAATGCAAATTTTTAGGATAGCATACCACTCCGTCAATCGAGAGATCGCTGGCGAACAACAAACAACAAATAACTAAAATGGCAAATGAAATGTAAAACAACTTCCTTTTTCTAATTGAGAGGTGACACTTAAATTTCCGCCGTGAAGTTGAGCGAGTTTTTTTGATAAAGCCAAACCCAAACCCGTTCCTTTATATTTGCGCTGAAGGGGATTTTTGATTTGAGAAAAAGGTTGAAATAGTTTCTCTATATCTTCTGCGGCGATTCCGATTCCCGTATCGATGACTGAAAATTGCAAAACCGAATATTCTAGGGAATCTCGAGTTTGATAAACGTTTAACATTACCGAACCCGATTCTGTAAATTTGATCGCATTAGAGAGCAAATTTACTAAAATCTGTTTGACGCGTCGTTGATCTGCCATACAAGTTGTCAGTTCGGGTTCGATTTTTAATTTTAACTCTAAGGCTTTAGAATTAGCAAGCTGTTGTACTATCGATACTGAAGCCAAACACACTTCTTCAATGGATAGTTTTTCTAAATACAATTCTTCCCGATTCGCTTCAATTCTTGCCAAATCTAAAAGATCGTTAATCAGTTCGAGAAGATGCTCTGAAGAAGAGGCGATCGCGCTAATATATTCCGTTTGCTTGGGATTGAGATCCCCATAAATGCGATCGAGAAGCATGCGTGCAAAACCGACAATCCCCGTTAAAGGGGTTCGTAAATCGTGACTCATCATCGAAAAATGTTCGCTTTTTTTGCGATTTTCTAGCTCTAGTTTGGCTGCAATTTCTTGCTGTTGAACTTGCGAAAGAATAACGGCAATGCGACGAGCAATATCCCCAAGCATTTTGATTTCAATTTGGCTAAATTTTCGTTCTTGCGTAATTGTTTGAATGCTCAAACCTCCATAACATTTTCCACGAAATATGCAAGGAACGCTTAATACAGAGCGAGGACTTTCTTTCTTAAAATGTTGAACGCTATGATTTGTATCTCGACAGTATTCCGGATAATTAACAGCCAGAAAATAATTCCGTTCTCCCAATTTTTCAGTTTGAGTCAGTTCTTCTTGCCAGGCAGAAGCTGCAAGTTTAAGCCCTAACAAAGAAGAAATATTTTTGCGATCGCGCCATTCATATTTGACCCAAACATCCGCTCCATCGATCGCCAAACCTAAAACGCGCTCGACGTTAAAGAAAATACCAATCTTTTCAACAGTTTCTTGTAAAATGGTATCAATCTCAGTATTGCGATCGAATAGGCGATCGATGCGATCTATAAATTTCTCTCGTTCTTTTTGTTGTTGTAATTGTTGCTCGATATTTTCTTGATATAAGGCGAGAGCGCAGTCTCGAGCAATTGTATTAGCAATATCGATTTCTGTTTCGTTCCATTGACGATCTCGCTCGCCAGCGATTAAGGTTCCGAAATCAAGATTTTGATAGTGTAAAGGAATTTCTAAGGTTGAAGGCGTTGAAGTATCGATGGTAGCTTGATATTTTAAGAACTGGCGAACCCGCGCGATAATTTCAACCCGATCGCGATCGAGAGAAGAAGATTTTGACAATAAGTAACAAGACTCAAAAGTCGTTTTTTTTTGCCGTAATTTTGGGTTAGAAGAATAACAAACAATTGACTTTTTCTGTAGATCGGAAAATACGAGCGCACAAAAACTAACCTGTAGAATTTCTTGCAATGTTTTGATATTTTTTTTGATACAGTGATAAAAATTGTCCTTCCCCAATTTCCGGACGCCACCGAAATATTCTTGCTGTAATTTTTTCAGACAATCGCTACATTTTTCTTGACTCGTCCATCCTGTAAACCCCAAACTCAAATAAGTATCGATTAACCAATCCTGTTGGGGATTTAAGATAGCAATCAAAGAAGCCGAATCTTGAGATTGCTTGCAAAAAGAAAGAAAACGCAAGAGTTTCTCTAAAAGATTTTGGGAAAAATCTTGATGGGGATCGAGCCAAAATATACCTTGATATTGTTTTTGCTCGAAGCAATCTAAATATTCTCGTTCCCCAATCGCAAGATCGTAACTAAAAAACAGAGTATTTGCATCTAAAACTCGCGTGAGAATTGTTGCATCGGAATGAGCTTCCGCGATAATCAGTAGATGTAGGACGGATGTTATGGCCATCTTTTGTTTTGTCGCCCCAATATGCGCTATTCGATCCGATCGCTAACACGTTAAAATTGACGGCGAGAAAAAATCAGAATTGCGATCGCTAAAAATAAAATTGTATAAATTAAGGCATACAGTGCATTGCCGAACAGTTCCGATCGTGGAGGAAGCAAACCATAAACGGCTTCATTTCTTAAATTAAACCTTGACAAATCGGGAACAATAAGGTAAAGATTTCTCGCAAGCGACTCGAGCTGAGGGTTTTGACTGAGCTTGCCCAAGGCCACCAGATCTTGACTGGAATGCCCCATTAAATAGATTCCCAAAGATAGCATAACAGCAACCAAAGAATTGGTAAACGTCCCAAACATGAGAGCGGCCGCCGTTAAAATCCCAATTTCCAAAAATAAAAATGCGAGGACGACCAAAAAATTACCCAAGGGAAAATCTCCACCGTCACCGCCCAAAATGAGACGATAAACAATGCTGGTGCTAATGGCAACGATCCCGACAACCCCCCACAACCCCAAATGCTTACCCGCGATTGCTTCAGCGCGACTGACGGGTTTCGAGAGTATTGCCAATACCGTCCGTTGTTCGATTTCCTTATGGATCAAACCCGTTCCCAAAACGATCGCGGCGACGGCACTACAGCCGGCAATCGTTCCCAATCCCAAATCGATAAACATTTTCGTTTCGGTTGCAGCGGCAACTTCTGGCAGCCAGTGCTTGGCAATCACCAAAAATAAGGTGACAATTCCGAGGAAATATAAAACGCGATCGCGCAGGGTTTCGCGAAATCCATTGCCAGCGATTGTTAAAATTCTACCCGCATTCATCAAATTTGTTGTACTTTGCTCATTCCCTATTTCTCAAGTATATCTCTTGTCGTCGAGTAGAGTCCCGCAACTTCAGCTGACATCCTCCCCGCCAAAGGGTGCGGATTCCCCTCGTGGCTCGAAGGCTTGTCCCTCTTTTTCTCCACACTGCGAGCGAGTTTGAGAAGTATGAGCAGACCTGAAAAAATTCCCCTCTCGCTTTGCGCTTAGGGCAAACCAGTTTTTTGGTAAATTAGTTAAGTTGAGTGCAGCGACATTGCCAAGGCAATTCGCTCATTTCGATTATCGATATCCTATCGTTCATGTCTCAATTGTCAAAATTATACGAAGGTAAAGCAAAAATTTTATATGCCACAGAGGACTCGGAAAATTTGTTGGCGTATTTTAAAGATGACGCAACGGCTTTTAACGCCCAAAAACGAGGGACGATTCAGGGCAAGGGAGAGGTTAACTGTACCGTATCGTCCGTATTGTTTCAATATCTAGAAGAGCGCGGCATTCCCACCCATTACCTCGAGCAAACCGCCCCGAATCGAATGCGAGTACGGGCCGTGAAAATTTTTCCTCTCGAAGTCGTGGTGAGAAATATTGCAGCGGGAAGTTTGTGCAAGCAAACCAATTTGCCTCTCGGCAGGCCCATTCGAGAACCTCTGGTGGAGTTTTACTATAAAAACGATGACTTGGGGGATCCCCTGCTAACTCGCGATCGCATTTTGTTAATGGAACTTGCTTCAGTGGGACAGGTCGAAGAAATGGTCGCTCTCGCTTTACAAATCGATCGATATCTGACAACGTTTTTTGAAGATTGCGGAATTACTCTAGTCGATTTCAAAATCGAATTTGGTTTGGACGCAAGAGGCCAAATTCGTCTTGCCGATGAAATCAGTCCCGATACTTGTCGCTTGTGGGATGCTGCCGAAAGCGATCCCCAACGGCGCGTAATGGACAAAGACCGCTTTCGTCACGATCTCGGGCAAGTCGAATCGACCTATCGAGCGCTGCGAGAAAGAGTCCTGCAAGCGGCTAAAATCGGCAATTCCTCGCCGAGTGCCGATTAAACCCTCAAAAAAAACCTCATTCAATTGGTGTGTGGAAGTGCTGAACCGAACTAAAAAAATGCGCCTATCCCTCGTTCCCATCGTTGTTTTAACGGCCTCGACCACTTTAAGTGCAGCCGATTCAGCTTTGGGGATAACCGGGGAGGCGACTCAAGAGCAAGCGCCCTTAACAGAAGATCCTCAAACGGCTTATTTCCTCGATCGCCTCGATAATCCACCCAGGACCAAAACGAAGGAAAAATCGATCGTTACCCTCGAGAAGCAGCAAGAAGAACGCTTAGTGGAAAGCGAACTGGCAATTCCAGAACGAGAAAATCTTTTGACCAATCTCAATGGGTCGGATTTGTCTGGCGATCTGTTCCTAGAATCGGAGCAAACTTGGGAAATTGAGAACTTAGAGATTGTTTCTGCTCCCTCAGCTGGCAGAATTGCGCCGAAAATTGAGGGATTGACCCATTTAATCCCCCCCCCGGAATCCGAACGCGAAACGCCCGCCGAGGAGATCTCCGTCCTCGAAACCCCTCTCCCCATTGCTCAAAACGAAACCCCCACCGAGGAGATCTCCGTCCTCGAAACCCCTCTCCCCATTGCTCAAGCCAACGTAGAATCAACAGAAGAATCGGATTTAGATTTACCCGATTCTCCTCTAGACACCGATATACCGACCGCTCCCCCTAGCGAAGCCGAACCCCAAGTCTTGGTCTCGGAAGTCGCCGTAGCAGGCAGAGGACTCACGCCAGAACTCGAAGAACTCGTTTACGATACCATTAGCACCCAACCCGGCAGAACAACGACAAGAGGGCAACTGCAAGAAGATGTCAATGCCATTTTTGCCACGGGATTTTTTGCCAACGTCACCCAAGTGCCCGAAGATACGCCGTTAGGGGTGCGAATTACCTTTCGCGTAGAAGTGAATCCGGTATTGAGTCGCGTGGTGGTGAGAAATTTGCCCCAAGGGGTGGGAGAACCAGTCATTTCCCAAGAAACGATCGATGAAATTTTTGAAGCGGGATATGGAGAAACCCTCAATCTCCGCAATTTACAAGAAGGCATTATCGAGTTAAACGAATGGTATCAGCAGAATGGCTACGATCTCGCACAAGTGGTAGACAGTCCCAATGTGAGCGATGATGGAGTCGTCACCCTGGTGGTCTCTGAAGGAGTTATCGAAGATATTCAAGTTCGCTTTTTTGATGAAGAACAACAAGAAACCGACGGTCTAACCCGCCCGTTTATCGTGACGCGAGAAATGCAGCTGGCACCGGGAACAGTATTTAAGCGAGAAACCGCCCAAGCCGACTTACAGCGCGTGTTTGGTCTGGGATTGTTTAAAGATGCGCGCTTATCCTTTTCCCCCGGGACGAACCCTTCTCAAGTGATTGTCAATGTCGATGTGGAAGAAGGCAATACGGGGTCGATCGCGGCGGGAGCGGGGATTAGTTCCTCGACGGGTTTCTTCGGGACATTGAGCTACCAACAGCGCAATGTCGGGGGGAACAATCAACAATTGACCGCCGAGTTACAGGTGGGGGAACGAGAAATCTTGTTCGATCTCAGCTTTACAGATCCTTGGATAGCCACGGATCCCAATCGCTTGTCCTATACTCTCAATGCTTTTCGCCGCCAGTCGATTTCCCTGATTTTTGATGGCGGCGACACGGAAATTCGCCTGCCCAATGGCGATCGCCCTCGGGTCGTCCGCACGGGAGGCGGAATTACCTTCAGCCGCCCCCTTTCTCCCGATCCGTTTACCCAACCCGATTGGATTTTTTCGGCAGGATTTCAATATCAAGGGGTTTCCATTCAAGATGCCGATGGCAACCTCAGCCAGTTTGACAGCGAAGGCAATCTGCTCTCATTTTCCCCAGGGGGACACGACATTTTAACCCTACTGCAATTCGGCGCGGTGCGGGATTTACGCAATAGTACCCTACAACCCACTGAAGGCTCTCTCCTGCGTTTGGGGATGGATCAAAGCATCCCCATCGGGGCGGGAACGATTTTGTTCAATCGCCTGCGGGCCAGCTACAGTCATTATTTTCCCGTTGATTTTATTAACTTTACCGAAGATCCCAACGCCCCCCAAACCCTCGCTTTTAACGTGCAAGCGGGAACGATTATCGGCGACCTGCCCCCTTATGAGGCTTTTAGTATCGGGGGGGCTAATTCCGTGCGCGGATTTGCCGAGGGGGATTTAGGAAGCGGTCGCTCCTATTTTCAAGCCAGCGCCGAGTATCGCTTCCCGATTTTATCTTTTGTCGGCGGCGCCTTCTTTGTCGATTTCGGAACGGATTTGGGAACTGGAGATGACGTCCCGGGAAATCCTGCCGTCATTCGGAACAAACCGGGAACGGGTTTCGGTTATGGGGTCGGGGTTCGCATTCAGTCTCCCCTCGGGCCGATTCGGGTAGATTATGGTTTCAACGATGATGGTGACAGTCGCCTGCACTTTGGCATTGGAGAACGGTTCTAGTCCACGAACACTTCAGCGTTGCTCGGGGTAAACAATTATCAGTTATCAATTATCAATTGGGGATGGAAAGGACTTTAGGAGGAGCATTCGAGCGATCGGGGGTGGGATTGCATTCCGGTCAAAGGACAAGCGTTCGAGTTCTGGGCGATCGCCCCGGGGCGGGACGCTATTTCGTGCGGACGGATTTGCCCGGACGACCGCAAATTCCCGCCCATTTGGAGGCAGTGGCACAAACGACCCTCTCGACGGAGTTAGAGAGGGATGGTGCTAAAGTTCGCACGGTGGAGCATTTGCTGGCGGCTTTGGCGGCAAGCGGTATCGATAACGCTCGCATTGAAATCGATGGCGGAGAGGTTCCTTTGTTGGATGGCTCGGCGAAAGAATGGAACGAGGCGATCGCGGCTGTGGGCGCTCGAGCGTGTTCCCCCGAGGGCACTTCGGACAAGTCCTCGGCAGAAACCCCTCAAATCCCCGCAATCCGCGAACTGATTTCTGTAAGGGAAGGAGATGCTTTTGTAACGGCCATGCCCTCTGAGGAAATGCGCTTTACTTACGGCATCGATTTTGCGTATGCTCCTATTGGCAATCAATGGCACAGTTGGAATCCCGAACGCGAAGGATTTGCCAGCGCGATCGCTCCCGCCAGAACTTTCGGTTTTGTCGACCGAATCGAACAATTGCGTCAAGCTGGATTGATCAAAGGAGGAAGCCTTGATAATGCGTTGGTTTGCGATCGCGAACAATGGTTGAATCCTCCCCTGCGATTTGCAAATGAGCCAGTACGGCATAAACTTTTAGATTTAGTAGGAGATTTAAGCCTGTTGGGAAAATGGCCGCGAGGACATTTTCTGGCTTACAAAGCCAGCCATCACCTACACGTCCGACTCGCCCGAGCGATCGCGCGATCTTTATAGGAGCCCGATTCGCATCCCGTCGATTTGTCTCTTTCCCATTGGCGCGATCGTACCTCAAGAATAAACGCAAGAATAATGACCATCGCAACTGAAACAACCCCCAAAACAACCCCCGCACCCGAACTCGATAACAATGGCCAAGCCAGTCAATTTTCCGAACCGATTGTCATGGGCATCGAAGAGATACAAGAGCTCCTCCCCCATCGCTATCCTTTTGCTTTAGTCGATCGTATTGTCGAATTCGTTCCCGAAAAGAAAGCCGTCGGTATTAAAAATGTGAGTATTAACGAGCCTTTTTTTCAAG
The DNA here is from genome assembly GCA_017746715.1 of Cyanobacteria bacterium SBLK. Classification (GTDB taxonomy): domain Bacteria; phylum Cyanobacteriota; class Cyanobacteriia; order Cyanobacteriales; family Spirulinaceae; genus CCY15215. The sequence continues at coordinate 27,510 of JAGHZQ010000066.1, forward strand.
GTCACTTTCCCGACCGCCCGATTATGCCTGGGGTTCTCATCGTAGAAGCCATGGCCCAAGTCGGCGGACTCATCCTCAAAAAAATGGATGGTAGTAATGGATTATTCGTTTTTGCCGGTATCGATAAAGTGCGCTTTCGCCGTCCCGTCATTCCGGGCGATCGCTTAGTCATGACCGTGGAACTCCTGCGCGTTCGAGGGGGTCGTTTTGGAAAAATGCACGGGCGTACGGAAGTTGACGGTCAATTAGTCACCGAAGGCGAAATGATGTTTTCCTTGGTAGACTAATTCCTGAATGATGCAAGCTGAATTTGCCGGAGTAACGCTCTTGAAAACCTTAATTCATCCGAGTGCGGTCATTCATCCCCATGCCGAACTACATGCTACGGTTCGAGTCGATCCCTATGCTGTCATTGGCGAAAATGTAAAAATCGGTGCGGGAACTCGCATTGGCGCTCATGTTGTCATTGAAGGTCCAACAGAAATTGGTGTAGACAATCACATTTTCCCGGGGGCGGCAATCGGCCTCGAACCCCAAGATTTAAAGTATAAGGGCGGATCGAGTTGGGTCAAAATCGGGGATGGCAATCGCATTCGCGAATATGTCACGATTAACCGAGCCACGGCAGAAGGAGAAGCCACTGTCATTGGCAGCAATAATTTAATTATGGCCTATTCTCATGTCGCCCACAATTGCAAAATTGGCGATAAAGTTGTGATTGCCAATAGCGTTGCCTTGGCAGGTCATGTGGAAATTGAGTCGAAAGTGACCATCGGGGGAGTATTGGGCATTCATCAATTCGTGCGCGTGGGAACAATGGCCATGTTGGGGGGCATGAGTCGCATCGATCGCGACGTTCCTCCCTACATGTTAATTGAAGGCAATCCCGGACGGGTACGATCGCTCAATTCCATCGGTTTGAAACGAGGCGGACTGAGCGATGAGGAAATGAGTTTATTGAAAAAGGCGTTTCGCATGCTCTATCGTTCGGATCGCTCTTTCGATCGAGCCGTTGAGGAGTTAGAGTTACTGGGAGACAATCCTTATTTAATACATTTACAAAAGTTCCTGCAAGCCTCCCTTACCCCCAATCGCCGGGGTCCCATCCCCGGAAGTCGAAAAGCCAAATAGGGAGTCGAAAATCGGGAAGCAAAAAAATGCGTATTTTTATCAGCACGGGTGAAGTTTCGGGAGATTTGCAGGGGTCTTTATTAATCAAAGCCTTGCAGAGTCAGGGACGAGAGCGAGAAAACGATTTAGAGATCGTCGCCTTGGGGGGCGATCGCATGGCAGAAGCAGGGGCGACTTTAATTGCCAACACCGCTCATATCGGATCGGTAGGTTTGCTCGAGGCTCTGCCCTTTCTCTGGGAAAATATGAAGATTCAACGCAGAACCCAACAATATTTACAAGAAAATCCGCCCGATTTAGCGATCCTCATCGACTATCAAGATCCGAATTTAGAAATTGGCTCTTTTGTACGAGAAAAATTTCCTGAAGTTCCCATTATTTTTTTCATTGCCCCCCAAGCATGGGTTTGGTATCCCCTCTCCAGTAAGGTTGAAACCTTAGTTCGCATCACCGATCGCGTTCTCGCTATTTTTCCTGCCGAAAAGAAATTCTACGAACAAAAAGGCGTTTCCTCTAATTGGGTGGGTCATCCCCTCATCGATCGCATCCAAACGGCCCCGACGCGAGAAAAGGCAAGGTTTCGCTTGGGAATCTCTCCAGAACAGACCGCGATCGCCCTCGTTCCCGCCTCTCGCCGACAAGAAATTCAAACGCTCCTGACCCCTATTTTTGCCGCCGCTCGCCAATTACAGGAGAAGATTCCCGAGGTGCATTTTTGGATTCCCCTCTCTTTAGAACGCTATCGCGGAGCGATCGAGCAAAAAATTCAAGAATATCAATTACAAGCAACAATATTGGCAGGACAAACATTAGACATTCTCGCCTCGGCAGATCTGGCTATTACCAAATCGGGAACGGTTAATTTAGAAATTGCCTTATTAAATGTTCCGCAAGTGGTCGTCTATCGCGTTCATCCCGTCAATATGTGGATCGCTCGTAAAATATTTAATTTTGCGATTCCTTTTATCTCTCCTGTTAATTTAATCAATATGGAAGCGATCGTACCGGAATTCTTTCAAGAAGAAGTCACGGCAGAAAATATTTTCACCGAAGCATTTGATTTATTAGAGAATCAAAATAGACGCAAATCGATTCTCTCTGGATATCAAAGGATGCGCTCGAGTATGGGAGAGTTAGGCGTTTGCGATCGCGCCGCCCGAGAAATCTTTCAATTAGTAACCCACCCCCAACCCCTCCCGAGAGGGGAGTAACCCACCCCCAACCCCTCCCGAGAGGGGAGTAACCCACCCCCAACCCCTCCCGAGAGGGGAGTAACCCACCCCCAACCCCTCCCGAGAGGGGAGTAACCCACCCCCAACTCCTCCCGAGAGGGGAGGTAATGCAAGATGTCCAAACGCTTAGTGTCTCTTGATGTTTTTCGAGGAATCGCGATCGCGAGCATGATTCTCGTCAATAATCCCGGAAGTTGGAGTCATGTTTATCCTCCTTTGCTCCATGCAGAGTGGCACGGTTTCACACTAACCGATTTAGTATTTCCTGCTTTCTTATTTATTGCTGGAACGGCGATGGTCTTTTCTTTACGGAAGTATCTCGATCCAGAAAATGAGAATTCCCAGCAACTAACATCTCAAGTTTATTGGCGCATTGCTCGGCGTTGTGGCTTGCTATTTTTACTCGGCTTATTATTAAATGGATTTCCGACTTATAATTTACCAGAACTGCGAATTATGGGGGTTTTGCAGCGTATTGCCGTGGCTTATTTTTGCGGTGCAATGGCAGTTTTGCATTTATCTCGCAAGCAGTTATGGGGATTATCTATTGTTATTTTAATCGGTTATTGGTTGATGATGACTTTTATTCCCGTTCCCGGAATTGGTGCGGGAGAATTAACCCCGGGTGGAGATTTTGCGGCTTATTTAGATCGTTTGATTTTAGGAACGCAACATTTATACAAACAGCGAACTTTCGATCCCGAAGGTTTATTTAGTACCCTACCTGCTGTTGTGACGGTTTTAGGCGGTTATTTTGCTGGGGATTGGTTGCGTTCTCAACCGCAAAAATCGAGGACGAGTTTGGGGTTAGTTGCTTTTGGTATTTCGGCGTTATTATTCGGCTCGTTATGGGGGACATTTTTCCCCATCAATAAGCAACTTTGGACGAGTTCTTATGTGTTGTATAGTGCGGGTTGGTCGTTACTTTTATTGGCATTGTGTTACGAACTCATCGAAATTCGCCAGATTAAACGCTGGGGTTTTCCTTTTCAAGTGATGGGATTGAATGCAATTTTTCTCTTTGTGGCTTCTGGTTTTGTTGTCCGCATTCTCTATCGGACCAAAGTTGGCACGGGAGAAGATGCTCCTAGTACCTATACTTGGTTGTATCAAACTTTATTTCAATCTTGGGCGGGAGATTTAAACGGGTCTTTATTGTTTGCGATCGCCAGCGTTCTGTTCTGGTGGGTTATTCTCTATTTCATGTATCGAAAACGTTGGTTTATTAAGATTTAGAAAACTTTCAACTCCTAGGCATTGAAGTCGATATTATTTTCTCGCAATAAGCGTTTGAGATTTTCAATTTCTTGTTGTGCCAGTTCTGCCTGTTGTTGTGCCAGTTCTGCCTGTTGTTGTGCCAGTTCTGCCTGTTGTTGTGCCAGTTCTTTCTCTCGTCGTTCGTATTCTTCTGGAGTTGGAATCCAATTTCCCTCTGTATCGTAAAAACGCAACCAGAGACGAGTATGATTTTCATAACTTCCCTGCCACAATCCCATACCCAGTCCTAATGCCTCGAACCAGAGGCGATTATTCTCTAACCTCAATTCCCGATAGCGATTGTTTTCTAAATGAAAGACTTGAAAATCATCTTGTTCGCGACTGTAAACGACATAGTAAGGGATTTGCAGAATTTCCTCATAAACAACCCATTTTGTCGGATTCTTATCGGGTTCTGCATCCACCTGTCCCAAATCTTGCGATCGCGTACTGGGAGACAATAACTCTACCACAATAAAAGGAATGACCCCTTCTTGCCAAACCACATAACTCAAGCGCAAATCTCGCTCTTCGTAAAATTCTGACGCTCCCACAACCCCAAACCAATCCGGACGCTTGTATCGTCGCGTATTGTTCTCATCGTAGTAAAGATTCATATCCATTGCGGAAAACACCCGTTCTGATGGATAGGTACTGGGTCGAAACGTTAAACGCAATAATTCAGCCTGTAGGGGATGAAATTGATCGGGCAAACCGGGTTCTCCTACTTTTTCACTCGGTAAATCGTACATTGTAGGCAGGTCTTTCCGTTTGGGACGGGTTGTACTGAGGTTCTTCTGCCTTGGGGAGAGATTAACCATAATATTACAGGCAAGTCTTTTTCTTAATTTTATCCCGATTGCTCCAGCGATCGCGCATCCTGCGAGCGATCCGTTTTTTTAAGTCCAATAACCCTGCTGAATCAATTCCTGAAGGACGAGAAGGTAATTAGTCGGAGAATATTTTGCTGTTTTCATTAAAGCCGTGGCATCAAAATTGACGATCTTTTCGTGTTCTTCGGATATGGGTTTTATACCGCAAGGACTGCGATCCCATTCGAGAATTTGACAGAAACGCGTTAAAACTAAATCTTCGCAGTTGTAAATATTGATCAGTTTTCCTTCCAGTCTCGAAGCGGCCGTTCCCCAGTTTCTGACAATATCTCGACGAATCGTTCCACCTAGTAGCAAAACATTATTGAGACAAATTTGTGCCTCAGACCAGTCTCTCATGGTATAATAAGCAATTCGAGCGCCAACAGAGAATCCCATTAAAGAAACACGCGTTAAACTATGTTCGGAAATGAGTTTGGGCAAGTAACTTTTACCCACTCTTCTAACATAGTGTTTGTGTTTGTGCCAGTAAGAGATCGCGTTGGTTTCTAATTGTGCTAAATGTTCCAAAGAAGGACTAAAATTAGAGCGATCCCACCAAAGTCCGTAGATCGCACCCTGCCATCCGGCTTGGCGAATGACCTGCCACCAGCGGCGATTATCTTCTGGATTATAAATCCGTTCGTCAATCCGTTCGTCAATTCGTTCGTCAATTCGTTCGTCAATTCGTTCGTCAATTCGTTCGGAGAGAGAACCATCAATGAAAATTAATGATTCGGGATGTCCTAAAGATGACTCGATCGGGATTAAGTAAGGTTTTTCCATACTTAAATTATACAAGTAATCGAGCGATCGTGCAGCGATCGCCGTGCAAATTATTCATTTTCTCTATCAACTCCCTATCCCTCCAATTGATGAAATACTGGACTGAAAGTGTTGCCGTTACTCGTCGAATTTTAACAGACTTATTGCGCCGTCGTCGGAGTCTGTGGTTTTGGCTTTTATTCCCCGTAACGGTTCTTTTATTGAATGGTTATATTTTAGCAGAACGCTCCCAATTACCCCTCTCTATGGCGTTAAAATTTGCCGCACCTTCTACCCTCATCGGTGCGGCTTTCTTTTTTAGTTGCGTGGGAGGAACGGTTGCGGTTATTGTTTCGGAACGAGAACAGCAAACTTTAAAACGTTTATTTTTATCGCCTTTAAGCGGAACGTCTTATTTTTTAGGAATTTGTGGAGCGCAGGGGACAGTCGCGATTGGGCAAAGTTTAGCGATCTATATATTATCGGCCTGTTTGGGGGCAGCTTGTACCGGGTCTTTATTGCTGGCAATTTTAATTCTTCTTCTAAGTATTATGAGCTATGTGGGTGCGGGTTTTATTTTAGGAACTCAATTAGCACAAAGAACCGAGGATGTCAATACATTAATTGCGACCTTTGGCGTTCCTTTATTAATTGTTGGGGGAGCATTTTTCCCAACTCAGATATTTCCAGATAAACTTTTACAAATTGCTCGTTTTAATCCTATTTTTCACATGAATGAATCTTTAGTAAAAGTTTGGGCAGAAGGTGCTGGATTATTGGGAATTGGTTGGCATTTTAGTTTGCTTTGCAGTTTTGCGGTTATTGCGATCGCGAGTGGCTGGTTATCCTATCAAAAAATGTTAGCCAGAGAAAAAAGACTTTGATTATCATTTCCAGTGGCTTAAATCTCGATTTCCTTGTAAAACTATTGGGATAGCTCGTGTTTAAAGGTCGGACTGAAAAGAAGAGTCTTGCATTTGACGGTCTTCGAGAGAAAAAAGATACATTCATGTTATATTGTGTTCAGATAACCGTGTCAATATGTCAATAAAAAAATCAATTATTCTCATTTAGCGATCGCTTAGAGATGTCAGGTAGGATGTCAGGTAGTCCGAAAAAAGAGGAGGTTCGGATGATTCGGGGAACGGCAATTGAGGTTAAGGTTCATCGAGTGGTTGATGGAGATACAGTGCGCGTTTTTCTTCCGGGGGTTGAGAAAGATGAATCTCTGCGCCTGCTGGCGATCGATACAGAAGAATCAAATGTTGGCAGCAATAAAGCGATTACACCTTGGGGAGATAAGGCAAAAGAACGAGCGGAAGCATTCTTTCAACCCAATGATACCGTAACGATTGAATTCCCTGGGGATGAGGATATCGAAACTTGCTTGGAGCGATATCGCGGTAATTTTGGCCGTTTATTGGTTTTCCTTCATAAAGATGGCATTGACTTTCAAGAAATCGCGATCGCCGAGGGATACAGTCCTTATTTTGTGAAATACGGCAACGCTATTTTTCCCGATAAACATCAACGATACATCCGTGCAGAACGTCTAGCACAACAAAAAAATCTGGGAATTTGGAATCAAATGGCCGTGAATCAAGCAGAAATACAAAATTATGCCGCTTTAGGAACTTGGTGGCAACTGCGAGCGAGAATTATTGACGAATATCGCCGCATTAAACCCTTACACGAAAATTTATTAAACTCGCGTTTGGATTTCCCTCTTTTAATTGAAAAAGCCAAAAGCAAAGAAAAGGTCACTATTTTTACGGAATTGCGATCGATTCGCCGCATTTCCAAACATAGCGGTCTGATCAAAATTGGCTCGGTTCAACACCCATTTAGTTTATTTTTACCCGATCTCGACTCTGAAATCGGACGGGAAACCGTAGCTTTGTTGAATTCTCGTTATATCTCTCAAGAAAATGATTATCCTCGTCGAAGTTATGCTTATGTTACGGGAGAATTAAGACTATTTAAAGATGCTCCGCAAATTTCTATTCTTTCCCCCGAACAAATCTCCGATGAAATGCCGAGTTAAAATTAAGAATTACCAGCCTGTAATTGCCGCGATCGCTTCTGCTTTTTCTTCGGATTCTTCCGACTCGGTAGATTCGTGAATGCGAAATTCCGTACAGAATGTTGCGGTATTAAAGCCGCCAAATCTTTGTACCGTACTGGTTCGCAGGCGCAGATCGGGAGTGACGAACCAAAACCGTTCGCTGACGTTCATGGTGTCATAATCGGTCATTAAATTCAAGCCGTCTTCTTCATCCATTTCATAATGACCGGCAACGGGAACGATTTCCGCATATCCTCTCTCCCGCAATAATTGTCCTTTGCGGGGATTTTCGGGATCGGGAATGAGAGCAAAAACTGTATCTCCTTTATGATCTTCTCCTTCTTTGTCCCACGCCATCGCCCCATCCCAACAAACAAAGGCACCTCCGATCGCTAAACTCGGATCGATTTTGTGCATTTGACAAATTTCGGTAATTTTGGGGTGTTCCTTCGAGAGAAATTCTACGGTAATATCAGAACCTCCGCTTTCAGCACGACGAAAGGGTAAATGATGGGTGGTGCGTTGGGATATCCATTTTCCCGCACTTTGCTGAAAGAATTCTTCGGCATCTTTAATTTCGTTCATGCTGTTGCCTCTTCAAACCAAAACATTGACAATTCTTAGTTTTAGCGTTCTTTGTGTTCTACGCCAAAACCAACCAAAATCATTTTATCTAATGGTTGCCCTTTCGGAGGACGTTGATAATTATACATGCGGCGAATTCGCAAGCTGGGATTGACAAGGGTGATAAAGTCTCTGGAAACAACGCGAGTATAACGGGTTGTCATGACTAACTCGCGAGTATCGCTTTCAAAACAAAAATGAGAGACGATCGGGCAAGATTCTTCATAGGCTTTATCTCTGAGATAATCTCCTTCAAGGGTCAAACCATTTTCAATTTTTGGCACGAAGAGAAGATTGAGTTGTTGAGAAAGTTCTTCTCCCTTATCGGAAACGGTATGAAAAGCCAGAGAAAATCCGGGAGATTGTTCGATTTGAGGAGAGGAATTATATTGATTATCGGCAATGACTTTTAATTTTAAGGCCGAGGAGAGGGGATAAATTTTAAATTCCGTGCGCGATCGCTCGATTTCTTGATGGGTGAGGTAGTGGTAAGTGCGTTCTGTCGTCCACTTGCCCACGCAATGCTCGCAGAATTTATAAAATTTTGTTAAGCTCATAACCGAGATACTCTCCTGCAACGCCTTCCCCTTCATTTTTTACCATATAATTCTCGTCCGATCTCGGTGCTCAATTCTGGGTGTCCGGCTTCGATGAGAGCGCGATCGCGAATGCGACAGGAATCGCACAAACCACAGGGTTTTTCTTCTCCTTGATAGCAGGACCAAGTTAAAGCGATCGGTACGTTTAATTGTAAGGCGCGTTTGACGATATCGACTTTCGAATCTTGTACGAGAGGGGCGATTAATTGGGGTGCTTTTCCTTCTAATCCTGCTTTAGAAGAAAGAGCGGCTAAACTTTGATAAGCCTGCAAATATTCGGGACGACAATCGGGATAACCGGAGTAATCGATCGCATTAATTCCTAAATAAATGGCTTCGGCTTCTTTGGCTTCGGCGAGAGAAAGGGCAATGGCAATAAATACGGTGTTTCTGCCGGGGACGTAGGTGGAGGGAATGATATTGGTTTCTACACCTGTTTTGGGGATTTTTAATGCAGTATCGGTAAGGGAAGAACCGCCCCATTGTGCGAGGTTTACATCAATGGTAAAATGCTCTTGAATGTTAAAATGAGCGACAATTTTTTGTGCGGCTTCCAATTCTTTTTCGTGCCGTTGACCGTAGCGAAAAGAGAGAGCGATCGCTTCATATCCTTCCGAAAGAGCGATCGCGGCACTGGTGGCGGAGTCCAATCCTCCCGATAATAAAACAATGGCTTTTTTCATGAATTTTTTGCTTTTATTTACTGGCAGTAATGAAGACAAAGCGATCGTTAAATGTTAGAATAGTATCGGGATATTTTTCTTTTATTTCTTCAATGCCTGCGGCAATTTCTCCATCGCTAAAGTGGCGAAAGAGGGACATATATCGCATTTTAACCATGTTAAGATAGCGATCGCGATCGATAGCAGCAGGAAAATCGACGAATGCTGTTTCAACCTTAAAATTTGCGGTTTCTAATTGCGCTACTAAGTCTTGATAATTGGGTTGACTTTTTTCGTAATGTTGCAATGCGGCGGTAAATAATGGATATTCGATCGTAGGAGGAAGCAGGATTAACAGAAAAATTCCTCCTGTCGGTAATTGGCGATACAAATTTTCGAATAAACGCGCTTTTTCGGGGATATGATGAATCGCTTCTTTTAGCAAAACTTTATTATAGTTTCCCGGTTCTTCGGTGAAGATAACGGCATCTTGACAGCAAGTTTCGATACGTTCCGAGTTGACGCGATCGAGCATTTCTGAAGACGGATCGACACAAGTTATTTTATTATCGGGTTGTAATAAGCGATCGATCGCTTTCGTATACAGTCCAGTTCCGCCGCCAAGATCGACAATGCGATCGCTGGTTTTCGCTTGCAGGCGATCGCAAATTGCTTGCGCCATTGCTGCGATAAATTCGGGGGAATAGCTCCACAATTCATCGTAGTTATTGGATAAATTTCGGTAGTGTTCGGTAACGCGATCGCTCATTTCAATTCTCAACTATCAATTCTCAATTCTCAATTATCAATTACCTCTTGTGGTTTTTGAGAACCTCAAGAAAAAAACCGTTCTACCAAGCAATCAAACTCCGGTAACAAAGGACTGGTCAGGGAATCTTGCTCGAATAAGGTGACGGCTAACTTTAAAATACCATTCTCGCGGCGATAAACTTGTACCGATCGCTTTTGGCGATCGCAAATCCAATATTCTTTTACCCCTTGGCTAGAATACAACTTTAATTTTGCCTCATAATCCCGCTTGCGATCTGCGGCACTCTTCGATAACACTTCTACCGCTAAATCTGGCGCATCAATGAGGTGTCCTGCATCGTCTAAAATATCTGATAATCGTTCTTGACTCACCCAAACCACATCGGGAATCACGCTATCTTCCTCGGAAAAAATGACACCGGGTGCGATCGCCGCTTCTCCTAACCCTGTTTGCTTGCACCATGCGTTTAATACCGCGTAGATATTTCCAGAAATCCTTTGGTGTTGCCAATGGGGTGCTCTCGTCACAAAAAGTTCTCCTGCAATAATTTCATAGCGTTTTCCGTTTTCTGGGAAAATGTCCAAATCGGCGATCGTCCAGTGAATTTTCTCGGGGGTTGCAGTGGTCATTGCTTGTTTTGATAGCTATACTCTTAATTTTAATTGATTTAGGTTTTGAGCAAGCCGAACGAGGAGAATTTAGCGATCGCTCTGTCAAGGACATCAAAACAGCTATTTTTTTATATAATTAATTTTAACTATCGGTTTCAAGTCTGCATCTATTAGAAATCTCCTTCATTCCACAAGTTTCATGTGAAAAATTATAGATTTTATTTCTGAAAGTTTTTCGATCTCATTTATCTTATTATAAATTAGCCACAAACAAATGCCTTTAATTTTTTTTCTCTCTCCTTTGCTTGTAAGACGGAAAGAATTATTTTGAAGTATTTTTACAGTATTGAGAGACTGATCGATAGCATATCCAAATGACTTTGGTGTACCTCTTTTTACGAAAAATAAGACATTTTCTTTATACAGATCTGCTATTTCTATTTTTAGATAACCATTGAGGGGTTTTGTTTTAGTATCTAAATTCAAATACCCATCATCTTGTCGAGATTGATTAAACTCTCCTTCCTTTATTTGAGAACTTATATTAAAATGAGGATCGTAGTCAAGTTCAATTTTATCAACTTCTTCTTTTAAGAACTTTATGTATGATTGATTGAATTTGTGCCAGACTCCATCGATCAAACAATATCGTTCACTCTCCTCAATAAAATCCAAATAAAACTTTAACGGTTTTGTATAATTGCGTCCATGTTCATTGTGAACTGTAACTTTTAAGTTATTGATTTCTTTCTCAATATCTATGTTTTTACTTTTTACAAATTCTATTAAAGATTTTATACTTAATTCAGTTAATAGAACTTTTTCTTGGCTTTTTCCCTTTAAATAAAGACTATATTGATTGTTCTCTGAAAAAATAAATTCTATCCCAGAAATAGTGAATTCTTCAATACTAATTTCTCGATTTTCTTCAATCTTTAAAATTGCTTTAGCTAAAATACGATCGAGATGCTGAATAGTGTTTTTGTCCTTGATAATATCTACTTTTGGAAGATTTGTTCTAATGGGCTGATTAAGAGTATTCTCGATATTTTTGATAAGAGTTGGGAGATCGAGCGGATCTATTGCTATATTTAGATGCACTGACTTACCAAAGTTGACTGTACTTCCCCACATTTCTGTATCAATTGTTTTTCCTTTGATATAATGAACTGACTCTCCACTATTAAAAATCAATGGATTACCTTGTCTATAGGTCGTTATTCTTTTACTTTTAGCACTTTTATAGTATTTAGAATTTGTGATTTTGATGTTATCTTTATCAACAATTCTCTCAGCCAAGTTTAAACCAAAGTCAGGATCGCAAAAATCTGTTAGGTAAAAATGTGCTTTTCCTAGGCTTATTGCATAGGAGATTTTGTCTCCTGAAATTAGAAAAACACCAAAATACACTGAATTTTTAGGAGGTTTCAAACTTCCAAAGAAATTTTTATAAATCTCTACCCACCAAATATCAACTTCGTCTGGTTTACTAGGAAAGAAGAATTTCATATAAAATCCTTCTTTTTCTTGTTCACTTATTTGCTTTAATCCAGATGATTTCAGTTTTGTAATTAAATCCTCTTCTCGATTTTTTTCGATTCTGTATAGATTATATTTAGGCATTGCTTAACTTATAAAATATAGAAAATTTTATTGAGAAATATCGATTCAGAAACACATTACCATTTTTCAAGAAAAAAATCGTTCTACCAAACAGTTGAACTCCGGTAACAAAGGACTGGTTAGGGAATCTTGCTCGAATAAGGTGACGGCTAACTTTAAAATACCATTCTCGCGACGATAAACTTGTACCGATCGCTTTTGGCGATCGCAAATCCAATATTCTTTTACCCCTTGGCTAGAATACAATTTTAACTTTGCCTCATAATCTCGCTTGCGATCTGTGGCACTCTTCGATAACACCTCTACCGCTAAATCTGGCGCGTCGATGAGGTGTCCCGCATCATCAAAAACATCTGTTAATCGTTCTCGAGCAACCCAAACTACATCGGGAATCACGCTATCTTCCTCAGAAAAAATGATACCGGGTGCGGTTGCTGCTTCTCCTAACACTGTTTGCCTGCACCATGCTCTTAATTCTGCGCCGATATTCAAAGAAATCTTTTGATGTTGCCAATGGGGTGCTCTAGTCACGAAAAGTTCTCCTGCAATAATTTCATAGCGTTTCCCGTTTTCTGGAAAAATTTCCAAATCGGCGATCGTCCAGCGAATTTTATCGGGGGTTGCAGTGGTCATTGCTTGTTTGGATAGCTGTACTTTTTATTATATTGATGCAAAAGCCAATTTTAATTTAACAATTGTAAATGCTTATGTACTGGAGCGAGAGTATTTGCCGCCGCAATGCCACTCGCTGCTACCGCAGGGACACCAATACCGGGAAAAGTCGAAGCACCGCAGAGCAACAGTCCGGGTAAAGGAGTCGTCGCACTGGGAAACACCCCCTCAGTCACGGGAATTTCCGGGCCGTAAGTACCGCGATGGATATTAAGGAAACGCTCATGAGTGAGAGGCGTACCGATCAGCGTCAGTTCGCAGCGATCGCGAATATCGGGAATGACTCGCTCTAACGCTTTCCAACAAATCCGCGATCGCGCCTCTTTTTGTTCTTGATAAGCAGTACTGCGGCGATCCATCCCTTCCCACAGTTCGTAAGGTTCCGTTGCGGGGGTATAAACGTGAATGGCGTGTTTTCCGGGGGGTGCGAGACTGGGATCGAGAAGGGAAGGAATAGAAATCGCAATCACATTTTGCGGTGCTTTAACCCCCTTTTCCCAGTCCTCCACAAAAATATAATGACAGTGTAAATCTTCGGGGAGTCCCGTCCCATCAATGCCTAAATGCAGGTGCATAAAACTGGGACAGGGAGGAGTGCGATCGCGCTCTTGGCGAAAAGTGGTAGAAATAGCTCGCTTATCGAGCAATTTTAAAGTATCCCAAATGGAAATATTAGAAATCACCCCTCGCCGTGCCTTAATCACCTCTCCATTTTGTAACCGGACTCCGGTAGCGCGATCGCCATCGGTCAAAATCTCCGCAACCCTCGTACCCAAGCGCAACTCTCCCCCATAACGCTGTATTCCCCGCACCAAAGCATCCACGATCGCCCCGCTTCCTCCCATTGGATAATCCAACACCACCTCGGGGCGATACCATTCGGCAAACATAAACGCCATTTCCGCCGCACTCGTCCCCTTCGCAGGCAAACCCGAGAGGAGAAAACAGAGCAGATCCAGCCAGTTGAGGAGAAAGCGATCGCTCACCGCTCCTTCTAAAATTCCCGCAAAATCCCCCGTCAGTTGCAAAGACGCGCCCAAATGGGGCAGCATTGCCGGAAAATAGCGCCCCAACGTAAAAATTGCCCCCAAATCGTAGCGAAGGGCAGCAGAAGGAAGGGCAAGGGTTGCCTCTCCGAGGGGTTTCATCACCTGTTGCAGTTTTCGCCACTGAGAAACCGCCTCTTTGCCTCGCAATTGTGCCAAGATTTCTGCAAAAGCATCCGCACCGATGGGAGCGGGAAAATCTCCCTCGGGCAAACAACAGCCCCAAGTATCGTAAGTTGCCCAATCAATATCTTCGCCAACTGCATCGAGGACGAAACGCAAGGGATTGCTCGAGGGGCTGTAAGATAATCCCGAATACAAAGACGGGCCCGAGTCAAAAGTAAAGCCATTCCGTTGAAAACTATGGGCGGCTCCCCCGGAGATGGTATGACTTTCGCACGTCAAAACTTCAAAACCGTACCGTGCTAGCAGGGCGGCACAACTCAAACCCCCTATGCCACTACCAATTACGATCGCATCTGCGGTATTTTTGACAACCATTACGAGCAACAAAAACGAGAACTAAGAGAAGAATACCAGCCAGCGATCGCGTTTTAGTTACACATAATAAAAGAATTTTTCGATCGCGCAATCAAAGTCTGGAAGTAAGGGACTGGTCAGTTCATCTTTTTCAAACAACGTTACTGCTAACTTCAAAATGCCGCGATCGCGACGATAAACTTGTACGGATTTGGTTTTCAGATCGAAAATCCAATATTCTCGCACGCCTCGAGCCGAATAAAGTTTTAACTTTAACTCATAATCGCGTTTTCGATCGGCTGCACTTTTTGAGAGAACCTCTGCCACTAATTCCGGTGTGTCAATCAAATGCCCGGCGCGATCGATAATGTCTTGAAAGCGTTCGCCACTCACCCAAACCACATCGGGAATGACGCTATCTGCCTCGGAAAAAATGACACCCGGTGCAGTTGCAACCCTCCCCGACCCCATTTTGATACACCACGCTCTTAATTCTGCGGCGATACTCGCAGAAATTTCTTGATGTTCCCAATGAGGGGCGCGAGTCACAAACAGTTCTCCTTCAATAATTTCATAGCGTTTTCCATCCTCTGGAAAAAGTTCTAAATCCGCAGTTGTCCAAACAATTTTATCGGGGCTGGTCGCGATCATTGTTTTATTGGCATTGTTCTTATTTCTATTTTAGGGGCTGCAAATGCGATCGCTCTTATTTCTTGCGTTTCTCTTCGAGAATGGCGATCGCGCTACCGACGCTCTCCGGGGTAATGACCACCAAACCCCCATCATTAACCCGATCCAACCCGGTAAGAATGGCTTCTTTTTCATCCAAAATCGTCTCGTAGCAGGCATCGGGTCTTTCTTGCAAAAGACCTTTGACGATGAGATCGGCGACTTCTCCTGAATCTCGCCCGCGCCTGTCACAATCTTCTTTAATAATGGTGCGATCGAACATCTGCGCCGATAATTTACCCAATAAAATCAAATCTTCATCGCGGCGATCTCCGGGTCCGCCAATCACTCCCAAACGTTCTCCCTGCCAATTTTTCACAAATCCCCCCAAGGCTTCGTAGCCCGCAGGATTGTGAGCGTAATCGATGAGAGCGTGATGCCGTCCCAAATCGATCAAATTCATGCGTCCGGGAGTTTGTTCCGTAGAGAGGGTAAACGTCCGCACCCCTTGACGAATGCTTTCGATATTGACCCCTCGGGCAAACGTCGCCAAACAGGCAGCTAGGGCATTGGCAATCATAAACGGTGCCATACCTCCCAAAGTAGCGGGAATATTTTTCGCTGCCTCAATTCGCAGTTTCCAATCCCCCTCCAAAATCGTCAGATAGCCATTTTCATAAATGGCTGCCAATTTACCGCGACGGGTATGTTCTTGAATGATGGGATTATCGGGATTCATGGAGAAATAAGCCACTTTACTCTTGACTTTTTCTGCCATTTGTGCTACCAGAGGATCGTCAGCGTTCAGTACCGCACACCCTTCTGGGGCGGTGGTTTCTGCGATAACCCCTTTCACTGAAGCCATTTGCTCGACGGTATCGATATCGCCAATTCCCAAATGATCCGCCGCCACATTGAGAATGACGGACACATCGCAGCGATCGAAGGCCGTACCCGATCGCAAAATCCCTCCCCTCGCCGTTTCTAAGACGGCAATTTCCACGGTGGGATCTTTGAGGATGAGTTTGGCACTTTGGGGTCCTGTGGTATCTCCTGCCTCTACCAAATATTCCCCAATATAAATTCCGTCGGTGGTGGTATAGCCCACGACTTGCCCGGTTTGCCGGAAAATATGAGCGGTTAGGCGGGTGGTGGTAGTTTTGCCATTGGTTCCCGTAATTGCCACGATGGGGATGCGAGGGGATGACCCTTCGGGATAGAGCATATCCAAGACTGCCGCCCCCACATTACGGGGCAATCCTTGACTGGGAGAAGCGTGCATCCGGAAACCAGGGGCGGCATTGACTTCGACAATCACCCCGTCGGTTTCTCGCAAGGGTTTGCTAATATCCGAAGTGACTACATCGATCCCGGCAATATCCAAACCGATGGTTTTTACCACCCGTTCGGCAATCCAAATATTTTCCGGATGAATGTCATCGGTGCGATCGATGGAAATTCCGCCCGTACTTAAATTTGCCGTTGCCCGCAGATACACCCGTTCGCCCTTACGAGGGATGCTGTCCAAGTTATATCCCTGTCGTGCCAAAACATCGGCAGCAGTTTTATCTAGTTTGATTTTTGTCAGGACGTTATCGTGACCGTCTCCCCGCCTCGGATCTTGATTGGTGCGATCGATCAGTTCGCTAATGGTGCAGCGATCGTCACCGATCACGTGAGCGGGAACTCGTTCGGCAACAGCGACGACTTTGCCTTGAATGACGAGGATGCGATGATCGCTGCCTTGGTAGTAGCGTTCGATAATAACGGATTTGGTCTTAGATGCCTCGCTGGCGAGATCGTAGGCTTCTTCTGCTTCTGGCCATCGTTGAACATCGATAGTAATACCGCGCCCGTGATTGCCATCGAGGGGCTTGATGACAATGGGATAACCTCCTACATCGTCGATCGCGTCTTGGAGTTCGTCAAAATAGCGAATGACGGTTCCTCGCGGCACGGGAATGCCTGCATCTCGCAAAACGGTTTTCGTCCCTTCCTTATCGCAAGCCAATTCCACGGCAAGGATGCTGGAATAATCTGAAAGGGTGGCTTGAATTCGCTTTTGCTTGACTCCATATCCCAATTGAATTAGGGCTCTCGTACTGAGGTGCATCCAAGGAATGCCTCGCTCTTCGGCTTCAGTAATAATGGTTTCCGTACTCGGACCCAGGGAGGCATTCGCCCACAATTCTTTGAGATCGTTAATATCTTGTTGCAGTTCTTCTTGGGGATAGCTGCCCGTATTGACAATACTCTGACACAATCGCACCGCAGCGCGTCCGGCATAGCGTCCCGCTTGTTCGTCGAGATATTCAAAAACAACGTTATATACCCCTCGTTCCGAAGTCTGTCGCGTGCGTCCGAACCCGACGCGCATTCCCGCTAATTCGAGAAGTTCGAGGGCGATGTGTTCGATGATATGCCCCATTAACGTTCCCTCTCGCAGGCGTTCGAGAAATCCCCCTCGATGTCCGGGAGAGCAGTAATGTTCGATTAAGGTAGGCAAAAGCGATGTCAATCCTTCATAAAAACCCGATATTTCGTTGGAGTACCGTTCGTCTAAGTCTTCCAAGTCCAAGCGCATGACAATTAATTTGTGGTAGCGAATACTCCAGTAGTTGGGGCCGCGCAGGGTTAGGGTTTTAAGAATTTTCATAGACCTTCGATGGGGGTTTTAAGGGGAGATGCAACGTTTTAACTGAATGGCAACTGCACTGGCCGCGAGGGAAGTCGAATGGCGGGCACGATCGCTCGCTCTCAGTCTCTCTCGTTAAAAACATAGAAAACTGTTCTTCGCGAACAGTTTTAAATTTAGTAATGGGTACGCATATAATTAAGATTTTTTATTCTTCTGTGAGGGGACGGCGTTGATAGATATTGTAGCGATCGCCGTGACAGAGGACGTGAATTCTCAAACCGTGCAAGCTCAAGGGATCGCTGACATCGACGTGGAGTTGATTGGTGTGGGAGAGATATTGCGCGTCGATAATATTCACGGTACCTTTTCCTAAAACTTGAATCCAGCCATCTTGCTCGAACATGGCGCAGGTGTCTTCATCAATACCAATTCCGAGGCGATCGGGGTGAATGGCGATCGCGCTTAACAATCTTGCCATGCGGTTGCGGTTGTGGAAATGCTGATCTACGATCGTTTCGGGAATGATTCCCAATCCCATGGCCATATCGATGAGGGAACGATTGGGAGATTCGCCGCTCCCTCCTCCACCAATCATGTGGTGTCCCATGACGGCGGCTCCAGCACTGGTTCCGGCGAGGGTTATTTCATGCTTTTGGACGCGATTGCGAATCAGTTCCATCACGGGGGTTTCGGCGAGTAAAGCGCACAGGCGCAATTGATCGCCGCCGGTGAGGAAAATCCCCGTACAATTTTGTACGAACTCGATATAGTTGTTATCGCTACCTTGAGAGCGATCGCGAATGTCCAGCAGTTCGATGCGCTTGGCTCCCATTTCGTCAAAAATGCGGCGATAGCGGTCTCCAACGAGTACGGGTTCCCTGGATGCCGAAGGTACGATGCCGATAATCGCATCGCTTCCCCCGGAGCGATTAAAGAAGGTGTGCAAAATTTCTCGACCGTGCACTTTATCTTCTGCACCGCCAATCACTAGGATGGCGGTTTTCGTCGGTTTGGGCATCTGGGTTTCCGGACTTCGAGACTCTACTTGCAGCATAGACAGAACGATGGCGATTTTAGCTAATATACCTTAAAACTGCTATTCTTTACATCCACGCCCACCTACTGCCTGCTTAGATTAGAAGTTATTAGGGCTTACCTTGGAGAATTTTGCGATAGCTGGGTCGAATCTTTGCGTCCCCATTGCTTTATTTTCCGCAATAGGAGGTAACATTGCCTCGAGCAAGGCGCGATCGCATTGCCTGAAATCCTTTAAGGCGATCGCGCTGGAGCAAAAGGGTAGATTGCGGAGGAACATTGATGTTAACCTATTGATAATCTTTTCTTAGATCTGTTCTCCTACTGTTGCGGGTGTTCCCACGGAACAACAACACGCGAAAACAAATTCTCATTCACAAATTAAAACGCAATGTTTGGCAAAACAATTCAAAGATGGTTTTTGAGTTTGACCATTTTGTTCTCCCTGGCAGTTCTCTCTGTCGCGAATTCTCCGGCTCTAGCAGCAGAGATTGAACCCTTGCATGGCTTCTATCTGACGGATGGAACTGCTACTATCATGGTGACGAGTAATGGGTGTACGCGGAAAGAAGATTTTATCTCGGTCTTAGAAAAATCCGATCCTCCCGTTGTGACTTTCATCCGACTCAAACCTGACTTTTGCAGAGCTGCTTCCATTCCGTACAAAATTTCATTCTCAGTGGAGGAAATCGGTGCGAAGGTTTTTAAAATCAGCAATCTGGTTGAACCCGCTCCTAGATAAACTGCTTCTCATTTTCTCGATCGGAAGATTTTGAATGTTCCCCTCAATTCCCTATGGGTTGAGGGAATTTTTTGCAGTTATCAGCGATCGGTATTCACTGGGTTATTTCCTTCTCGCTGTGGGAATGGCGATCTCGTCGCTCTACGGAGGCCTTGGTGCTTTATAGAAATGATGATAAGCGATCGCAAGAGAGTAACAGAATGGCTTGCTATGGAAACGCCAATCTTAACCTAACGATCGTGCTCTTTTAGATCTACTCTTCTACCATAGAGACTTTAAAAATATCCTTCTGATTCGGAAGAAGCCACAACCCACAAATATCCTTCTGATTGGGAAGATGGCTAAGAAGTGCTTTTCTCTTCAGAGCTTTATCCGCAATTAAGACTCGACAGTATATCTAAAGGAGTAGCGTGTTTTCGGTAAATACACTGCCACAAGATCGTAACTGAGAGCGCATCATTAACATGTTTGAACCTGCTCCTAGGCTTTAAACGATAAACTATTTCTCATTTTCTCGATAAGAAGACTTTAAATTTCCCTCTCGGCTCGACTATGAGTTGAGAGGGTTTTTATTCACCTTGACACCAAAAGCACGAGCCTACCTGTGAGGATAGAGATTGCGTCAATTTACGGAGGCCTTGGCGATTTGTCGAGATAGCGATCGCAATTCGCAAGAGAGTAACAAAATGGCTTGCTATGGGAACACAAATCTTAATCTAGCGATCGTATTTTCTGAGATATGCTACCCTTCTGAGATATGCTATCTTACTGTTGTTGGTGTTTGTACGGCACAAAAGCAATAGTATAATAGCCTCGTCCTCCAGATGGAGAAACTTGTTTTTACCCAACTCCCGAGGGGGAAGTAAACCTTAACACAATAAGGAAACAAAAATGTCTAATCAAATCAATCAAAATCAAGAAGCTAAATCTCAAGCAGTCCCCTTCTTTGCGCGCTTCTTAGAAGCACAAGCACCTGAGGAGTCAATGGCTCGTCCAGAGACCAGAAAATATCCTTCTGATTCGGAAGAAGAGGTCGAAACCCGCAAATATCCCTCTGATTGGGAGGATGGCTAAGAAGTGCTTTTCTCTTCAGAGCTTTATCCGTAATTAAGACCGACAGTATATCTACAGTAGCAGCGTGTTTCAAATCAATACACTGCTGAGAGATAATTACTGAGAGCGCATCAGTTAATTTCGATCGCGTCGATTGAGATTCATTGAATGCGCTTTCCCAGTATCGGAAGTCAAATTTTGTCCAGAAATTTATCCCATCTCATATTTACAAAAATTAATCAAAATTTTATGTCTTCCTCCGATGATGTTATTTTACTAATTACTCACAGCGGTGATTTTTTTACAATAGACAGAGTAGCAGAGGCTTTATCAAAAAAAGGGGCACGGTGGTTTCGTTTTGACACGGATAAATTTCCGTTAGAAATACAACTCACGGCAAAATTCGATCGCTCTCAGAGCAGTCACAGGCTTCAGTATGGTGATGAATCGATCGATACGGATGAGGTCCGAGCGGTTTGGATGCGTCGTATCTGGAAACCCAATTTGGGACAAGACTTAACTCCACAGTACCAAGCAGCCTGCATTCAAGAATCCGCAGCCACCTTATCGGGCTTTTGGGATAGTCTTCGAGATGCTCGTTGGATCGATGATTTAGAGCGGATAAACGCAGCACAAAATAAACAGCGTCAACTGCGAGTAGCCTCAGAGGTTGGACTGAATATTCCCCGGACGACGATCGCCAATAATCCCGCAGCAGTCCGGGAATTATTCCAACAAGTGCAAGGTAAAATGGTGACAAAATTATTAACGACTCTTTCGTATAGCATGGAATATTCTCCTTTTTTCTTGTATACCAGCACGGTTAAAGAGGAAGATTTGCTTAACGCCGAATCGTTGCGTTATTGTCCGATGGTTTTTCAAGAAAAAATTCCCAAGCAATTAGAACTACGAGTCGTTTTTGTTCGAGGACAAGTATTTGTTGGTGCTTTAGATGCGTCTGTTTATGAGGAATCTACAGTAGATTGGCGTAAACCCGGTGTTGAAGTGGGTTCGTGGCAAAACCACGAGCTACCCGATGAAATTGTTGGGAAAATTCAAGCCTTGATGACTGAGTTTGGTCTGTCGTTTGGAGCCTTAGATTTTATCCTGACCCCGTCAGGAGAATACGTGTTTTTAGAGGTTAACCCGATAGGAGAATGGGGTATGCTAGAGCGAGATTTGCATCTCCCAATTTCTCAGGCGATCGCAGATGCACTTGTTGCTTAAAAACGATCCATCCCCCCTTAAAAACAGCATTGTTGAAAACTCTCTATTAAAAATTTGAGATGACAGTATTAATTGTGACTTTCAGCCAAGACAACGAGAGCATTCCTCTTGTCATGGAAGCAATTGAAGAGCGAGGTGAAAAAGCATTTCGTTTTGACACGGATAGATTTCCCACCGAGGTACAGCTAGATATTTATGAGGGCAATTTACACAAGGTCATTATTACTGATGGGGAGAAGAAAGTTGACTCGAGAGAGATTTCCTCCGTTTGGTATCGACGAGCGCGTTATGGGAAAAAACTTCCCGCAACTATGGATCGGCAATATAAGGACGCAGCTATCCAAGAATCTCGGGTTACGGTTAGAGGAGTAATCTCTAGTATCAAGGCATTTCACTTTGATAAAATTTCTAATGTCGAGCTCGCCAACAATAAGCAGTTACAGCTACAAATTGCCCGAGAAATGGGTTTGATTACACCACGTACCCTGACGACAAACAATCCAGAAGCCGTGAAACAATTTGCTTTTGAATGTAAAGATCGGGGTATCGTTACCAAAATGCTTTCTTCTTTTGCAATTTATGATAAACAGGGAGAAGAGTCTGTTGTTTTCACCAATCCAGTAACAGATGAAGACTTGGAAAATCTTGATGGACTGCGTTTCTGTCCGATGACTTTCCAAGAAAAAGTACCCAAGGCCCTAGAATTACGAACAACAATTGTAGGACAGCAGATCTTTACTGCAGCAATAGATTCCCAACGTTTGGAGGGATCGACTTACGACTGGCGCAAGGAAGGGAGAACCCTAGTCCAATCTTGGCAAGTCTATAATTTATCCGAAGAAGTCGAAAAAAAACTGCTCGAGCTGATGGCTTATTTTGGTTTAAATTATGGAGCGATCGATATCATTCTTACCCCCGATAATCAGCATGTTTTTCTAGAAATTAATCCCGTTGGGGAATTTTTCTGGTTGGAAATATTTGCACCCCATTTCCCCATTTCTCAAGCGATCGCAGACATTTTGTTGAATCATAAAACCTAGAAGATAGAGTAGGGTAAAATAGTATTTTTTCTGATTTTTTAATTCTACTTTGTTACAAAAATGGTCGTTAAATTTTCCGAAACTTTATGAACACTCAGACAATTGATGGCGCGATCGACGAGGCTACGGACAAATTAGAGACAAAATCAAAACAATCTGATTTGTACCGACGCTTATTTCGCTATTGTTGGCAGCAGAAAACACCATTTTTCTGGGCAATCTTTTTAACAATTTGTGCTTCGTTTATTAACTTCTTTATCCCTCAAATTAATCGCTATGTTATTGATGTAATCATTCCTCAAAAACAATTTCAGATGTTGCCTTGGGTAGGGGCAATTATTTTTTTGATGGCTTTGGGAGCAGGCGGGTTGCTTTTTTTTCAATTATATGCTATAAAACTTTTCGGACAAAAGACTATTAATAGCATTCGTACGGAGTTATATCAACATATTCAACATCTATCCATTAGTTTTTTTGAAAACCAACGCACGGGGGAATTAATGTCGCGATTGGCAAGAGATGTTGATACAGTAGGTGAATTAGTTTCTGCAAATTTAATCGCTATTTTAATCGATAGCTTTGCTTTTATTGTTGTTTTTATTTATATTTTTGTGAGCAATTGGCCTTTAGCTATTGCGATCGCCATGACTTGGCCGTTAATCGTTTTTCTCTTGCAATTTTCTCAGAAAAGACTAGAAAAAATTTTCCAAGATGTTATCTGGAAAGCCGATTTAATTAGCAATCACTTACAGGATACGATCTCGAATATTAGAATCATTAAGTCTTTTGGTAACGAGGAATATGAAATTAAAAGGTTTAATGAATTTAGCACTAATTATATGGAGGCCAATCTTCGGGCGAGTCGATTTTGGTCGCTATTTGTACCGATGATTAATATTCTTAACGAATTAGGGAATTTACTGACCTTAGTTGTCGGTGCTTGGGGGGTGATGGTCGATCGCTTAACGATAGGAGAATTAGCGGCACTTTTAACCTATGTTACCCTTCTCAATAGACCCATTAATCGGTTTAATGGATTGGTGGATCTCATCCAAAGAGCAATGGTCGCCGCTCAGAGAATTTTCGAGGTTTTAGATACGCCATTGGGAGTGAGTGAAAAAGAAGATGCCATTCAGTTAACATCCGTAAGAGGCAATCTCAGATTTGAAAATATCGGGTTTGCCTATCGAGATAATGAGTTTGTAATTCGGAATTTTAATTTAGAGATGAAAGCGGGAATGTCAGTCGCTTTAGTGGGTTCTTCTGGTGCTGGAAAAAGTACGATCGCTAAAATTGCGGCTCGTTTTTACGACCCACAAAAAGGACGGATTTTAATTGACGATAAGGATTTACGAGATGTGAGTTTCGATTCGTTGCGATCGCATATTGGGATTGTGCCTCAAGAAACCCTATTACTTTACGGTACGGTCAGAGATAATATTGCTTACGGCAAGCTAGATGCGACGGATGAAGAAATTGAAGCAGCTGCAAAAGCGGCGAATGCTCATGATTTTATTACGAGCTTTCCCGATGGTTATCAATCTATTGTTGGCGAGCAAGGTGTTAAATTATCGGGAGGACAGAAGCAAAGAATAGCGATCGCCCGAGTTTTGCTCAAAAATCCCCAAATTGTTATTTTAGATGAAGCGACTTCGGCTTTAGATTCTGAGTCTGAACAACTCATTCAAGAGTCTGTAAAACAGCTTTTTCAAGGACGCACTAGCTTAGTCATTGCCCATCGATTTTCAACGATTTCTCATGTCGATCTGATTGTGGTTCTCGAAAAAGGTGAGATTGTGGAAACTGGAACTCATGGGGAGTTAATTGCTCAACGGGGAAGGTATGCTTATCTTTATGGTTTACAATTTTCTTAAAGTAGTAGACAAACACACTAGATAAACTCAGAAGGTAAAGAATAACTATACGGTAAATGAATAATGCAATCGCGATAGTCCCCCTCGAAGGAAGCTAAAGCCAACAAAATCAATTCATCAATATGCTGGCCGATTGTTAGCTTTTTACTTAAAATAAAGATTCCCGAAATATGATGACCTTCCTCGATATGTTCGGCTAAATGAACGGGCATGGATTTGCGATTATTGGTCACGAGAGTAAAGCCATGCTCCTCGCACCAAAGCAATATTTCTGGATCGAGAGTCCCTCTTGACGGTGCAGTTAAATCACCGACTTCCCAAACGATTAGATCGGGTTGTTTACTGTGCAATTGCGTTTTGTATAATGGATTCATATTCTCGTCCAGTAAGTATCTCAGCATTTTCTTTCTTTCTTGCTTCTATTTCTGCTCTAATTTTCCGCAATCGGAGCATTGTTGGCGTTGGATTGAGTTGTTGTTGTTTCCATTGTTCGTGTCCCCATTCCAACCAATCGGTAAGATATTGGCTCACTGTTTCTTTGTTGTGGAGATAATACAAAATTGTAGCGTAAACTTGCTCCAACTTAATACTCGAGAAGCAATTCACAATCTCTTCAGGAGAACGGCTGTGATAAAGATACTCGTACAGAATATTTTCAATGCCGACTCGCGTACCTTTTAGGCGAATATCATCAGGACGTTGAAAATCAAAATAGTCTTCAATTTGCATAGTTTGTTTTTCTAGATTGTCTTTAAATGAAACTATTATATCAAATATTAGTGACCCGTATTCACTTGGTTATCTCCATGGGTGTAGCCAGAGCCTTTGAATTCTTCGTTGTGGGCTATTCCGTCAATTTCGTTGTCGCTAATTGTAGTGTTTCGGAAGGACGGCGATCGGCGTATCCTCGATAATCATGTCCTAAATAAATGTACTTACATATAACATGGTTAAGATTGGTCTCGTTATTAATATGCCAATCCCAAATACAAGCACCCGTTAGATTTGTCCTCTCGAAGTTGGTATAAAGCGCTCGGGCTATCCATAAGTTAGTATGACTAAGATCGGCACCACTAAGGTTAGCAAAAACAAGATCGGTACCACTGAAGTTGGCATGACTAATACAAGCTCTACTGAGTTTAGCATCACGAAGATTAGCCCTGCTGAGATTAACTCTTTCAAGATTAGCACCCCTGAGACCGGCACTACTCAGGTCAATCTTAATATCGAGGTTTTCTTCCCTCCACTGATTCCACTCCTCTACACTTCTTTTTAACCTTTCCAATTGTTCCTCATTAGCCATTTCCACGACCTTCCAAAATCATAATACGTCAATTATTTACTATATTTCGGAATAGCAAAAGAGGAGTAGAGTGAGTCTCGATAACATCAGACGATCGCCCTAAACTGCCTCCTTTACTCAAAACTATAGATTGTCCAGGCAAAGTCGCCACAAACAAAAACAAAGCCACATACATCCCCCAAAACAACAAAATCAGAGATTGCCGATCGCCTTGGGAAACTGTCAAAGCAACCATGGCCAAACAGAGAGCAACAGCAGCGAAAACCAAAACCGAAGCGCGATAGAGAGGAAAAAGCCAAGCCAAACCCAAACTGCAAGCCATCGCCGCAAATGCAAGAGCGATGGCCAGACCGTACCAACCCGATAGAGACTGACGTTCCCTCGGCAAATTCAGCAATTCGTCCAATTTCACCCCACCTGCAAGGGCTAAAGGAGGAAAGAGCAACAAACCCGACTCGACAGAAAAAGAGAGCAAGGGAATGACAACCAACACCCCGTAAAACCAAATTAAAGTTAAATTCGCCCAGCCCCAATTCCTTTGGGAAAGAGCGAGAGATAGCCCCGAAATGCCAAGAAATAACCCCGGCAGGGCAAAACAGAGGATTTTTAACTCATAGGGCAGTCCCAAATCCAAAACAGCGCGATCGCTCCAGAAAAACTCAGCCGATCCCCATTCTAAAATCCAACTCGTTACTGGAAAACTCCCCAAAACGATCCCCGCCCATAAATAAGGCGATCGCAAAAGTCGGGGCGTATCCCGAGCCAAAAAGACTAAAACGATCCCCCCCGCCGCGATCGCCAGCCAGCCTCGGGTCAAAAACAACAAACTCAACCCCCCGCCAATACCGAGAGTCCAGCGAAAATCCCGGCGCGATCGCAACGCCAGCCAAACGGTAAAAATCAGCAAACTCCCGCCAAGATTTATCGATAAGGCAAAACGTCCTAAAGGAATGAGGGGAGAAAGCACCAAATAAATTCCCGCCGCCAGAATTGCGCTCCGTCGCCTTGGAAAAATCTCTCGACCCGTGCGATAGAGAACCCAAACCGAAAGCGCGCCCAGTCCTGCAACCGGCCATCGCATCATTGCCGCATTGCTTTCTCCCCAACCATAAGTAAATGCAATCAATACCGATAATAGTGGGGATTTCTCCCTCGAAAATTGTTCGCCAATGGGAGACAGCAACCCCCATAAGGAAAAATTAGGAGAACTCGCGATCGCTTCGGCCGCCCGAGCGAGTTCGTCTTCCATTCCCTGTAACGAGGGCAAGTCTAAATTAACGCTAAAAACCAAGAGCGCAAACAATAATACTCCCAGCCCCCAACCCCATTCTTGCCATTGTTCTTCAGAAGCGGCTCGATACCGCAATCTCCTCTCGAGAGAACGCCGATATTTCATAAAAAATTCTTATCACTGCACGATGAAGTCTGGACTCTTGCTTACCATTGCGATCGAAGAAAATAGAATAGATATTCCCCTGAAGGAAAATCCAAATGTTAAAATACCCGACACGAAAAGAATCCTTTTGCTATTATCCAAGCTAGTTCCGATACTTCCCGATAAAATTGCTAAAAATTTCACAAAACCGCGCTCCATCCCCGCCAAAGAATATTAACCCCTGTCAGTTGATGTAAAATTATCCATCGCGCGATCGCCTCCCCGCAATCCTGCTCCCTCGTCCCCTCCAGATTTATGGAATCCTCTTTTGTTTTAACTTTACAAATCGTTATTGCCGTTCTTGCCGGGATCGGCGGTCAAGTTTGCGGCGAATTTTTACGGGTGCCGAGCATTGTCTTCCTGCTTTTCTTTGGGATTGCCCTAGGCTCTGACGGTCTCAATCTCCTTCATCCCCACGATTTGGGGGTAGGCTTAGAAGTTCTCGTCGCTCTTGCCGTTGCCATTATTCTTTTTGAAGGCGGTCTGAACTTGGAACTGAGGGCTTTAGAACGAGTATCTAGCAGTCTGCGCAATCTCGTGACCTTAGGGACGCTCATCGCCTTGCTCGGAGGAGGCATGGCCGCCCATTGGTTGAGCGAATTTCCCTGGCCGATCGCTTTTCTCTATGCTTCCCTCGTCGTCGTCACCGGTCCGACAGTAATCGGTCCCTTACTCAAACAAGTTTCTGTCGATCGCCAAGTGGCAGCCCTCCTTGAAGGAGAAGGGGTGCTTATCGATCCGGTAGGCGCCATTCTTGCCGTGGTCGTCCTCGATACCATTCTCAACCGAGATGCCCTACCCGTCGCCATTTTTACCGCTTTGCTCGTGCGCTTGGGTTGGGGTGTTCTCGTCGGAGGTTTTGGCGGCTGGCTCTTAGGGGTTTTCCTCAAACGCGCCAGTTTTCTCTCGGAGGACTTAAAAAATCTCGTCGTGCTGGCCGGAGTTTGGGGACTGTTTGGGTTGTCTCAAGCGGTCATTAGCGAATCCGGCTTAATGGCGATGGTGATTGCCGGGATCGTTCTCCGTGCCTCCTCCTTGCCGGAAGAACGTTTATTGCGCCGCTTTAAGGGTCAATTAACCGTTTTGGGAGTCTCCGTTCTCTTCGTCCTCTTGGCTGCCGATCTGTCTATTGCCAGTATTGTTGCCTTGGGATGGGGAAGCGTGCTGACAGTTGCCCTAATTATGTTGGTCGTGCGTCCGGTTAGCGTGACCTTATGTACACTCAATAGCACCTTGAATTGGCGGCAAAAATTATTTGTGGCTTGGGTGGGACCCAAGGGGATTGTTTCGGCTTCAGTTGCCTCTTTATTCGCCATTTTGTTAACGCAACAGGGAATGAATGGGGGAGAATCCATCAAAGCCTTGGTCTTTTTGACAATTATGATGACGGTGTTCGTGCAAGGACTTTCCGCCCGGTGGGTCGCCAAAGGGTTGGGAATTACCTCCTCAGAAGCCACTGGCGCCGTGATTATTGGCTGCAACCCGTTGGGACGCTTGGTGGGCTGGCTCTTTCAAGAACAGGGAGAATCGGTGGTTATGATCGATACCGATGCCGAGGCTTGCGATCGCGCCCGAGAATACAATTTACAGGTTTTTCAAAGTAGCGGACTCGATGCCGACGTTCTCGAAGATGCCGGTTTGGAATCAATTGGTACGTTTTTGGCCCTAACGAGTAACGGAGAAGTCAATTCCGTTCTCGCTCAACGCGCCCTCGAAGAATTCGAGCCACCTAGAGTTCTGGCCGTTTTTCCGCAAAACCACAACAGCGATCGCGAGGAAAATACCAAAACCAATGCCAAAATCGCGCAAGCCTTTATGGATCCCGTTCCCATCAAACAATGGAATAAATATATTGACGACGGGCAAATCAAATTGGGGGAAACCGTTTTAAAAGAAGCGGGACTCTCTTTCCAGCAAGCACATTTGCAAGCTATGATTCGTGCGGGGGAATTCTTACCCTTGTTGGTACAGCGAGAAAAGGGGCTGCAAGTCGCGACGGCATCGGAACAATGGCAAGCCGGCGATCGCATTATTTATTTACTGCACGATCCCCGTCCCAAACTCTTAAAACGCCTTTCTGGGGGAACCTCTTCTTCTCGTCTGGCTTTAGAAAAATTACCAGAAGTTGAGGAAATTCCGCTGGCCGTCCCCTTACCGGAATAATAAAGGTATGATAGTAACCAATCCCAATCGAGGCGAAATTCACTATGGATGTTAAGTTTATCTTATTAATTCTCACGGCTATTTTTATTGTTGCTACCCTCTTCTTCGGTACGAAAAATGGCTTCTACGATTCGGATAACTATCATGGCAACGGGTCGGCTCATTAATTAAAAGTTGACAATCGATCTTATTTGTGGTAGGGAAGACTAATTCTAATCCGGCTCGCTTTTTAGCTTGCCATACCTACGGTGTAGGACACGGTAGAGAAGGAGTATGCTTGCTCCTTTGGATGGGAGAATATCGCATTCTTCTCGATTGTGGCTTAAAGGATATTTCCCCCTTATTAGAATCTTCAACGGAATCTCTACGGGCACCTGCGGATTTTGTCTTTTGCTCTCATGCCCACGCCGATCACGCTCGAGGCTTGCTCTCCTTACACCAACATTTTCCGGAGATGCCCATTTATGGCAGCGAAGTCACTTCCCGCTTGTTGCCTTTAAATTGGCCCGATGAGCAAGAACTCGAGCCATTTTGTCAAATTTTGCCTTGGCGATCGCCGATTGCTTTATTCGAGAATCTCCAGATTCAGATCTTTCCCGCCGGTCATTTACCGGGGGCTGCCGCCATCGTTCTTTCTTGCCATACGCCTCAAAGAGATTACACAGCCATCTATACAGGAGATTTTTGTCTCTCCAATACCCGCTTGGCAGACGGCTTATCCGTTGAGTTCCTGCGGGGATTTTCTCCCGATGTCGCCATTGTTGAAGGCAGTTACGGCTCTGCCAGACATCCCCGACGGCGACAGCTCGAGCAACAATTGATGGGAAAAATCGATGCGGCCCTCCTCCTCGGACATTCGGTGCTCTTGCCGGTGCCGACAATGGGATTGGCTCAAGAAATTCTCATGTTATTGCGATCGCACCATCAATTTACCGGACGGGATCTCGATATTTGGGTCGGAGAAGAAGTGGCGGCAACCTGCGATCTTTATCTCGAACTTTTACCCCATCTCCCGGATTCCGTCCGTAATTTTGCCAGCCATCAACCTTTATTTTGGGACGATCGCGTTTTACCGCGAGTACGTCGCCTGCCCGAGGAAGGCATCGAAGGGATAGCAACCTTGCCTTGCATCCTCCTCGTCGATCGCCGCGATCGCTGGCAGCAATATTGTCAGCCTCGGGATAGTCGATGGACGGTTCTGTTTCCAGAATATCCGGGACGCACGGCAATGCCCCATCCAGAACTCCTCGAGGATTTTCCCAATATTGCCCTCGAAACCTATTTACTCGCCGAACATAGCGATGGTCGCAATACCGCCCAACTCATCCATAATATTCGCCCCCAACACGTTCTTTTCGTCCACGGTTCTCCCACCTATCTTGCGGATCTCATTGCTCTAGAAGAGTTGCAAAGTCGCTATCAGCTGCATTCTCCCCCCTCGGGCGCTTTTGTCGAATTGCCCGTCGGCGATCGCTTCATCCAACCGCCCCCTCCCGTTTTCGTTCCCTATGAGGGCGAGATCGTCGAACTCGACAATAATGTCATTCAAATTCTTTTACCCCCTTCCCTCTCACAAAATTCCCACTGGCGGACTTTTGCCGATACCGGGTTGATCGAAGCACGCTGGCAGGGGAATGAATTAGTCCTGCGAGGACTGACTCAACGGGAACTCCTCTCTCAAAATCGTCGTCCCCTACAAGCCATTGAGGAAAATTGCGGAAATTGTCACCATCAATTTCGCCAGCGTTGTTTTAACCGCGATTCGCCGCTTTACGGGTTTCAGGTGACGCTACAGGGGTGTTGTCCGGTCTTTGAACCCAAAAAATTGTGATTACTCGGAAATGCCCCACAATTTCATTTCTTCATCGCTAGCACTGACCATATACCAACCATCCGGAGTCACGGCAATCGAATTCACTGCCAGTTGATGGGCCTTAATACTGCGAATCAGCTCTCCAGTGTGCAAGCTGGTAATGGTTATCGTCCCTTTTTCATCGCCGCTAATAACCGCTTGACCGTCTGGCGTTACGACTAAGGAAGTCACGCCAAAAGATTGAATATTTAATGGTCCCAATAATTCTCCCGTGGCGAAATCCCAATATTTGATATTGGTTTCGTGGGAACTGCTCAGTACGGTAGCTCCATCAGGGGCGATCGTGACTCCGGTTGCGCCTAAAGATGCGTCGTTAAGAGGCCCGAGTAATTCCCCGGAAGCATAATCCCACAGTTTGAGGTTGCTGTTTGCCGAACTACTGACAACGGTAGAGCCGTCAGGGGTAATGATTAATCCCGTAATGTCGAAAGAGCCTTCGCTAAACGTTCCAATAAGTTCTCCTGTATTCATCTCCCACAGTTTTATATTGCTTTTTTCTGCCCCCGTGAGAGCGATCGCTCCATCTGGTGAAATTGCCAGACAGCGCGCCCCTTTAGAATAGAGGCTGAATTGCGCTTCTTTGCGAAGTTCGTACAAATTCCAACGGTTGAGATAGACATTCTCGCCGCAAGTCACTAAAGTTATTCCGTCCGGCGCGATCGCGACTCCTTGCACCCCCCGATATTGCACTTCGCTATTGATATGCAAGCATTCAAATTGTTGGTAGGGAATGCCTGTATAGTCATCGTTTTCCTCGACTCGAGCATCTCGAACGCTATTGGTCGATTCGGACGTTTCGAGAATCGGTTCGGGAGTTTCGGAGATTGCGTCCGGGATAGCCTGGAGACTGGATAGGTCTTCACTTTTTCTAAAGTCTTCGAGACTGCCTAATTCTTCGATCTCTCCGAGAGAGGGAATTTCTGTTTCATCAGAACCGAGTTCTTCAATATTTTCGAGGGGGGGAATGATTGCCTCTTTTTTTTTAGATGAAGGAGACTGGGGGGAAGCCGTAACGGCAAAAGGATTGAGAGGATCGAGAGTCTCGTCGATCGAGGCACTAGATGGGTCGAAGGGGGCGAAAAAGGGATTATCGGGATCGATCGCGGGAGATTCTGCAATCTTGTCAATCGTAGAGGTAAAGGGATCGAAGGCTTTAGCGTTACGGCGTTCCGCGCGATAGCTCGCGGCAAGATCGTCCCAATCCTCGTGCATGACAAAAGGATTGGGCAACTCATCATCATCATCGATATCGGGTCCTGGCAGGATGGGTTTGGGGGTTTCTTCAATCTCGATTGCTGCATCGCCTAAAGCAGGAAGTTCTGCTTCTGGCGGTGGAGGAACGGCAATCTCTGCATCACCTAAAGCAGGAAGGTCGGGTTCTGGTGATGGCGGAATGGCAATATTCGCATCTGCGAGAGAAGGCAATTCCAGTTCTGAGGCAACTGGGGGAGGGGGAGCGGGTTTGGTTTTGACTTTGGCTGCGGAGGGAGGCGACGGAGAGACTTTCGCCGCAACAGGAGGGGGAGCGGGTTTGGTTTTGGCTTTGGCTGCGGAGGGAGGTGGCGGAGAGACTTTCGCCGCAACAGGAGGGGGAGCGGGTTTGGTTTTGGC
>JAGHZQ010000004.1 GCA_017746715.1 Cyanobacteria bacterium SBLK
ACTTAAAATTTCTGGGGCTCATTGGAATCGTGATAACGTTCCTCAAGTTCTTAAACATCGATGTGCTTACCTTAACAATCATCTCTAATCTTTTTTTAGTTCCTTTGTTCTTACAAAACTGACCTGCTCCCTTTATCTTTTTTCGTTTTCGGGTTCTTCTGGGTCTCTGGCTTGTTCTAATAGGGGCATGGGGGCATATTCCATTGCTCGTTCTGTGGGCATTCTTTGCAATAAATCATATTCTACGAGTTTATCTAAAATGGGGAGAATTTCGCTGAAGGTTTCGGCTTTGACGCGTTCTAATTCTTCGAGGGTGACGCTGGCATCGGAGAGAATGCCTTTTTCTAAGACCATATCTAACACATAATAATCTTGGGGGGTGAGTCCGGGTTGTCCTCGCAATTGTTCGCGGGCGTATTCGAGTCCGATTTGGAAAACTCGATCGTTGATTTTAGGTTCTCCCAGTTCTGCGGCTTTAAGTAAGATGTAGTTGCCCATGCGGTTGAGCCAGCGCGGGACTCCGTGGGCGATCTGGCATAATTCCCGGGCAGTTTCGAGTGTGAAAGGGTGTACGACGTTGAGATCGTCGGGATTTTCGGGATCGACACTTCGGCTTCGCTCAGTGATAGGGCGACGGCGAGCGGTATTTAAATATTTAACGAGCATTTCGTAACTGGTGTCTTCGTCGAGGGGTTCGAGTTTGAGGGGCAGATCGAAGAGACCGCGATCGCTTATCAAATAGTCGCGGGTGATGCCGGAAGGATGCCCGGTGAGCAAAAACCATGCCCGTCCTTTGAGTAACCCTTGGGCATCGAGGAGGAGTTTTCTCGCTTGTGCGGGTTCTTGTTTGTCGAGGTCGTCGATCGCTATGACGACGCGATCGCGGGTTTTTAGGGCGCGATCGAGCAGGTCTTCAAAACTGAGGCTGGGAAATTGTGGGGCTTCTGGGGCGATCGCGGTTTCTTCGACTTTGCCTTCAAAGACGAGTTTGCCCCCGGCTGTTGTTTTGCGATCGTAGAGGGTGCGATCGGAGAGCAAACCCATACGATTGAGTTGAAATTGCGCCCAGTCGTCCTCGGGCATTTCGCGAGCGAGGGCAATGAGGGCGGCGGTTGCGAGGTCGGTATTCGGTTCGAGTTTAATGGAGGCGGTGAGGATCTTTTTCATGTTGCGCTGCAATCCTGACAGCACCTCTTTAATAAAGGCAGTTTTACCGATACCGATCCAGCCGTAAACGAGAATTGACTTGGCATCGCGGCTGCGGAGGAGGTTGATGGTTTGCCCGAGTTCTTGTCGCCGTCCCGTAAAAACTTCTCCCAGTCGCGTCATTTTTTCGGCACTTTCCGAGAAAGGGATTTCGGTGAGATTCCATTTTTCGTAAATCTCTTCGCTGTCTCGGAAGAGTTCGTCAAAGTCGCTCATAAGGGTTGTTTCTCCTTGACTTTTCGGGCGAGTTGGTAAACGTCTTGAATTTCTTTGAGGCGAGTTTCGTCTTCGAGTTGGCGATAAAGTTCGCAGGCTCGTTCTAATTCTTGCAGGGCATCTTCAATATAGTTCAGTCGCAGGAACAATCGTCCCAAACCCGCCCGACTGTGCGCCTCGCCAATGACATTTTTTTCGGCAAGGTAGAGCCGCAGAGCATCGCGGAAATACGTCCTCGCTTGGTCGAAGTTACCCATGAGGTAGTGAGTCCGTGCCATCTGCTGAATAGCATCTCCTCGAGCCAGTCGGTTGTCAACTTGGCGATAGGTCTTTAAGCCTGCTTCTAGGGCAGCTAAACCTTTATACCATTGACCGGATTGGGTGAGTGCTACGCCTAATTCATATTGGCTATCTCCTGCTTTTTCGAGATAGTTGGCTCGATGGGATTCCCAAGGGGTATTTTCTGCAGCAAGGTGATAGGAAAGAATCGCTTGCTCTAGGTATTCGGGTTGTCGATTGAGTTTATAGCGATGGTCTAAAGCACGAGCCAAAGCGTAATTAATGGTGATATAAGTATCAGTTTTAGGGATCACTATATCTAGAGCCGCTTGTAAAGCTGTAATTGCTTCGTCAAGATACTTTGTTTTTTTAATGAGTTCAAATTGTGCTAATTGTGCTGAAGCACGAATTCCTTGAGTCCATGCCCAATCTTGAGGAAATGTTTCACGAGTATAGACCTGCAATGCTAGCTCATGGCCGACGATTGCTTTTTCGATATTCTGCTCTCTTTCTCCTTTGATACGCTTTATGTAGGCATTGGCGAGATTGTTTTGGGTTCCTGCCCAATCTTGAGGGAATGTATCACGAGTTCTAACTTGCAATGCTAACTTGTAGGCAGAAATTGCTTTTTCGATGTTCTCGGCTTTCTCGCCTTGGATGCGGTCGGTGTAGGCATTGGCGAGATTATTTTGAGTCATTGCCCAATCTTGAGGGAATGTATCACGAGTTCTAACCTGCAATGCTAGCCTGTAGGCAGAAATTGCTTTTTCGATGTTCTCAGCTCTCTCTCCTCTAATACGAGCGATATAGATATTTGCGATGTTATTTTGCGCCATTGCCCATTCTTTGGGGAATACCCCACGGGTAAAAACTTTTAGAGTAAGTTGGTAAATAACAAGACTTATCTCGATATTGAGGTGGTAATTACTCAGAGGCAACTGCCAGAGCAAACTACCAAGATTACAAAATAGTCCTGCAATATTTTTCCGTTCCTGCGATGTTTTATTAGCTATCAATTGATTGAATACTAAAGGTAAAGTTTCTAATAGCGATTCATCCAACTTAGCCTCAACTAACTCATAAACCTTTTCTGAATTTGACCCATGCTCAATGATTCGTGACCGAAACGCAAGTATAAACTCGCGTGTGTCTCTTGTTGGTATTTCCTTTTGTTTTCCGAATCCTTTTGGCTTCTTTGCCATAACCTTTATCAATTCAAAATTCAAAATTATCAATTCCAAAAATGGTCGATTTGGGTCGGATTGTGCGCTCGCCTTATTTACACCATTGTTTCGGAAACCATCAGATTCGGTGCGATCGCTTCCTCATCGAGAACGAGAAAATCATCTTCAGGAGGAAGCATCTCGATATCCAACTTTTCGGGTAAAAGAGCTTCAACAAAAGCGCGATCGCCCGAGTGGGGCAAACAAACTAAAAAGACGCTTTCCCCTTCTGGATTTGTATAAATGCTTCTCAAATCGAACTGACCCGCAATAACACTCGCAATTCTCTCCTCAGAAACCGCCGCATAGAGCCAGAGACTTTCGTTCTCTCTCTCATCCGCCCAAAAGGCAATATAACGAATTCCAGACGTATTCTCCGCAATAAAAAGGCGAGGACCGTCGAACCAATCCAGAACCTTAATAATTTTTAATTTGCCGAGTATCATATCAAGAGGTAGAAAGACCATTTTCTTCTCCATCAACTGCAAAATCTGGTTGAATTAACGCATCTTGCCTCTTCCAAACCGTAAAATGCGAGGGAAATTTACGATTTCCTGTCTCCAACTGAACCCCATGTTCGGGTTTGAGTATCCCTAAAGCAATGCGACATTTGCGAAGAGCCGGAAAACGCTTTCTCGTCCGCTTACTACATTCTAACTGACGATGAAAAGATAACCCACAAGCCATCCATAAATTTTCACCATAGGATCTGTCTGGATATTTCTCAACATTAGAGAGAAAATCTGAGTCGGTTGGCGGTATGCTGGCAACAATGCGGAACGCCTTTCCTGCGGCTGGTATTGCATTTTCTGGAGGAACGCCATCGGGAAAGAAATCCGGCCACTCAGATTTTTGGGTCATTGCACATCTTAACTCACCTGACTACTATACAAGCATTCAGACTATTTCAAACCGCGAAAGCCGAGGTGCACGATCGCATTTCCTTGTCAAATTTCTTTAAACCAATGCGATCGCCAACTTTGAAGATTTTGGACGACTCAAACACAGATCGTACTGGGTTTGCAAATTCATCCAAAATTCCGGCGAAGTTTGGAAGGCTTGGGAGAATAACCAAGCCATTTCCGGCGCGATCGCTCGTTGACCTTCGATAATTTCATTGATCTCTTGAGTCGGAATCTCTAAATGCGTTGCTAATACTTCCGAAGTTAATTCTAGCGGTTTAAGAAATTCTTCGAGTAAAATTTCTCCGGGATGGGTGGGTTGTCGATGAGTTGGTAACATAAGCAAAATAATTGAAACTATCTTCAGCCGCGCGATCGCCTAACTTTCCCCAACCCATCATAATCAAAAGAGAATCCCAGAAAAAAATCATGAACGTTACCCAAACAGAATACAAGCATATTTACCTGAACGAGGATAACATTCCCGCGATCGCCGGAACGAGCATGAAAATCGTCGAACTGATTACCTCAGTTAAAGCCTACGGTTGGACACCAGAAGAATTGCTGGAAAATTATCCCCATTTAACTCTCAGTAAAATTCACTCTGCTCTTGCCTATTATTGGGACAACAAAGAAGAAATCGATGCCGACTTCGATCGCAGGGAACGCTATGCAGAACAATTAGAAAAAGAAGCCGGACAATCCGAATTTGCCGCACGATTGCGCGAACGGGGACTATTACAATGAGTTTGGCGCTGTATATGGACGAAAATGTTCCCGATGCCATTACCGAAGGCTTGCGATCGCGAAAAGTGGACGTTTTGACCGTGCAAGAAGATGGATTGGCAGGCTATAGCGATCGCATTATTTTTGCAAGAGCCATTGAACTCAAGCGCATTATCTTTTCTCAAGACCAAGATTTTTTAGTCAAGGCAAAAGAGTATCAACAAGAAGGATTGTACTTTCCGGGCGTAATTTATGCCCGCCAAATGCGCGTCTCCGTCGGAACTTGCGTTCGCGATTTGGAATTGGTCGCGAACGCAGGAGAAAAAACCGATTTTGCGAATAAGGTTGTGTATTTGCCCTTGTAAGGAACGCAAGTTTTTTTGTACTGAATAACTGGTGAGGTGGTGAGGTGGTAACTGGTGACTGATTAACCGCGATCGCCGCGAAGATTTTCAGTAATATAACGTAAAGAAAAATCAGGATGGGGATCGTAGATCGCAATGAGACGACATTTGAGCCTTTTGGTGTTGGGCTGCTCCCTTGCCCTCACCCCGCAATGGGTTCTCGCACAGACAATAGAACAATTACAAGATCGAGGTACCGCCGCCTTTGCTGTCGGAAACTATATCCGCGCTCAACAAATCTGGCAGCAAATTATCGAAAGCGATCGCACCAATGCGTTTGCTTACTATCAGTTGGGGAATGCCCTGCGAGAACAGGATCGATACGAAGAAGCGATCGCCGCATACCAGCGATCGCTAGAACTCAACCCCAATGCCCCGGAAACCTTGACGGGGTTGGGAATTACCCTCATGGGCGGTCGCCAGTTAGAACGCGCCCTCGCTGCCTACCGCAACGCCATTCAACTCGAGCCCGATTACGTTCTCGCCTATATCGGCTTGGGATTTGCCCTCACCGAAAGCGGCGATTTTCCCCAAGCGCGATCGCTCTTCGATCGCGTTCTCGCCTTGCCAGATGCCCCGGTTATCGATTTACCTGGGGTTGCTGCCAATACCCACGCCGTTGCTCGCAATGGCTTGGGCTACATCTACGTCAAACAAGGACAATGGGAGGAAGCGATCGCACAATACAACCAAGCCATCCAACTCGATCCCGAGGACGCTCAATCTTACCTCGAGTTAGGAAGCGCCCTTGGCAAAGAAGAACGCTACGATGAGGCGATCGCCGCTCTGCAAAAATCCCTCTCTCTCGATCCCGACAATCCTTGGGCCTACTCGACGTTGGGTCTCGTTTACCGCGAGCGGGGGAATTATACCGCAGCCGTGACGGCCTATCGCAAAGCCATTCAAATTAAGCCCGGGGCTGCCGTTTTTTATGTCAACTTAGGGAATGTCCTCAAGCGACAGGGTAACGCTATTGAAGCGATCGCTACCTACAATCGAGCCTTGGAAATCGAACCGGATTTTCCCCTTGCTTACGTGGGTTTGGGTTACGCGACTGCCGATGAAGGCGACCTCGAAGAAGCCTTGGATTACTTCCAACAAGCCGCTCGCATCGATCCCAATTCTGGTGTGGCGTTCTTCCGTTTGGGGAGTCTATTTGCCGAACAACAACGCTTTGAAGAAGCAATTTTCGTGTTTCAAGCTGCCGTTCAGATCTATGACGATCTCGTCAGGCAGTTTGAGGAGGAGAACGAACCCGAAAACGCCCTCCAAGCCGCCCGCGGCAGTTCTACCGCTTATCTCGCCCTCAGCAAGATCCAACGAAAACAAGAACGAACCGATGAGGCGATCGCTTCTTTACAACAAGCGCTCGATCGCGCCCCCAACCCCTCGGCTTATCTGGATCTCGGCAAGCTCCTGACAGAGCGAGGAGAGATAGAAGAAGCCGAACTCGTTTATCGGGAGGCTCTAGAGCAAAACCCCGACAATCCCAAAATTTATTTATTTCTCAGTTCTCTCCTGCAACAGCAAGGAAATTGGCACGAAGCCATCGAACTGACATTTCAAGGGGTCAAGGTTGCCCCAGATTTTACCGTTTTCCACAGCAATTTAGGCTATTTGCTGGAACGAGGCGGTAAACTAGAAGAAGCCGCCATCGCTTACGAGCAATCTCTCCGACTCGATCCCGATTATGCTCTCGCTCATAACAATCTCGGTATTATTCGCGAACAGCAGGGACGCTTAAACGAAGCATTGCATCATTACCAGCAGGCGATCGCCATCGAGCCGCGCAATGCCGGCGCTTATAACGCCATCGGCACTATCGCCATCCAGCAAGGCAATCTTGATGAGGCAATCGCTGCTTTCCAGAATGCCATTGAAGTCCAGCCGGATTTTGCGTGGAGTTACTACAACTTGGGGACGGTATTGGAAAAGCGGCAAGATTGGAATGGGGCCGTTACCGCCTATCGCCGCGCTATCCAACTCGAACTCGACGATCCCAAGGTGTACTTAAAACTCGGCAATGCCCTCGAACAACG
Source organism: Cyanobacteria bacterium SBLK (assembly GCA_017746715.1). Classification (GTDB taxonomy): domain Bacteria; phylum Cyanobacteriota; class Cyanobacteriia; order Cyanobacteriales; family Spirulinaceae; genus CCY15215. The sequence goes on from JAGHZQ010000004.1 coordinate 6,996, forward strand.
GGGCGATCGCGAAGCTGCTGCGGCTTTATTCCAAGAGGCGATCGAATCTCGTCCGGATTCTGCGGAAACCCGCTTCTTTTTAGGGTTGACCCGCAAAAATCAAGGACAACTCGAAGAAGCTGAGAGAATCTTTCAAGAAGCCTTGGAACTCGCCCCCGAGGCTACTGGTATTTATTATCAATTAGGTTTGACCCAATTGGAATTAGAAAACCTCGATAAGGCTGAAGCCTCCTTCCGTCAAGCCGTAGAACTCGATGCCAGCAATATTCCCTCTTGGGTTTTACTCGGTACCGTCCTGCACCGCCAAGGCAATTTAGAAGAAGCGATCGCGACTTATCGGCAAGCCCTACAACGAGATCCCCGCAATGCCTATGCCTACAATGCTTTGGGCTTGGCACTACGGGAACGAGGGCAATTCGACGATGCTTTAGACCAATTCCGACGAGCGATCGAACTTAATCCCGATTATGGCGCGGCACGGGACAATCTCCAACAAACCGAACGGTTTTTGCAACGGTAAGATTCACCTCTTTAGCGAAACTAGAAAAAATGTGAAGAAAATTAGAAAAATATTTCTCAATTTTCCAAGTCCCGATTACCTCCATAAAGAATCTGGAGAGTTCCAGATTCTTTTTTAATACTCGCAAGGAATTGTCAGCAAAACTTGACGTTTTCCCGACCGATTTCCCGGAGAAGATCGCGCATTTATTTTGCATTGTCTTTCCCAGTAATTGAGAATCTTTCCTAAAACAACCTCTATGTTGCCAATCTTTTTCATTAAAGTCGATCGCTGTCAAGAATTGATTTCATTAGGGTTTCTGGCTCTGTCCGAGGAAAGAAAAACAAAATTTTTGTTGTCAATAATTGAATCTTTTTGCTATGGTAGGGTTGTCAACAAAATTCGTTAAATGAAAAGGAAAGGGCATCATGGTAGTGACTCAAGGCTTAGTGCGTTCTTTGAATGAAATCGAAGACAACGTCGTCGGGTTGGATAAAAGCATCACCGTTCCCGTTTGCGAAGGCTTAAATATGGTCTTGGCGAGCTTTCAGGCTTTATATCTGCAATATCAAAAACATCATTTTGTCGTTGAAGGCTCTGAGTTTTACTCCCTGCACGAGACTTTTAACGAATATCGCGGCGACGCTCAAGATTGCATTCACGAACTAGGCGAACGCTTGAATGGCTTAGGTGGCATTCCCGTTGCCAGCTTCAGCAAACTTGCCGAACTCTGTTGCTTTTCTCCGGAAGAAGATGGCGCTTACGGCATGCGGGATATGGTTCAACACGATCTGGTTGCCGAACAAGCAATGATTAAGCTGTTGCGCTCTCAAGCCGCACAAGCTGAAAGTTTGGGCGATCGCGCTACCCGCTACATGTACGAAAAAATGTTACTCGACACGGAAGAACGCGCTTATCACTTAAGCCACTTCCTCGCTTCCGATAGTTTAACCATGTCTTTTGTGGGAAATGGCAAAAACTAAAATCTAAAGGCGATCGTGTCAGACAATTTCAAGGAGGCTAATTTTTATTAGCCTCCTTTAGCTTTTAATAAGGAGGGCTGGGGGGGATCAAAATTGATGACTAGTAAGTTGAGCGAACTAATTCAATTTTGCGCCTTGAAAATTTGCACCTCTTAAAATTGCGTCCGTTAAATCTGCACTTTTCAAGTTTGCGCCTCTGAGATCGGCATGACTGAGATCGGCATTTCTTAAATCCGCTCCTCTGAGATCGGCTTTGCTTAAATCAGCACCGCGTAAATTGGCATATCTTAAGTTTTTACTTTGCAAATCCGCTCCGCTCAAATTGCATCCCGGACATTCGTAAATTTTCCCGATGGGTTTGGGATTTTCCGGGTAGGGAGTGCCGATCGCGGGAGGGTTTGGGATGGGAGGAAGCGGTGCGGGAGGTCGCAGGAAAATACTGGTTGAGATTCCGACGACAACCCCTCCCGCAGTTAACGTTAAACCCGTTTGCACGAACTGAGGAAAAGAGAGTTTAAAAACGGGTTTAGCGGCGATCGCTTGCAATTTTGTCAAAGCCGTTTGGGCATCGGGAAAGCGATCGCTCGGGGAAACTGCTGTCATTGTCTCCAACCAACGCAGAAAACGGGATTTAATTTGGGGTAATAAATGCTTGCAGTTGAGATGATTGTTCTTGTCGAATAAATTGCCGACTTGCGGCGATCTCGTTCCCGTCAGCAAGCAAATTAACGTGACTCCCAAACTATATAAATCCGAGGCTTTTGTTAAAGGGCGATTTAAAATTTGTTCTGGGGGCATAAAACCCAAGGTTCCCTTGATGGTACTGTGAGCGGAAACCCCTTCGCGATCGGGACGGGCAAAACCAAAATCAATGAGAGAGGCACGGGTTGAATTTTGAGGATCGATGAGAATATTTTCCGGTTTGATATCCCGATGAAAAATGGGCGGTTTTTGGGATTGTAAATACACTAAAATTTCTAAAATCGAAATAGCAATTTTTTGTACTTCTCCCTCGGGAATGGGAAAAGCGATCGCCAAAGGATGTGCGGGTTTGTATTCTTGTACCAAACAAAACCCATCTTCCGTTTCAAAGGAATCGAGATATTTGGGAATTTGGGGATGATCCAAACTTTCTAAGATTTCGATTTCTCGTTCGTGCGCTTCATACGCCAACCATGTTGTTTCCAATTTGGCAAATTGAAATTGTTTGATAACCACTGGTTTTTCCGTGGGGACGTGTTGCGCCAAATAAGTCACCCGTCCTCCAAGTTGGTTTTGACCTAATGGTTTTTCAATGTGATAGCCGCGATCGGCAAATTGAGTTTTTTCGATCTTATTATTAACCATCATTTTTGCCTTTCTCTTTCCCTAACTGACGTACGGACGTTGCATGCAACACCCTTACTTGGTGACTGAAGGTTACTTCTTCGCTAGTTTTTGACTGGCTTGTACCAAACGAATAAACTCAGCACGATAGCCTTCAAGATCCACACCTTGAGACTCTTTTGCCAATTCTAGCACTCCGGCAAAACTGGCTTGTCCTTTATAGGGAGAATCTCGCAAAACCATCCCAAAACTGGCTACAGCCGCCGAGAATTTAAAGTTTGCTGAAGTTGCGTTAAAAGGTTTTTTCACATCGCTAACAGGATAAGCAATCAATTGAGAAGTATCGCCATCGGGTTGTTTGTAGCGTAACTTAACTTCCATCAATTCATTAGAGTTTGTTGCTTCGCTTTGTTGATATTTCGATGCGTCGATATCTGGCAGATTAATATTTGTTTCCGCACCGACGGGAACGATCTCGTAAAGTGCCGTTACGGTATGACCTGCACCTAATTCTCCTGCATCTTTGGTATCATCGTTAAAATCTTCATCCTTTAAGCGTCTATTTTCGTAACCGATGAGACGATATGCCTTAACTTTAGCAGGATTAAAATCAACTTGAATTTTGACATCTTTTGCAATAGTCAATAAAGTGCCTCCCATTTCTTTCACGAGAACTTTCTTCGCTTCCAGTTCGTTATCGATATAGGCGTAATTACCGTTCCCTTTGTCGGCCAGTTTTTCCATTTTAGAATCTTGTAAATTACCCATGCCAACTCCTAAAACAGTGAGAAAAATATTGTCTTTCCGTTTCTCCTCAATCAGTTGAACTAATTCCGTATCGCTGCTAATTCCGACATTAAAATCACCATCTGTTGCTAGAATAACGCGATTATTTCCCGATCGCTTAAAATTCTCTTTTACTAATTTATAGGCGAGTTTAATCCCTTCTCCTCCAGCTGTCGAACCTCCAGCAGCCAAGCGGTCGATCGCAGTCAAAATAACATCTTTGCGATCGCCGAAAGTCGGCGGTAAAACAATTCCTGCAGCCCCTGCATAAACGACGATGCTCACCGTATCTTCCGGTCGCATTTCTCCCACCAACAACTTAAATGCAGATTTTAATAGAGGGAGTTTATTGTTAGCAGTCATCGAACCGGAAACATCGATTAAAAAGACGAGATTGCTGGGAGGTAAATCTTCTGTTGCAATCTTCTTGCCTTGGATACCGATATGAACGAGTTGGTGCTGGGGATTCCATGGCGATCGCGAGACTTCTGTAGCGATCGAAAACGGTTCATTTTCTCGGGGTTGAGGATATTCGTAATTAAAATAATTGATTAATTCTTCAATTCTAACAGCATCTTTAGGGGGTGTTTGTCCGTTATTAATAAAGCGGCGTACATTACTATAAGATGCTGTATCCACATCAATTGAAAAGGTCGAAAAAGGCGCATTGGTTGCTCGTTTAAACCCTGTTTCTTCAATGCGATCGTAAGTCTCCGCATTTTCTTCTTCTAATAGGGGATCGACTTGACGCGATGCGCGAGTTGGAGAAGCCGGACGAGGACTAATATTGACAATCTCGGAAGACGATCGTGTCGATGGTGCGATTGCGGTATTTGTCAGTTGTTCTGCGGTACGCGATCGAGATTCTTCGGAAGGAGTGACTCTCTTTTCAGAAAAGGCGCGATCGCCGGTACTTTGTCCGCTTTCTAATGGTGGTGCATCACAGGCGATCGACAACTGTCCGACAAGCGTTAAAAGCCCGATATAGGCGATCGCTTTTGTTCTGTTTTTCATCATCTCCCCTAACAGTAATTGTTTACCAACTTTAAGGTAAAACAATCGCCAGATGCGATCTTTCCCGTTTCAGTTTTTGATACGGTTGGGATACAGCAGCGAGATCGACATTTTCCGAAAATTCTTTCAAGTTTTGTCAACAATTCTCGCAATCTTTACGGGTTAGGTAGTATCTTGGGGTTTAAAAGTGTGTTTTAAAGTCTGCGCTCGCCCATCTAACGCTAGAGAATATTTTTCGATCCTGAAGGAGAAAAACGGAGAGCAAGAATATCTGTGTTTCCATTTTTGATACGGCGGCAAATTTGGCATTCCCAACACATAGGATAGGAATTGCGGGGCATCCATGTCCTCTAAGCTCTAATTCAGATCGAAAAATCGGAGCGATCGAGTGCGATCGCTCCGACTTTATTACAAAAATATAGCGCTACCCCGAGAAACGATAACGATTTCCCGATTGTTTAAGCAGTTTTTTCAATTTCTTTTGAGCTTTATTTTTGTATTTAATCGATGTGCTATACCAATCTTCCCATTGCAAATATAAATCTGCCGGAATTCCCGTTAAACCTCGTTCGATTTCAAGGCATTTGCGGCGCGAGAAATTCATGGGTTTGGTGTAAGTTCTCGATGTTGACATGAGGGGTTTATCGCCGCACCAATGAATGATTGCTGCATCATCATCTGCGATCGCGGGTTCTTTTTGCGTCACGGGAAAGCGATTGGCTAGAGATTCTTTACCATAGTCGGGTGCTAAAATTTGAAAATTGGCATGTCCCAAGCGAATTTTACTAGTATCGGCTGCCCGACAGAGCATAAAATTTAAAAAGCCCATTTCGCCATATTTAAAAATATCGGGATGCTTTTCCACAAAATCCAGAATTTCGATATATTCTTCTAACGCAAACATATCGCGAGTTCCGAAAAATGTTCCCGTACAAAAGTATTGAGTTCGATGTTTGTGCCAATCAAATTCAGGGAAATGCTTTTCGATGCCTTCAATATCGAAAAAATATTGATTAATGTCTTCATTAGAATAACTGCATTGAGGATCGTCAATAACTGCATCAAAGTTTTCAAAATCTGCAAATCTCAAAACATTTCCCCAAACATTGGTATCTGCATCAAGAACGAGAAAATTCTGCCAAGGACTCTCCCAAAATGCAATCATTTTAGTTGTCCCCCAACCAAAACTACGCTGTCTTAACACATCATTTTTAACTGTGGTGCGATCGATCGATCTCACCTGATAGATTTTTTCTAAAGAGTCTGTTGAAAATGTGCCATCAACAAGCAAGCAAATGGGAACATCACCGAGAAAATGACGAATACTATGACAGCATCCTTTCGCAAAAAGATAATCTTGAAAGCAGCAAGCGATGATAATACCGAAATCTTGCATGATTTTGATAAGGATTAATTGGCGATAGCGTCTAATTCAAAAATTTCGTTAAAATACTCCTCATCCCATTGCCCTTCATCGGTCAGATCGTTGCACCAATATAAAAGGCAATATCCAAGCACGATCGCGAGATTATTGCAACCGAATTTGAGACAAATTCTCGTCAAAGAGTGCGTTAGATTGATGAGATTAAGTTCATTTTAGTTTCTGTCTTTGCATCTCACATCGCGAGAAATTGGGATTTGCGATCGCAAAATAATTCAGTATTCTTGCGATATTTCCGATCCGTACTTTTAGGAAAATATACTGAATCTTTATACCGATTTATATGGAAGTTCAAAAATCAATCGGTTATTCGTGGCACTGGCATCACTTCGACATACTTCGACATCCCTCAGTACAAGTCGCTCAGTGACCACTTGCCAGTTTTCTGCAATCGAGGACAATACGAACGATCTTGATGGGTGCGTCTTGCTTCGCGGACAGACCTTACCCAAGCTGCGATCTCGAAATAATACCCCAGAAGAACGAGTACCGTGGCTTGTCATACCAAGAGCATGTTCTACTATATGTCATATAGTAGTTTTTTAATTCTTTCTTAAAGAATAGATCGACATCATAGTGATATAGTGTTCCTCAACGTTGCTCAAAAAAAGGGCAATATTAGAAACACTTTAGGAAAGTTACGATGAAATCTATTCCATTTTTCCAAAAACAGAATTGGTTTACCGCGATCGCCCGAGTATTGGCGTTGGTTTTGACCATTAGCTTAGCCCTGCCCAGTTTTGCCGCTCATGCTGCTGGCTTGGAAGGTGCTTGGCAATTGGTGGACTCACCGATTACTCTCGAATTATCGGACGGTGACAACTTCGGTCGGATGTACTGTAATTCCTACTTTGGCTCTTACGAGATGCCTCTAGATGTACCTCCCGGTGATTGCGATTACGCCTCTCCTATTCGCTTTGGACAACAATTCACTACCTACGTTGGATGTGCAGAAAACCAATTGGAATCTCAGTATCTCCTTTCTCTCCAAAGTACTCAAGCCTATCAAATCTGTGATGATATGCTCATCCTTCAATCCTTTCCCGAACCTTTAAAATACCACAAAATGAACTAATCCTAAAAGCACTCATCTCTGATACTAGGGGCATTGCCTGCAATGCCTCTATATAATTTTTTGTATTTTGTATCCCTAATGTTTCACCCTATCCATTAACTTTTAAATTTTTGTCAGAGGGTCATTCATTTTACTCGATTGAAAAGCGATCGCTTACCATAGAATCAAATCACTTCTCGGCAAGAACTACGAGTCGCAATGAGAAGGAAGATATCGATGCGATCGCGGTAAACATCCCCATCGCACCGAATTTCTTTAACTTATCCTCCCAATCCTTCCACAACGGGATGGAAGAAGAAAGCAAAACCTAAAATGGTATAAGTCGCGAGCAATAAACCCCCTTCCAACCAATTTGATTTCCCGTCAGAACTAACAGAATTCGCCACTAAAACAGCAATCATGACAGCAACCAACTCAAAAGGATTAAAATTCAAATCCATCGGCTGTCCTAAAAACCAACCGGCAATTACCAAAACAGGAGCAACAAACAGGGCAATTTGCAAACTAGAACCCATTGCCACGGAAACCGAAAGATCCATCTTATCTTTCATCGCAACCGTTACCGCCGTTGCGTGTTCTGCGGCATTACCGACAATAGGTAAAAGAATGACTCCGGTAAAGAGTGCCGTCAATCCCAAAACGGACGTTGCTTCCTCGAGAGAATCCACTAAAAATTCCGATTCTAAAGCGACCAAAAGCGTGACTACTAAGAGCACGCCTATCCATAACAAAATATTAGGTGACTCGTGTTCTTCTTCTTTTGTTTGTTCTTGTTCTGCCTCTCCTTCTTCAAACTCGGCAACGCCAACATCATAAAGATAGGCGTGAGTTTTCATAGAAAAGACCAAGGTTAAAACATAAACCAAGACCAAGACGATCGCCACTGCCAAAGATAGGGTTTGCAAAACTGATTCTTCAATCCCCGAAGAAGTGTATTGTACGGCAGTGGGAACGAGTAAAGAAATTACCGCCAAGTTCATCGAGGAGGCATTCATTCTAGCGGCAGTAGGTTGAAAATCCTGCTCCTTAAAACGCAATCCCCCCAGCAGCATAGAAAAACCCATGACGAGGAGGAGGTTGCTGATTATCGAACCCGTCACCGTCGCTTTCACCACCTCAACCAAGCCGCTATTGAGGGCAACCAGCGCAATAATTAATTCTGTTGCGTTGCCAAAAGTAGCATTTAACAATCCTCCCAAATTCGGTCCGACGACGATCGCAATTTCTTCCGTTGCCGTCCCCATCAATGCGGCGAGGGGAACGATCGCCAGTCCTGCGGTGATAAAGGTTGTTGCCGCTCCCCAACCCAGATAGTGGGCAGCTACGGAGATCGGGATAAAGATTAATAAACCGTAAAGAATTTTGCTCATATTTTTCGAGAGGGTTTCGTTCCAAACTAGCTCCAGAATAAGGGATATTTTTTCGATTGGGGAGGAGGGGGCAAGGAGTAGCGAGGAGAAATAAAAAATTGGGAGATTGTGAAGAAAAAATAACAAAATTTAATACAACTTTTTTGAATGCTGAGGGATCCCCACGCGATCCCCGCAATTTACTGTTAAGTTCCTTAACAAAATTGCCAATTGCCCTTAAAATTACGATTCAATAGGGAATGGTTAAATGGTTTAAAATCTCTATTAATTTTATAAAGTTTTAAGGTTTTCCCGAGAGCGAGAATGAATTTTCTCGAGTTGTTAATTCGGTTTTTATCGTTCAGTCCAGCTTGCGTTCCTATTGGGAGAAATTCATGCCTCAGACCCAGAAAAAAAGTAAAACGGCAACCAAAGCCACCAGCAATAAAAAAGCGATCGCCGCCGCATCTTCAGCCCAGCACGTCCCGGCAACGGGGGTTTGCGTAACGGTTCACGGTCATTTTTATCAACCCCCTCGAGAAAATCCCTATTTAGACGTTATCGAACGCCAGCCTAGCGCTTATCCCTGCCATGACTGGAACGAACGCATCCTGTACGAATGCTATCGCCCTAATGTCTTTTCGCGCATTCTCAACGGACGGGGAGAGGTCATCGGCATTGCCAATAATTTTGAGTACATGAGTTTTAATGTAGGGCCGACCTTAATGTCATGGTTGGAACGTCACGATCGCGAAGTTTATCAAGGCATCATTGAAGCCGATCGCAAGAGCGGAGAACGCCTCAACGGTCACGGCAACGCCATCGCCCAAGCCTACAATCACATCATTTTGCCCCTCGCCAACGAACGAGATAAATACACCCAAGTTCGCTGGGGAAAAGCGGATTTTCGCTCTCATTTCGGTCGCGAACCCGAGGGAATGTGGCTGGCAGAAACGGCAGTGGATTATCCGACCTTGAAAGTGTTAATTAATGAGGGCATTCGCTTTATTATCCTTGCCCCCTCCCAAGCGGAACGGTGTCGCCCCCTCTCCACGGAGAAGAATCCCGAGCCCGAGTGGGTGGAAGTGGGAGGCTCTCAGATCGATCCCACTCGTCCCTATCGCTGTTTTATCGAAGACGGTCGCTTCATCGACATCTTTTTCTATGACGGTCCGATTTCCCGAGATATGGGCTTTGACGAGGTTTTGAGCAGTTCGGATAATTTTGCCGGACGGTTGGCACAAGCAGTACGCCGTCCTTCTCAGTTAATTTGCGTGGCGACGGATGGAGAAACCTTCGGCCATCACAAAGGCGGGACAGAAAAATGCCTCTCTTATTCTTTCATGCAAGAATTCCCCAATCGGGGCTGGACGGTGACGAATTTCGCCCATTACCTCGAGGAGAATCCCCCAGAATGGGAGGTCGTTTTAAAACCCGTCACGGCTTGGAGTTGCGCCCACGGGGTCGATCGCTGGCAGGATGATTGCGGCTGCGGTGGCGGCGGGTTATGGAATCAGAAATGGCGGCGACCCCTGCGGGATAGCTTGAATTGGCTGAGCGATCGCCTCGGAGAAATTTACGAGGAATACGGGGGTAAATTCCTGCAAGATCCCTGGCTGGCTCGGGACGAGTACGTTCAACTGATTCGCGATCGCGGACCCGAAAATGTCATTAATTTCCTCTTCCGCAACCAAAATCGCACCCTCGAACCGGAAGAACAGATCGATACATTGCGATTGTTGGAAATGCAGCGTCAATCTTTACTCATGTTTACCAGTTGCGGTTGGTTCTTCGACGAACTCTCGCGACCGGAAGGGGTGCAAATTTTGCGTTATGCCGCCCGAGCGATCGAATTGGCGGGGGATATTGCCGGAGTGCAACTCGAAGCAGAGTTCCGCGATCGCTTGCAAAAAGCACCAAGTAATGTGGAGATGTTTGGCAATGGTGCGGTGGTTTACGATAAGTTGGTCGTCTCGGCCCGCGTCACCTTTGAACGGGTGGCGGCACATTACGCGATTACCTCCCTCTTTAAACACTATCAAAGCGAAGATCGGGTCTATTGCTACGAAGCCACCCAACTCGACTATCAACGCCAGCAAATCGGGGCGTTAACCCTTGCCGTCGGACAGTTGCGCTTGATCTCGGAAATCACGCGAGAAACTCAAGAGTTTATCTTTGCCGTGCTGCACTTTGGCGGTTGGGATTTCCACTGCTGCATTCAACCCTTTATCGGACGTTTGGCTTACTCGCAAATTAAAGATAAATTGTTTGCCGCCCTCAATGATGCCAGTGTTGCCAAAACCCTTTTTGCCATGACGCGAGTATTTGGCGATCGCGTCTTCGATCTGGAGACCTTATTTGCCGAGGAGCGTCAGTGGATCGTTCAACAAGTGGCAAATAAGAGCAAAGGCAACTTAGATCGGTTGTTTACACAAGCATACCGAGACAATTACAGTCTCCTGCAAGCCTTCTATCGAGAAGAATTGCCCGTTCCCCAAGAGTTGAAGGTCTCGGCAGAAATTGCCATTTCTCATCGCTGTTTGAAGGTATTGGAACAATTGGATGAAACTAAAGATAGCGATCGCAAGGATCTGTATTTGACGGAATTGGAGGCGATCGCCGCAGAAGCAGACAATATGCGCTGTCATTTGAATCTGCCGGGGGCAAAACAATTGTTAGAAGCCCTGATTTTGCGAGATTGCAAGGCATTATTGGGAGAAGCCAACCCCAATACGGTCGAAGAAGACAGCCAACGCATCCATCGCACGATTCACTTGGGCGATCGCTTGCAAGTGGGCTTATCTTTGGATCGCGTACAGGAATATTATTTCCGCTGCCTGCACGGGGATGTTTTGCCGCAATGCGTTATCGGCGAAGGTGAAGCGGTTTCTTGTCCTTGGGATATTACCAACGTTCCCGTTTTATTGGAGCTCGGCGGTAAATTGGCAGTAGATGTCAGTCAATGGTCGCGAGTTTAGCTTAATGGCGATCGCTGTTATTGTTTGATAGCGATCGCCTCTCCCGAATTGCGGCTAACCAAATGATGCAATCAATCGAACCGTTTCTGCAACCAAAAACCAGTTCATTAAAAGCGATCGCACTATGAAAATCTCTGCATCGACATCTACTCAGTTAGTCATCGAACCAAAAGCATCAGATTTGAAAGCGACTTTAATCTTTTTTGCCATTATTATATTTGGAATTTTCAGTGTTTCTTTTTATCTGATTGGCTTTGCCATGCCCAAAGATTCAACTCTAACTTGCAATCGCCTTGACCATTCTACCCTGCAATGTCAAATCAAAGAATCTTTTACGATCGCGAGAACGCCAAAGATCGAAAAATTTACTGGATTAACGCGATCGCGTCTTGATAAATCTCGGGTGTCCTACTTTAGCGATGCCTATATTCAATTGCAAACCCAAACAAAAATATTGGGATTTGTTCCTTTTCCCCATCGCGAGATTTCTTTTCCTCTCTCTAACTATTTCGATCTAATTTTTCTTTCTAATCAAACTAAAAATGCGATTATCTGGCAAATCGAGAGATTTATTGGCGATCGCGATCGAGAAAATTTACAAATTGCCCTCCACTCCTATACAATTCTCCTTCTTTTTTGTATCATCTACTTTCCTTCTTTGCTCCTTATCTTCGCAATCTTGATTTTTGCGATCCTGACCCGGGAAAAATATATATTCGATCGAAATACCCAAAAGATGACATGGTTCAATCAAATCTTACCGTTTCAGCCTATTGAATATCAGTTTGATTTTAGCGCTCTTAAATTGGAAATTGCTCTCGAAAGTCTGGAGAAACAAGACTATTCCATTACCGTACAGTCCGATCGTCCCACAGCTCTTCACTGTCTTTATAGCGGTCGCGATCGCGAACGTGCCTCGGAATTAGCGACACTCTTACAAGACTTCCTTCAGTTAAAACATTCTTAATTCTTAATTCTTAATTGAATCGCCCCGATGCAGATAGCTTCCAAGGGGAGAGAATCTAACATCGGGGCAAATTGAGTGGCTGGTTTTCAAAGTGAAGAAACTGAGACAGAACGATTAAATTTGAGCTTCCAACAAGCAAACTGTTGTATCGTTTCCTTCAGAGAACGTTTGGGGACTTCAAGGACTTCGGAAACTTCTTCCTCATCGCGATGCACTAACATCGAATCAGAAGCACGTACCTTGAGTTCTCCGGCATTGAGTGCCTTGCGCCATTGGCGACCTACTTTCCATGCGTGAAACTTAATTGCAGTCCAACGGGGGTTTGTCGGACAGCCGACAAACCCGGCACGCAAAGCAGGGAGGTAGATATCGGCGATATTGGTTTCGATGTTTATCGTATCGGATAACTCAATAACCCGCAGCTTGTTACCTTTGAAGATATCGAACACATCCCTCACCTCCTTGGGTTGTACAAGTTTCTGTATTATAGCATAATACGTTTTTTGTTCTTTGGCGATCGCATCATGGCAGAAAATGCAAGAAAATGCAACACATTGTCACGCGATCGCTAAATCTTTATTTTTTACTCCTTGCTAATTTACATTCGTTTCAAATTGAGGCAACGTTGAGCGTACCGTGAATGGATTTAAAAAATGCCCCGATATCTTTTTTGCGATCGCGATCGGGAATGCGATCGCAAATGGCATAGATTTTTTCATTCATCCATGGATTGTATTGTGCCATTAATTGATAGTTATTTCTTAAATTCATAAATTTTCTCTTATTTCAACGATTAATTTCTTCGACCTTGCGCGACCATTTCAACACCGCGATCTGGTGCGAGAGTTACGCCTCGTCTTTTAGGAATTTCCGGGCGATCGCTGGCTAATTTTAATTCATATTTGCCGATAATTGTTGCGAGTGCTAGTTTCATTTCCCACAGTGCCAGCATTTCCCCAATACAACGCCGCGCACCGCCTCCAAAGGGAATAAACTCATAAGGAGTAAACGTTCGTTCTAAAAAGCGTTCCGGACGGAATTCTAAAGGTTTGGGATACAACTCTTCCCGTCGATGCAGTCCGTAAATCGAAGCATAAATTCGCATTCCGGGTTGGAGGTCGTAACCGAGTAAAGTGACTGGTTCTCTGACTTCTCGGGGACTTGTAAGAATGGCAACGGGATAAATCCTTAAAGTTTCCGAACAAACTGCACTTAAATAAGGCAATTTAAACAGTACCATTGGGTCTGTTGTTGCCTCGATCGCGTCGAGTTCTTGACGTAACGTTTCCTTAATTTTCGGTTGGCGATGAATCCAATATAACGCCCACGCGATCGCGGTTGCCGTGGTTTCGTGTCCTGCGAGTAACAGGGTAAATAATTGATCTTGCAACTCCAGATCGGTCATGGGTTGTCCTTCTTCGTCTCTTGCCGATAATAGGAGAGAGAGAATATCGGCACGATCGCTTAAATCTTCTTTGCGGCGATCGCGAATTTCCATCGCCATTAAATTGTTAATTTTCTGCTTTAACTGCAAAAATGAATACCAAGGACTCAACCCTCCCCAAGACTTTTGTAGAATGGGCAAAAATAATGCTCCCGATGTCAAAGGAGACTTGAATGCGTCGGTTAATTCTACAATTGTCTGTTTAATTTCATCAAATCGCTCTCCTTCCGATAAACCAAATACGGCTTTTAAAATGACTTCTAACGAAACGGTTTGCATGAGACTGCGAGCCGTAAAATGGGTCCCGACTTCAAGGCGATCGAGAATTTGTTCGGCGAGCTGACAAATTAAATGACCGTATTGATGAATGCGATCGCCGTGAAAGGGAGGTAATAATAATTTGCGTTTCTGACGATGCGGGGAATCCTCTAAATAAAACAGCGAAAATTCTCCTACGATGGGACGCAATAGATCGTTACGAGGGGCGAAAAACTGCTTGGTATCGCTGGTCAAAAGCTGTTGTATTCCTTGAGGATGACTAATCAGTAATAATATGTCATGATGTCCCATCACTGGAGCATTGACAATATCTGGAGATTGCTGCAATCCTCGATCTAGATAATCTAAAGGATTGAGAATATATTGCACCTTTTGTCGCCAACGCGGGAGAGTTGAGGCTTGAGGAAATCGCATGGATCTTATTTCTCGGACTATACAGTGTTATAGAGAATATACCACCAATACAGTTCCTTTAAATTGAGATAATCTTCCTGAATTGATTCTCGCACTTGCGATCGCCATACTTCATTTCTTACCATTGATAACCGTTTTTACACCCTGATTCTAACCAAGTCACCATCGCCTCTAACTCGCAAAAATTTCTGCTAGCTCCAAAACAAATCCCGATAATATATTTTCTCCCGATAAAGTTGTGGGATTTTCTACAATTTCCACATCGCGATCGCAACGATAAATCTCAACGCAGCGATTGTCCGGATCGATTAACCATCCTAGCACTGTCCCATTTTCCAAATACTCTTGCATTTTAGTGCGAGTTGTTTCTAGATCGTCCGTCGGCGATAAAAGTTCCACTACAAAATCCGGACAAATGGGCGCTAATTTTCGGCGTTCTTCCGGCCTTAAACTCTCCCAACGTTCTCGACGCACCCACGACGCATCGGACGATCGCTTAGCTCCATTGGGCAAGCAAAAACCCGTCGAAGAATCAAAAGTTTTTCCGAGTTGCGATCGTCGATTCCACCACCAAAGCTGACCCGAAAGGCTCGAATTTCTTCCCCCTGTTTCGCTTCCGGTTGGAGGCATAATAATCAACTCTCCTTTTGCCGTTAATTCAAAGCGCAAATCGGGATTTTGGCTGCAAATTTGGGCAAATTGTTCGTCGTTTAATTCTAGAGTCGGACGAACTCGAACGGTTAAAGCAGTCATTTTAAGAGAATAACTTATAAGTTGCGAAGGGGGTCTGCCGCGCGATCGCTCAACATCCCCTATTAATTATCCAGCAAAGACTTGATTTGCGGCTGCGACTCCCGCACCTGGCGTAAAATTGTTTTGTCCCAACTCTTGTAATGTTGCTTCTAGTGCAGCCATTACCGTGAGGGTATCTCGTTCGCAGACAAAACCCAGATGACCGATGCGGAATATTTTTCCTTTTAAGTGATTTTGTCCTCCGGCGAGGGAAATATCGAATTTTTGCTGCATGGTAGAACGAATTTTCTCTGCCTCTACATCTGTCGGCATGACGGCAGTTACCGCCGGACTCGCCACCTCATCGGCACCAAACAAGCTCAAACCCAACGCTTTAACCCCCGCTCGAGAGGCTTTTTTGAGGCGATTGTGACGGGTAAAGATATTTTCCAGTCCTTCTTCTTTCATCATTCGCAAGGCTTCTTGCAAGCCAAAAACGAGGTTAATGGGGGGGGTAAACGCCGTGCTATTTTTTGCCGTTGCTTTGCGATGCAAGCCCAAATCGAGGTAATACTTGGGTAAAGTTGCGGTTTCGTAAGCCTTCCACGCTTTTTCCCCTACCGCAACGAATCCCAAACCGGGAGGAATCATATAACCTTTTTGCGCTCCCGATGCGACGACATCTAAGCCCCATTCATCGACGGGAACGCTCATCGCCCCTAAGCTAGTCACGGCATCGACGATAATTAAGGCTTCTCCATGTGCCTTTACGGCTTTATTGATGCCTTCGAGGTCGTTTAAGACCCCTGTGGATGTTTCCGAATGGGTCACGATAACGGCTTTGATTTCCTTCTCCTTATCCGCTTCTAACTTGCTTTGAAACTCCGCCACATCCAAAGGTTTTCCCCATTCCGCGTTAATGCGTTCTACTTGCAAGCCATATTTTTCGGCAATATCTCCCCAGCGATCGCCAAATTTGCCATTGCAACCCACCAAAACGCGATCGCCGGCACTTAAAAAGTTAATAATTCCTGCTTCCATTGCCCCTGTACCGCTAACGGTCAGAGCTTGCACGTTATGTTGGGTTTGGTGCAGCCAATTTAAATTGGCGGTAATTTCTTCTTGAATTTTACCGTAGGCTTTGCTGCGATGGCCGATGGGATGCTTGGCCATGGCGTGCAGGACGCGAGCGGGTACGGGGGTGGGTCCCGGAATCATTAATAATTGTTTGTCTAGCATTTTAGTTATTTGTTGTTTGTTGTTCGTTGTTCGCTGGCGATCGCTCGCAACGCCTCTCTCTTTCTCCCCTCTTGGGAGGGGGTAGGTTATTTTTTATATCTCAAGAGGCAATTTCGCGATCTTCGGTTTTGCCGTCTTCGATCGCCCGTAAAATTTCGGGTAAAAGTTCCGCTTCGATCTCCAAACTATTCAGGGACCAGCGATGTTCGTAGGGAATTTTGGCCTGTTCGAAAATAGCTTCGATCTGACGCTGTTGAGCAAAGGCTTTGCGAAGGGTAATGATGAGTTGTTGAACTTGATCGCGCAAAGCAGGATTTTTGTCCACTGACAATAAGGTCTGACGCTCGAGCAGTTGCAGGAGCAATTCGTAATGAATGGGCGAAGGAAGAGGCGTTTGATCCATTGAAGACCGGGTTTAAGAGGATAGAACAGAGTATAGAGATTTTTTTGTTGACTCTCTAGACTTTAACAGAAAGATTTTATAAATTCTTCGCGTAAAACCCACCTCTGACTTAGATACCGCAAGGAGTCTGAGTCAAGTGGAGTTGACGAACCAAGAATCCCGCGCGCTTTTAGCCGTGGGAGTGTCACGCGGGGAATAATTCGGCGATCGCTTCTGCGGGATCGGGTTTCTTCAATAAAGATTCCCCAATCAATACGGCATTGGCTCCGGCTTGACGCACGATTTCGATATCCTTGGCAGAATGCAGTCCGGACTCGCTGACGACGAGAATGTCGCGATCGCCGATTTGCGCTTGTCGTCGTGCCAACAGGTCGCCGGTGGCTTGCAAGTCTACGGAAAAATCTTGCAAGTTGCGGTTATTAATTCCCACCAGTTTAACACTTTCTATTGCGAGAACGCGATCGAGTTCGGCCAGAGAGTGAACTTCGACGAGGGGGGTCATGCCCGCTTTTTCAATAATTTTAATAAAATATTGCAGGTCGCGATCGCATAAAATGGCGGCAATCAATAAAATGGCATCGGCACCTCGACTGCGAGCGAGAAAGATTTGGTAAGGATAGATAACAAATTCTTTACACAATAGGGGTAAATCGACGGCGGCGCGTACTTTGGCGAGATTTTCCCAACTGCCTTGGAAGAATTCGCGATCGGTGAGGACGGAGATGCAGCTCGCTCCGGCTTTTTCGTAGGTTTGGGCGATCGCCTCGGGGTCGAAGTCCGGGCGAATGAGTCCTTTACTGGGGGAGGCTTTTTTAACTTCGGCGATGAGAGCGGGTTGGGTTTTGCCGTTTTTTAAGGCACTTAAGAAATCTTTGGGGGGAGGGGTATTTTTGACTTTTTTTTGCAGTTCCATGAGGGGGATGCGATCGCGCATCTTTTCCACTTCGGCTTCTTTGTGCCAAACGATCTTTTCTAAAATATTACGGGGTTCGGCTTCGGGATGTTTGACGCGATAGCTGAGGATGCTGACATCAACGGCGGGACTGGGGTTAATTCGACGAATTTGCATTTTGGGTTCTGGGTTGCTCGTGATCGCATTCTAGTCGAAAAGGCAATCTTTACGGCGATCGCAAGGGAAGAAGCATTTAAAAGGTGTTTATCTGTCAAAAATTCAAAAGCACGTCAGATGTATTTAAAGAAATTGAGACTAAATCGTGTTCCACTAGAAGGAGAAATAACAGAACCACCACCCGAACTAATCAAAGATAAATTAGTTGCTGAAGAATTAGCTCGTTTGCGCGAACAATGGTATGGTTTAGCAGGTTAATATCGATATCCGTCGGGGATAAAAATCCCCGTCTCATAGGAAAAATCCATTAAAATGGATTGAGAGAATTCACCATATAGCTTAATCGCAGAATTCAACACAATTCAATTCAATTCAACAAAAATAACCAACCTTTGCGATGCAGCTTAGTCCATTTCAATGGACTTCTTATATGAGACAGGGATTTTCAATCCCTGGTGGATCCAGCTAACCGAGACAGCCTGCATATCCATTAACCCGATCGCTTTGCTCAAACAAGGAATGCGATCGCTCTGCTTATCTCAAAGATTGCGTAATATAATAGATAGAATCAAATATAGTGGAAAGAGAGAAAAATGCTAGGATTCGATCGCATCACCTTCGACCCCAAAATCATGACCGGACAAGCCTGTATTCGAGGAATGCGCGTTCCTGTCTCCTTAATTCTCAATTTGTTAGCACACGGTCAGACAGAAGCCGAAATTATCGAAGATTATCCTTACATCGAACCGGAAGATATTAAACAATCCCTGCTGTATGCAGCATGGTTGGCAAATGAAAAAATCTATCCCATCCAAACCCATACCAATATTGAAACCCAACCCGTTGAGACTACCGTATGAAACTTTTAGCAGATACGGGAATTTCCCCGCGTACGGTAAACTGGCTGAGAAGTCAAGGATACGATGCCATTCATCTTGTTGAAGAAAACCTAGAACGACTTGCTGATGAAGAAATTATTGTCAAAGCAAGGCAAGAAGAACGTATTATTCTGACGTTAGATTTGGATTTTGGCTATCTGTTAGCAGTCAGTGGAACGAGTTTTCCTAGCATCATTATCTTGCGAGTTAAAAATGCAAAAGTTCACATTATCAACGATCGCCTAGAAGATGTTTTAGCCCGTTGTGCAGAAGACTTGCAAGAAGGCGCGATCGTCTCTGTCAGCAGCGAATCTTTGCGCGTCAGAAAATTACCCGTGTCGGATCGATAATTATGACATGATGTGCTGTCAGTTGAAGAGATTGCCATGACACAAACACCTATCCTAAAATCTACATCTGGCGATCGCAGTATTGTCCATTCTGGTCTGACTTGGCAACAGTTTAAGCTCATTCAGACGGGCTTTGCTGAGTCGCGAAATATTCGGCTATTTTATTATAACAAGACGATTGAAATTCTGATGCCCGGTAGCGAACATGAATTTTTTAAAACCATCATTGGGATGTTAATCGAGCTATTTTGCCTAGAAAATAATATTGAATTTAAGCCACTTGGTTCTACCACCCAAGAACAAGAACCAGAAGTGTCTATCGAACCCGATGAATCTTACTGTTTTGGAGAATCTAAACCCAATCCCGATTTAGCCATTGAGGTCATTTTTAGCAGTGGAAATGAGAGAAAATTGCAACGTTATCGGGTGTTAGGAATCCCAGAAATTTGGTTTTGGGAAGATGGCGTATTGACACTCTATCACTTACGAGATAGCGACTACGAACAAATTGTCAGAAGTGAAATTCTCGAACTCGCAACCCTAGACATTGAATTGTTCTCTCGCTGCATTCTCATCGCGCAAACTTCGCGTTTGGAAGCTGCTAATACTTTTCGGAACTCTTTCAGATAGAGCTTTTGGCGATCGCACTTGCCAATTTTCCCGATCGCATCTTCTTGACTTTTTGAACAACTCAAACTAGAATAAAAAATCAATACTCATAAAAAACCATGAGACGGTGTTTTAGTAAAACGCAAAAACTCTTGTTATTGCGTCGTGCGGGTTATCGCTGCCAAATTTGCGGAATTCAACTCACCCCGGATAATTTTGCAGCCGATCACCGCATCCCTTATTCCAAACAAGGCGCAACTGAAGTGTGGAATGGACAAGCCTTGTGTCAGGCATGTAACGCTCGTAAAAGCGATCGTTAAAAAAGTAAACAATCGGAGTCAAAATAATGGCGATCGCCAACTATTTTAAAACTTATCACGAACTGGTGCTCTCCCGCGTCCTGTCTGGTCAAACAGGACTCTATCCCCATCAGAGAGAAGCACTCTTAGCACTGTATCAAAAAGCCGTGCGGGGGGAAATGGACGGCTTGCATCGACAGGCTGCTTTAATCTTAGCAGGAGTGGGGACGGGAAAAACCTTAATTCAGGCCTTAACCCCCTTTATTCTCGCCCCGTGGATGCAAGGAGAATGCGCCCTCTTTTTATCCGATAATTGTACCCTGCGCGATCGCTTTCTGAGAGATTTTCCCACGGATGCAAAAGGTCATCCCCATTATCAACAATGGCTGTTATACAGTTTAAATATTTTACCCCCCGGAGTGCCGCCGCCGACGATTGTAGGACTGGATGCCAGCAATTTTAACAGTTACGCCTACGCCATGCACGGTGCCGATATTTTGGTAGGAAATCGGCAATTTGTCGTTAATTTAGTCAATCGCGGCGACATCGAACCGGATACGTTAGGCATTTTAATTGTTGACGAAGCGCATTTTGCCGCCGCTTCTTCTTATCGCACTATTACCAGCTATTTTGAAAATGCGTTGTTAACCTATTTTACCGGCTCTAAATTTCGTTCGGATAGTCAACCGTTACCCTACGTCCGTTATTCAGAAGTCTCCGATTGGGATGTGAATAACGACGCGATCGTCCATTATGCTCCTGTTGCCGATTATGAGTTTTCCTTACAAGATGCTTGGAAATTAGAACCGCCTCCCATTAAAAAAGTGACGTTGCAGGAAGCCACTAGCGAAGCCTTTTTAATTGAAGAAGAAGGGGAAGAAATTTCTTATACTCCCGAAGAATTTTTTAATAAAGCCGAATGCGATCGCCTCTGGTTTCGCAAGATTTTATTTGCCGATAATTTCTCGCTTCCTGTATTGCAAAAAACCGTTGAAATCTTACTCGCCAAACGTCAGAAAACCGGACAACCCCATGCAGCGATCGTGCGTGCTTTAAACATCCCCCACGTCCATCGCGTTACGGAACTATTAGAGAAGAATTTCCCCCTGTTAAAAGGTCGCGTGGGAAGCATTCACAGCGATCGCGAAGGGTTCGATCTTGCCGGTCGTCCGGGGGAGATTATCCAACGGTTTTATAATGGCGATCTCTGGGTTTTAGTGCATTGCGGTATGGTGGGGGTCGGATTCGATCATCCTTGGGCTTCTGTGAGCTGTTGTTTGTGCGTTCTCAAAAGTCTCTCTCCTGCCGAACAAGAATGGGGGAGAATTGTGCGTCGCGTCCCAGGAGACTCACCGGGTTATTTTCCCAGTCTGGAACATCCAAACTGGGGCGTTATCGTCACTCACGAAAGTTTGGATATTCGTCCCTTATTCGAGAAATTCCTACAGGGAATGGAAAGCGACGCGATCAAGGATATCCCTCCTCCTCGTCCCAACCCCGTCCTCGTCAGCGAATACGAAGCAGGAGAAACGATTTTGAGTCTTTCCGATACCTCCTCCTTGCGATCGGGAGATATTCTGCAACTCTCCACATGGGTAGAATCCGAACCCGATCCTCCTCCTAAATTCAATTTAAGTCAGGAATTAGCGTCAACAACCGTTGCTGAATCTACAAGCAGTTATAACAGCGAATCCGAGGAACAACCCACGATCGCGGTTGCTATTGCTAATGAGTCTGAATCTTCTCTTATTCGAGAGATAAATCCCGATTCTCAATTACCGAGTAGCGATCGCGCTCTCGCACTGTACTTCGACAAGCTCAGCAACCGCGAAGTCGAAGTGTCTCCTCCCCTACCTTGGCAAAATGAAGTGGATGCGATCGCGGAAAACTTAGAGAAAATTCGTAGTTTGCGGACATTTAATATTCAAATAGAAGCCGTTTTAGACGAAAAACACGTACAAATTACACCGACGTGGAACGATATTCCTCGGGGGGCAAAAATCAAGCGAGAACGCACCCATCAATCCTTACCCAACGCTCATTTTATCAGTCATGTTAACCTCGATTGGCAAGTTATGGTAGGAGACGAAATCATGTCTTATACCGAATATAAAAAACGAGAAGTTCTACAACAAAAAGGCTTTAATTTAGACGAAGAAGGCGAGATTACTTCTAATGGAGTAAAATTGCGATCGCTGATGCCGGATTCTGCTTATCAGTTATTGTTAAAAGGATTGGAAGCAGAGTTAACAAGTATTGATATTGAGGTACCGCAGAATGATAATGCGATCGCTCGTCCCGATAAAGCTAAAATGGAAACTCAGGGGCGTTATGGAGGACAAATTAGAAGTTTAATTCACGATCTTTTACATCAGCGTCGTTTTGTTCCCGACGGTAAAAATGGGATATTTTTATTAAACAATCCCGTTCCTTTATTACAAGACGAAATCGATCGCGCTGAAGCCAAAGAGGAAAAAGTTTCCTTTAAAAATAATCAACAGTTTTTACATTCTGCTGTTTTTGCCTACATCAAGGAAACAACAGGACGAAGTTTTTCCGAACATAACGGGGAACAATATCGAGAAGTTTATCAACTCGCCAGAATTTATTTATTGCGCTTGCGAGAACAGTTACAATGGACAAAAAAAGAGAGAAAGGAATCCCTACTTTAGTAATAGTTAGAGACTGATTAACTCGTTCATGACTAATCTTACCGCATTGCTGGATTCCGGTAGAGAAAAGATTATCCGTTGGCGATAAACTCCTGCAACCACACGAGATGCGATCGCTCTCAAACCGATCTCTTGGTAACTCAAATAACGAAAAATTTCCCCAAAACCCGGTAACGTTTTCTCGAGGATGCCTGCCAGTGCATCGTAAGTTGTATCTCTCGGAGCAATTCCGTACCCCCATTAAAAATTAAGACTTCAATTTTAACGCGATCGCACAACCTTCGCACTCGTTCGGGAATTTGTTCTGGTTCGTCTTTAACGATCGCTTAGGCTTCGATGCGATGGCCTTGTGTTTGGAGTAATTCTCGGGTAATATGGACGCTGCGATCGCTCTGAGGCGCGCGGGTATCGCTTGCGGTGATGACAGCGCAACCTAGAGAACGAAATTCGCGATCGGGATGGAGAGACATTCAGATAAGGATGAAGGGTAAAATTGGGAATTAGGAAAGGATGAAGAAATTAGAGAAGGAAAAAAATAAAATTTTTGTTCTCCCTCTGCTTCCCCATCTTCTCCTGCTTTCCTTGCTTATTTTTGAGTACTCGTGAAACCCAAGCCATTGGCTTCAGCATAACGTTCCATAAACCGCATAAAGCGATCCCATTCTTCCAATGATTCCATAATGACTACAGCTTCAACGCCAGATGCTTGCCCATTAATAAATTTGGCTTTCACTTCTCGCGTGACAATTTCGCCTTCTTCATCAATGAGATAACATCCTGTAATATCTTCGTTATAGTCCGGAGCGAGAATTTTGGGATTTTCAAAATAAAATGTCGCCGTCCCACTCTCTCCACTCTTACCTCGCGTCACGCGCACGTCGGGTACTTCTTCTTCAGGAATCCCTCGAGAAAATTGAATTTGAGCAGTCATTCGGTGTGTCCTTAACATTTCGCAATTTTTCTTTAATGAAGTATAGCCTATTGCGCTCCCCTTTCCCAACGGCCCATTATCAATCGAACCCATGAACGCCAATCTAGAAACCCTGCGCCAAACCTTGCTCGCCCTCTTAGTCGAGTATGCTTATCAAGAGGGAGATTTTGTTCTCTCTTCCGGACAGCAGAGCAATTATTATATTAACTGCAAACAAGTGAGTTTAAACGCAGAAGGTGCCTTAGCGATCGGCAAACTCCTATTTTCCCAACTTCCTGAAGGGACGCAAGCCGTGGCAGGATTAACATTAGGAGCAGATCCCATCGTAACGGCTGTTAGCGTTATCTCTGCATTAGAAAATGTCCCCATTCCCGCTCTAATTATTCGCAAGGAAGCCAAAGGACACGGAACAAAGGCTTATATTGAAGGTCCGAGTTTAACCGTCGGTACAAAAGTTGTTGTTTTAGAAGATGTCGTCACGACAGGAAAATCGGCGATGCTTGCAGTACAGCGCTTAAGAGATGTGGGATATACAGTGGAGTGGGTGATGGCATTAGTCGATCGCGAACAAGGAGGACGACAATTATACGAATCTAAAGGCTTAAAATTCACCGCATTATTTTCCATTCAAGACCTCAAAAACAGTTATGGATCCCCTCTTTAGTTCCCTCCTTACGAAGGGGGATTAGGGAAGATAACCAACAACCAACAACCAACAACCAACCTGAATGATTAGTTATCTTAAAGGAAAAGCGATCGCATTCGTTAAAACCCTCAATAATCGTGTTATTTTAATTATCGAAACCAATGGAATTGGTTATGAAATCCAAATTCACTCTCGTTTGTCGCGACAGCTTTCTATTGGAACGGAAGAAATCGTACAAATTTTTACCCATCAACAAGTTCGAGAAGATAATATAATTTTATACGGGTTTTCTACCGCCGCAGAACGGGATTTATTTCGTCAATTAATTGGTGTAAGCGGAATCGGCGCACAATTGGCGATCGCTTTAATCGATACCCTCGGATTAACGGATCTCGTGCAAGCGATCGTCACGGAAAATATTCGGACTCTAGCAAAAACTCCCGGTGTTGGGAAAAAAACTGCCGAACGTATCGCCTTAGAATTAAAAACAAAACTGGCACAATGGCGACAAGCATCGGGAATTTCTCTGTCTGCTACATCTGCCGGTCCGTCTCCAGAAATTCAGGAAGATGTCGAAATGACTCTCCTTGCATTAGGATATGAAAATGAGGAAATTCAACAAGCGCTGTCTGTTTTGAGTACCGACGCGCAATTGTTGAAAAATCCTTCCCCCGAGGAATGGATCAGGAGTGCGATCGCGTGGTTGAGTCAATAATATGAGTTTTCCATTCTCGGGAAACAAACCAATTTTTAACCAGTGCGAATGTCAAATCGTATTTTTGTTACAATTAAAAATCAGTTACTCATTTTATTAGTCGGAAGCACTTCTATTCCCGTACTGATTGTTGGGATTTACGGGCTTTATTCATCAACGAATGCCCTTGCAAGAGTTGCAATTTTACAAGAACAAAATTGGGTAGCCGAACGAAAAGAAAAAGTGAAAACATTCTTAGAAGGCATTCAAAATGATATTTTCTTTTTAAGTGATGTTCCTCCCATTCAAGGAATTATTCGTGCTGAAGAAAATGAAAGAATCGATCCGCAAAGTAATTCAACATTAGAGCAATGGGAGGAACGTTTAAATAATATTTTTTCCTCAAAGTTAGCAGCAAAACCTTACTATTTGAGCTTGCGATATATCGATGAAAACGGGAAAGAATTGGTGAGGGTAGACTCGGAAAATCGTGAAATTAAGATCGTGCCAAAATCGCAATTACAAAATAAAAATCATCGCCCTTATTTTGAGGAAGCAATACAACTATCTGAAGGGGAAATATATGCAAGTCCCATCGATCTCAATCAAGAGCGCGGTGCAATCGAATACCCTTATAAACTGGTCATTCGCTACGCAACCCCTATTTTTGATGCTGTGGGAAATCGGCAGGGTTTAATTATCGCCAATATCTCGGCCAAACAATTAATTAAGTTTCTCGGAGTCGAAAATAGAGATAAGCATGCGGAAGTTTTAGCGATTAATCAAAATGGATTTTATATTTATCATCCCAATTCTAATAAAGAATGGGGGTTCGATCTAGAACGGGATGATAATATTACCCAAGACTATCCTCAAGCGATCGCCAGTACAATTTTAAATAACGATCGCGATTATATCGATCGCGGTAGCGATCGGTTAATTAGTTTTGATACAGTAATGCTCAATGTAAATACGGGCGACTCCTTGAAAATCATTTATACAATCCCTAAAGCTATTGTTTTTCAACCCGTGGCTAATTTTAAATGGGTGGCGAGTTTAGTCATTTTTCTTTCCCTTATTATTACCTTGACAATTGGGATCGCCAAGATTCAACAATTAAGCGATTCGATCAAACAGTTAAGCGATCGCGTTTTAACCACTTGCCAAGAAATTATCGCGACAATGCTCGACCAAGAAAATATTGCCAGCAAACAATCAACTTTTGCGAATACAACCAAAACAATTATGGACGATCTGGGAATCTCTTCTCGCCAGTCGGAAGAACAAGCAGAATCTTCGGTTTTTTCTGCGCGAAAAGCATTGGACATGACAGAAAGCGGCAATCATTCCGTTGAAGAAAATATTTCCAAAATGTCCGAAGTTCGCAACAAAGTCAATGCGATCGCCAAGCAAATCAAAACTTTAAACCAACACACCAATGAAATTAGTAAAATTTCTCAATTAGTCTCTGAAATTGCCAATCAAACCAATCTTTTAGCCTTAAACGCTTCAGTGGAAGCCGTTCGTGCGGGAGAGTATGGAAAAGGTTTTTCTGTGGTTGCTGGAGAAATTCGGAAATTAGCAGACCAAAGTAAGGAATCAACCGATCGCATTAATTATATTGTAGCAAATATTAACAAAGAAATTAACTTAGCCGTTTGGGTTGTTACAGAAGGAAATCTTGCCGTTGAGGAAGGTGTAAAAATTGCCAGATCGACAGAACTTGCTTTTACAGAAGTCAAAAACGCCGTCAATGATGTCGTTCTCAACAATCAACAAATTGCTACGAACGTTCGCCAACAAGTTGCAGCAATTCGAGTAGCAATCGATGCTGTTAATTCGATCGAACGCGGCGTAAGAGAAACGGCAATGGGAATCGGTCAAACCCGACAGGAAACCGAGCACTTAAATCAAACCGCGATCGATCTCAAACAGATTGTTTAAGTTTGTAACTTAATAAAGAAGAGCAAGCGATCGCACTGAATCGCTTGCTCTTCTTTATTCTAAAATTGGCAAATTATCTATTTTTTGCCGACAATTTTCAAAGACACACCACCTTGATTATTAGAAACATCTTTTTTATCTTGGAGATAGAAAATTGCTTCGGTTTCTTCCTCGATGGTGAAAGTTACATCTTCGGGTAAATTCTCTAGAGCCAATGCTGGCGTTTCATAACGTCCGGTTCCTTTTATTTTAACTCGCTTGGTATCTCCGAGTTGGTAGAAATATTTGTGTTCCCAACCTTTGGTACATTTCTTGCCACTTTCGTCACAATCCGTGACTTTGGAATTTTTCGTCCAAGCGTCATAAGCGCCACCCTCTTCTTGACTAATAACGCTAATTGTATATTCTCCAGCAGGGAGCGTGACTTTAACCGCTTGCTTTTTGGATGAGTTTTCGATGGAATCGAGGTTGACGATACCATTGTAAACTTCCGCAATGTCTGAAATTCCAATCGTAAAACCGTGCCAATTCTCAGAAGGATGGGTAAAACTCAACGATTCGTAGACTCCGGGTAAGCGGATAACACCATGTAGCTCTCCTTGAGGAGAAAAACCGTTTTTTTCACCATTTAAAACGGCAGTTCCCGTACCCCAATATCCCTTCTTCCCGTCACTCAACACTTCAATAGGAGCGCTAAACTTGACAGAACCAAGATTCCAGCTCACTAAAGCCACGAGCGGATTCCGGACGGGTTCGGAAAAAGTAATGGTTACAGTTCCACCCGTATTGAGGGTGACAATATCAGGAGTAGAAGGAGCATTCTCCACCTCCGTGCTGAGATAAGGATCGGCTGGCTTCCAGTAGTCGGTTCCCCCGTCTGTTTGCACGAAGTTATGAGTTGGATCGGCTGTGGAGGTTACGGTAATCTCGTGAGAACCTTTCGTAATTGCGCCCGTTGCGATTTTTAAGTCAGCACTTACGGTCGTCCAATCCGTCCAAACAACTTCATTGGTGCTGCTTTCTGCTGCGGGATCCGCGATCGCGACCTCAACTGTTTCGCTTTCGGGATAATAAACGCCCAAGCAGTTATCTTCAAGATCCGTAACCACCCAAGGATGAGTAACATAAGTTTGTTGTTTGTAGGACTCATTAGAATTTAATTGGCGATAAAATTTTCGGTTTCCCGAGTAGTCAAGCCAGTAAGTTTTGATTCCTTGCGTGCTTTTATTGTTAAAAACAACGTACGTACTGACATTACTATTAATCGAGCGATCGGTTGCTTCAGACGGACAAACGCTGGCCGCTAAAGCAGCCCCAGAATTAGTTTGGGGAAGTATGGGCATCCCGATCCCCACTAACATAAAAACACCAGCCATTAGTAAAACCTGAAGGCTTTTGGATATCTTTTCTTTCATTGTTCGTTTTTAATTTTGATGCTGTTTGGAGATCTCTAAAAACTTTCTGAAGCCATGAAATTTTTAATTAAAAAAAAATTTACAAATTATTACTTCAGATTGTAATGAGATGAAGGAATGATATCACTCCTTTGATATAGAAAAAAAAAATTAATATTTTTTTTATGACTTGAAGATTTGTAAAACAGAAGAGATCGGTTTTTCTCGATGTTTTGCAGGATTTCTCATGTAAAATAAATGCGATCGTTGAATCTCTACTTTATCAAAAATATTGCGATCGCGCTCAAACAAATTGTTTTTGGTTACCACTTAATGAAAAAAGCAAGCGATCGCTCTGAACCGCCTGCTTTTTTTTGATTCTAGAATTAGGTCGGTTATTTATTCTTTACCAACAATGTGCAAAGATACGCCACCTTGATTATTGACGATTTTTTTCTTATCTTGGAGATAGAAAATCGCTTCGGTTGGTTGGGTAAGGGTGAAAGTAATATCTGCCGGTAAATTCGCCAGAGCCAATGCCGGAGTTGCGTAACGTCCGACTCCTTTGACTTTAACTTTCTTGGCAGCTCCTAACTGATAGAAATATGTGTGTTCCCAACCTTGGGTACAGTTCTTACCGTTTCCGTCGCAGCCTTTGACTTTCGTATTTTTTGTCCAAGCGTCATAAGTACCGCCATCTTTTTTACCGACAACACTAATCGTATAGTTTCCAGCAGGGAGCGTGACTTTGACAGCTTGCACCTTGGACGAGTTGGTGACGGAATCGAGGTTGACAATATCATTGTAAACTTCCCCAGTTTCTGCCAGACCAACTGTAAATATTCCCCCATGATAAGCATCCTCGCGTATTGCATCGTTATTGTTAAAGTCAAATGATTTGTGGACTCCTGGTACGCGAATGACAGCATTCGCAACGCCAGTTCCCTTGACAAGATAACCATCTTTTGTCCCATTGAGAACAACCTGTGCCGTGTAGTTGGGAAGGGTCGGTCCTTGACTCACAATTTCAATGGGAATGCCGGCCCCACTGCTATCACTGATGGTTCCATCGTCATTAGGAAACCAATTCTTGATGACCAGGAGCGGATCTCGAACGGGTTCGGAAAAAGTAATGGTTACTCCGGAATGCACTCCTTGTAGACCCATTCTGGGGGCGTAGGTGAAAGTGGGAAGATTTTTCACTTCTGCACCGACTATGTGCGTGGGAGGCTTCGCTGTTGCAATACCCAAGTCATTTAGCCACCGATCGGCGAATAGCGAATGGTACTGTTTGGCTTTTGCAGTTACAGTAATCTCGCGAGAATCTTTAGTGATTATACCTGTCATTTCCAGGTAGGGGGTTTGAAGGTCGCGACCGCCATTATATGGATCTCTCCAATCCGTCCAAGAGATTTCTCTTGCGGTGTCTCCGATTTGAGCGAAAGCGACTCCAGAATCAGTTCCGGGAAGTGCTGGTATCGCGATTCCAACGAATGCAAAGAAAACAGCCATCAATAAGATTTGCAGGCCTTTGAATATTTTTGCTTTCACTTTTACTTTTTTCCTTAAATTGCTGTAAATTATTTCTTCAAGTGGTTTTGAGACGAAAAAATATTACTATTTCTTCGATCCACAAAAAAAACCGTTAATATTTTTTTAATAAGTGGACTGGGGAGCGAACTGCGATCGCTCTTGGATAACTTATGTCGTCCACAAAAGAAACGATATCTAAGCCAGATAGACGTTAGTTTTATAGACTAAATCGATTAGGCCGCGCTCGTCGCAAAATTGAGCGTATAATTCTTTAAGTCCAGTAATAAATCGTTCTGCTTTTGCTCCAGTTTTGGGAATATAAGAAACGCTCATGGCACGACCGATTAAACCCACTTCATCGAGAGATTGTCGATAGGAAAAACAAGACGATCGCACTCCTGAAAATAAAGAACTGTTCTCGAGGGGAGAAATAGCTTGCAGGCAAGATTCTGCGGGATGGCGATCGGAGGCAACTTGAACTAAATGAGTATAGTTGCGCGTGAATTCATCTTCGCGATCGCGATCGTTCCAAACAACTGCTAATCGTCCTTTCGGTTTGAGAATGCGCCAAAATTCTTGTAGAGTCGGCTCGGGAGCAAACCAATGAAAAGATTGAAAACAAGTGACCAAATCCATCGATTCATTGGGAAGTTCGGTTTTTTCTGCACTTCCTTGGCGAAATTCGACGAAAGGATGAGATGCCGCCGCCAAACGCATAGATGGGTTGGGTTCGATCGCCAGAACGCGAATGCCGCGATCGCCCAGTAATCGCGAAGAAATCCCCGTTCCCGCGCCAATATCCGCCGCGATGAGTCCTTCCTCATTTAATCCGTCCAAGAGGCGATCGATCGCCTCTGAAGGATAACTGGGACGATATTTAACATAGTCCTCCACGCGATTTGAAAATCGCTCTCGAGGATTCATCTGGTAGAGTTTTGCGTCATTCATTTGCATATTTATGAAACCGTTAAAGACTTGCCATTATCGCGGCTTTTAATCTTCAAAATAAACGGGACCGCTTTTTTTGCCCATTGTTGCGGTTGAGGATAACCCGCCGCACCTTCTCCCCAACAGGTTCGCAGCATCTCTGTATCGATTATCCCCGGATTTAAAGCAACAACGGCGATATTTTTAGGCACTTCTCGGGCCAACCCTCGGGACAGCCCTTCGATTGCCCATTTAGAAGCACAATAAGGAACGACTTCCGGCGAAGTCGAACGCCCCCAACCCGAACTAAAATTAACGACAACTCCCGCCTTTTTCGCAATCATGGACGGTAAAAAAGCGCGAATGGTATTGGCAGTCCCTTTGATATTGACATCGATTAATTGAGAAAACTCGCGATCGCCAATTTCCCATAAAGGAGCGGGAGAATTGATGAGAGCGGCATTATTAATGAGATAATCGGGAGCGTCCCATTTTTCCAAGAGGCGATCGCGCCATCCTTCGACTCGATCGGCATCGGCAATATCGACGACTTGAAAATCCCCCTCGGGATAAATTTCCTGCAAGGTTTCGATTTCCCCTCGAGAGCGACCGCAACCGAGCACAATATGCCCGAGGTTGTTAAACTCCTCAGTCATTGCCCGTCCCAGTCCCTTTGTCACTCCCGCGAGAACAATAGTTTTACCCGCCATTTTTACTAATCTCCAGCGAAAGGAAATCGTACAAACAGTCACAATTTAGCAATTCTGGGTTATTTTTGAGATCGATTGGCTTTTTTTCGGAAACTGGCAAGAATGAATCTGGTGCAATGCTATCGCGTGTTAGGGCTGGAATTTGGGGCAGAATTGGAGCAAATTAAAGGCTCTTATCGGCGTTTGGCCAGACGATATCACCCCGATGTCAATCCCGACAACCAAACGGAAGCACAAGCTAAATTTATCGAAATTACCGAGGCTTACCAACACCTCTTAAAAGTTCGTCCCTCTCTTCCCCGTATTGTCCCTCCCCCTCCCCCTCCCGTTCGTCCCCAAACCAAAATTTACCAACCCCCCAAAAAAGTAAAAGTCCCTCGTCCGCCATTATCGGAACGCGAGCGATCGCTCAAATTCGAGTCTTATCAACTCTTACAAGATTTGTTGAAAAAGCGGCGTTTCGCCCGAGCGATCGCCGTGGTAGAAGGATTGGCCATTCGCCTTCCCCAAGATCTCGAAGTGCGTCAGTGGCAGGCGATCGCCTATCAATGTTGGGGGCGGCACCTCATCGATCGGCGTCAGTTTGATAAAGCCCGACTCTATCTTAAAAAAGCCCTTCGTACCGATCCTCATAATCGTTCTCTCTGGGCAGAAATTGAAAAGGAATTTCGTCGTCTGGAAAAGATGGTTTAAAATGAAGCGTTGCCATTTATCATTTAATCCATGCAATCCCCCGATACTGTTATTTATCACGGTCAATTTGGCGAATTTACCATTACTGAGAGCGATCGCCAAGAAGTTAGAATTTATCGAAGCGGTTTGACAGTAGCAGCCCTTTCTTTTCTCCTCGGTACGGGTTTATTTCTGTGGCAAGGGGCGACTCCTTTTGTCTTAAATGCTTTAACCGTCCTTTTTGCCAGCTTTGCCCTCGGCTTGGGGATCGCTCTCTTAACCATTCATATTTATTTAGTGCCTTTACATCGGCTATTGCAAGTATTTTGGATCATCGGGACGGTTTTTTCTACCGCGATCGCATTCTCTGCCCCCACCCCCCTCGCATTATTCATTTACAACCATCCGCCCCTCTTGCTGGGAACGGGTTTTCTCTTTGCTTCCCTCACGGGAATTTATTTTAAAGAAGCCTTTTGTTTCAATCGCTTGGAAACAAAAATATTAACCCCTCTCATTCCCATTCTCTTATTAGGATTTATGGCAGGTATTTTGTCTCCTGAAATTCAGAAAATTCTCCTTGCCAGTTGGAGCATTTTATTTTTCATCTTTGCCCTACGAAAAGCCTTCCAAGATATTCCCGACGATATCGGCGATAAGTCCGTATTCGCCTATTTAAAAAATCGTCAAAAACAACAAGAAATATAAGATTTTCTCTAAAGATAATGGTTGTCATCAAAGAGATTCCTCTCCCTCGCATTCGCCGCCCCTTGCCCCGACAAACCGATCCCGAAAAAGTCAGAGCGCTGATGGAATCAATTGCTATCGAAGGGCTGCACGAACCCATTGACGTGTTGGAAGTCGAAGGAGAATATTATGGATTTTCTGGATGTCATCGCTTTGAGGCACATCAGCGTTTGGGAAAAGAAACGATTAAATGTCGAGTTCGCCAAGCCACGCAATCAGTGTTAAAAATGCACCTTGCGTGATATACTAAAAGGAAATATTTTATTTCAAGAATCACTCTTTTTTTAAACCTTTTTTAACCAAAATTCAGCCAAAAACTCAATAAAAATTCAGCATAATAACAGAAGATTTCCGATTATTTCTCTCGAGAATTTAGGATTCTCTCGCAACCATGCTCTTTGATACGAACTCGCACCCAAAATTGAGAAAGCCCCTGGGAGGCACAAATCCCATTCGCTCGCCCTTTAATGTCAAAAGAGTTTATTCGCAAATGTCTCTGCGGGGCAAAATTAGCGTTCCTTTTGTCGCGGTATTTTTAGGAGTATGGTTATTGGGAACGACAAGTCTGGGTATTTATGTAAATCGCAGTCTCGAACGGCGCACTCGCGATCGCACTAATGCGATCGCTACTCTCGTTTTGCGAGAATTTCAACAACAGAAACAAAATTTGCGTTTGGATGCGAAATTACTGTCAGAGCAAACAGTCATTCGCAACGCCCTAGAGCAAGGAGATACCTTAGCACTTTTGCGAGAACTGATTTCTTTCAAAGCCTCCCTCTCCATTCATTTTCTGGAGGTTTTCGATCGCCAAGGGGAAATCGTGACAGATTTGAAAAATAAAGAGCTAAAGGATCTGAATTTAAATTCCGATAATATTCGAGTTCCAGTTTTGAGCGGTTTGAGTTTTACCAGCATTTTGGCCTCGGAAAATTCGACTCCTTCTTTACTGATTGGAACGGCCTCCATTGCCAATCGTCAAGGTACAATTGGAGGAATTGTTGTAGGGAATAGAATTGACGACGAACTATTAGAACAAATTTCTTGGGGAACGGAACAGCAACTGGCAGTCTTTGCCGAAAAACGTTTAATTGCGTCTACTTTTAGCCGGCAAGACGGAAACCCTGTAAAGATTGAATTCCCCTCATCGAGAGCATCTACCGCACGCGTCCGCGATCGCGACTATGTCGCTCATACGGCCGTACTTTCAGGCTTAAGAGATACCGATTTCACCTTAATGGTTTTGAGTTCCCTCGACTCTCTCCAACGGGCTCAACGGAAGTTATGGTTGGGAATTGGATTGGTTTCGTTGGTTGGAGGAGGAATTGCGATCGCGATGGGATATTGGGTGGCAGGAAGAATGGTGCGGCGCATTAACAACCTAACTCAAGCAACCCAAAAGCTCGCTAAAGGACATTTAACCCAAAGATTGTCCGCAAACTCCGCCGACGAACTCGGACAATTAGCGGCAAATTTTAACTCGATGGCGGAAGAATTGGTTTCTCGAGAGGAACGACTCAACAGACAAATGCAACAACTCGAGGGGACGCTAGAACAATTGAGAATGGCCCAAGCGCAACTCGTCCAAAGCGAGAAAATGTCGAGTTTGGGTCAAATGGTTGCAGGTATCGCCCACGAAATCAACAATCCCGTGAATTTTATT
This sequence comes from Cyanobacteria bacterium SBLK, assembly GCA_017746715.1. Classification (GTDB taxonomy): domain Bacteria; phylum Cyanobacteriota; class Cyanobacteriia; order Cyanobacteriales; family Spirulinaceae; genus CCY15215. Next base: position 41,657 of record JAGHZQ010000004.1, read on the forward strand.
CATGGAAACTTAGGCTATACTGCCCAGTATGCCCAAGACTTACTGACTCTCGTGAATTTGTACGAACGCATGTATCCTCAGCCTGCCTCGGAAGTGCGCGAATATCTCGAACAAATCGATTTCGACTTTTTAGCAACAGATTTACCCAAACTGCTGGCTTCGATGCAAATTGGTACGAATCGCATTCGGGAAATTGTTGTGGGTTTGCGAAACTTCTCGAGGCTGGACGAAGCCGAACTGAAAGAGGTAGAAATTCATGCAGGTATTGAAAGTACGTTATTAATCGTTCAACATCGTTTTCAAGATCGGGAAAATCAACCCGATATTGCAATTATTAAAGAATATACTTGTTATCCGTTAAAGTTGAAATGTTATGCAGGACAATTAAATCAAGTCTTTTTAAACCTCTTTGTTAACGCGATCGATGCTCTCGAAGAGATTGCAACCCGTCCTCAGATTACCATTCGCAGTTTTCTAGAGAAAGAATGCGTCAAAATTGCGATCGCGGATAATGGGAAAGGCATTCCCGATACAATTCGAGAAAAGATTTTCGATCCGTTTTTTACCACTAAACCCGTCGGCAAGGGGACGGGCTTAGGACTGGCAATTGTTTATCAAATTATCGAGCAACATCAAGGAAAAATTGAATGTTTATCTGAAGTTGACAAAGGAACGGAGTTTATTATCGAACTCCCCTTATCAATGAACGCTTCGACATGACTCAGTGCAAACAATTATCGATGAACGGTTACTAGTGCATGACGGAGAGCGACAAATTAGAAAATCAGATCGACCCATTCACGGAATCGAAAAATCATTCTAATCAATGGTGGGAAATATTTATTTTGCTCGCACCGGGAGGATTCTGGTTATTATTTTTGCTGGTTTTTCCAACGCTAATTATTCTCGAGCTGAGTTTAGTTCCCGATATCCATCCCGGCGAAGTGGTGAACCCAAGGGGATTAGACAATTATTTTCATATCTTCGATCCCGTTCATTTGCGAGTTTTAGGGCGATCGCTGCTCTTCGCAGGAGAAGTTGCTCTACTGGCTCTGATTTTGGGCTTTCCCGTTGCTTATGGGGTAGGACAATTAGCCCCCAAACGCTGGCGAAATCTCCTCCTTTTGCTATTTATTCTCCCCTTGTGGACTTCTTCGTTATTGCGAACCTATGCTTGGATTTCTATTTTACGCCCGACGGGACTTTTAAATACGATTTTAACAACATTTTCGTTGCCGAGTTTCGAGATTTTAAACAGTCCGATCGCCGTGATAATTGGCATGACTTACAATTATTTGCCTTATATGGTGTTAATTCTCTATGCGTCGGTGGAAAAACTCGATCGCGATATTCTGGAAGCCTCGGGGGATCTTGGGGCAACCCCGATCCAAACCTTCTGGAAAATTACCGTCCCGCAAACGCGATCGGGCATCCTTGCGGGAAGTTTGCTCGTTTTTATTAGTGCTTTGGGGGACTTTATCGATCCGGAACTTTTAGGCGGTGCATCCAGCATGACTGTATCTCGCTTAATTTACAATCAATTCTTAGGCATAACGCGAAATTGGGGATTTGGTTCGGCACTGAGTATGGTTTTAATTTTACTCACCAGTCTCGCGATCGCCTTATTCCTGCGCTATGGCGATCGCCAAGAAAGCGATCGCTAGTTCGACCCACCGATTTTTCCATCACGCCTCATTGCTTAAAACGCGATCGAAAATCCGTTTGAGTTGTGCCGTACAATAGTTAGGAGAGCGAAATGCGCGTTTCATCTCGGCAAATCCATCTTCAAAAAAACGGAAAGCCCGTCGCTCTTCCGTTTTATCTTGGTATACCAAAGGTTGATTGCTTTTCTCCACCACCTGCATCCAGAGATTGAGAGTAGTGGGTAACTTCTGGGTCAAACGCATCTCTAACTCTGGGGTAGAGAGAGACTGAACGTAAGCGGCGGATAGAAAGGGGTGATAAATCACCGCGCGATCGCTCCATTGGCTGACCCACGCCAAGCTCAACCCCCGCACCAGCTGACGCACGGGTTCGGCTTCTTGCCCCATTAACTCTTGCACGACGCTACTGTGCGCCACGGCACTATTGCTATTTCCGGGATCGGTGATGCTCATGTGAGTTGCCCCGATCGCGGTAACAAAATATTTTTCCCCAGACAATCGATTGAAAGGACGCAGTTGATGATCTAAGGGAGGCGTGACGGCATCCTTGCTACTGCTCCAAATTACAATCGGCGTTTGGATTCGGGCCAGTCCTGTATCTCCAAAGAGCTTGCCGACTAAGGGATTGAGAGCCATCGCACCCACCACGCGCCGATCGCGCAATTCGACTTGGCTATAGGGTAATTCTGCCGCCGAACATTGCAACCAATCGGCAGGAGAGCGGCCCAAGGGAGTCCGATGCTGGCAAAACTCCCGCAACGCGGGCAAATCTAACTCTCCGCCAGCTAGAGCCAGTGCCGTATAGCCTCCCAGAGAATGACCGATAACGATCGCCTGTTTCGTATTAAATTTCCGCTCTAAATAGCTCCACTTTTGTCCCAATCGCTCCAATTCATTTAAGACAAAACTGACATCTTGAGGGCGATCGAGAAATTCTTCGGCAGGCAAAACATCCGTCGGATTGAAATCAAGGGTTAAGCGAGCGAGGGTTTCAATGCTACTCCCCGGATGTTCGATAGAAATGGTACTAAAGCCATGGGAAGCCAAATGACGCGCTAAATAAGCCAAAAAGCGGCGATCGGCGGCAAAACCGTGAGAAAGAACAACGAGGGGACCGCTCGTCTCTTTGGAGTAGTATAAATCGACGGAGATGCGACGATTTCGCTGGCGATCGTGAAGGATGAGGGCTCGCTGGCGCACCCTTTCGGAGGTGGGTTGGGTGGGGTCGAAACTGGGAACGAAGGCGGCGACTTCTTCGGGGGCGATCGCCAGTTCTCGCTTGACAACGGGTTCTAAGGCTTGACTTTGCAAGTTTGAGGCGTTCAGTTGCAAGGCAATTTTAACGGCAGCACTGGCATCGATTGTGAGAGTATCTTGAGGATAGGCCCGTAAAAAACTGGTCACGCTGATGCCATTGGCCTGTTGTAGGGTTAAGTATAAAGCAGCTCTTAATTGGTCGATATTCGTTCCGGGGAGGGCGGTTTGCAGTTCTTCCATTAACCATTTCCCATCGGGGGTATTGAGGAGATCGTCGAGAAAAGAATCGACAATTTCGGGATCCACATTCAAGCGACTGGCTAAAATTTCTTGCACTTGGGGGGTGAGGAGAACCGAGAGAAATTGCAAGGATTCGGGAATTTCCCCGGTTTTGACAAATTTTTCAATCTCTTCAACTTCAATCTTTTTTTCGAGGGGTCCAAAACGCAGTAGCAAGCGATCGGCTGCCATTCCGGGTATTGCAGTCAATCCCCACATCGCGATCGCGCAACTGAGGGAAGAGAAGATTTTGAGTTTTCCGCACCACTTCACACAAATGTTGTCCGTGTCGGTGAAGGGATTCTGATGATTTTGGGGCTGGGAACAAGGAACGATTTGGGTCATCATTCTATCTATCTTATTGCGATCGCACGACGGAACTTTTTAGGCGTTACATCTTACTGATATGGGGATTGCCTGTAAAGTTTCCAATAACATTTACCGATTTTAGCCTTGGAATTCCCTGAATGTCGTATTTTTCGTTTCAATTCGGATTTGAGGGGCATTCTCTGGCGTTTGGCGACGCGATCGCGGTTTTATGGCGGGGGAATGGCGATCGCGAGGGGATGCAGCAACTGAATATTTGTACCGTTTGGATAGCGATCGCGGTATCAGATAAATTCAATGTTGCCGAACATATCTTCTGGGTCTACCCATTCCCAAATTAAGGTTAAAGTATTGATAATCTCGCCAATTGAACGACTATTGGGATGGCAGTAGGCAATCCCTGCATGAGTCATTCCGGCTTGATGCAACCGTAGAAAGTCATCATCTCGAGTAAAAATTACTCGCTTTTGTGGTAAAGCAAAGGCAATTTGTTCTTCATCCGATGCACCAATCATGCCTTGTTCTGGCGTTGTGGTTATGTCAACTCCCCTGCGCCTCAATCCTTGCGCGATCGCATTACTGGCACTTTCATCGAGATGAAATCTAATTTTTTCTGACATTTCGTTCTCGCAATTTTTGTTCGAGAATAGAGGGCGTTTTTGCCGCTAGATCGCGGACAAATTCGTCACTTTCTCGAATCTGTTGGCGAATTTCTTCTAAGCGATCGTAATAGTAGGCAAGTGCGGCATAAACATCGGCGAGGGTGATACTGGGATAATGGTAAACGATTTCATCGGGAGACATTCTCTGATGTTCGTGCCAAATGACAATATCTTGAACGCGAATTCGATGTCCGGCGATGCGGGGTTTTCCGCCGCAAATTCCGGGAGTAATTTCGATATGTTCTGCGATTACGGTTTCCATGGATTTTATCGTGTTTTGAAGTGAGTTAGAATCGGCTTCTCCCCTACAAAAGGGGACGGGAGGGGGATAAAAAACTTGCGATACAAAGTGTTTTTGCAAAACTGAGATACGCTCGTTTTTATTCTTCCTCGCTAACTTTATCCAAGAAAGCAATAATTCCTTTACCCCATGCACTTTCATCGACATAATGATTGACAACTTCGATCGCGGCGGCACGTCCTCCCGATAACCAGCGTTTGGGGTTGAGAAATTTGCGTTTGAGGGTGTACCATCGGTTCGGATTCCGTTCTTTTATTTTCTCGATTTCTGCTTCGATAATCCCTTCGATTTCTCGTTCGTCGGTTGTGGCGTAAATTTGCGAGAGTTCTTTGAAGGTTTGTGCGATCGCGTCGAGGGATTCGCTAAATCGCGATCGGACGCATATTTATTCACGGTAATTCCGCCGGAGTTTTCTCCTAAATTGAGGACTTCAGCATTGAATACGCCACCACTAATACTGATTGATTTATCGTTGGACATGGTTTTAGAGAGGATTGATTGAATGTTTTTGAGATTGCGATCGCGCTTTTCAGGACGATCTGAGAAAAAACGGGTAGGTTCGATATCATCGATTAATCCTGAAATTTCTACATCGAGGTAAGGTTTATTTCCGCATTCAATTGTTCTTTTCTTGTTTGAGATTCGTTCTATTAGTTTATCGTAAATATAAAAGTGGGGATTTTGGCTACCTTTACAAGCGGTGCAGTTACAGGGAACGAGGGTATTGTATTTGAGGCGTTCGTAAGTTTTGTGAATTTTGCCGAGTTCGTGGCGAATAGTGGTGAGGAGATCGCGCCTGCGATCGCCACAAACCCGAATGCGAATTTCGTTGCGATGATAGAGTTCGATAACTTCAGCACGAGCATAGTTTTGACTGAGAATAACGCCTGTTTTCCAGACGCAAGTTTGATCTTCAATCCATTCGTGCATCTCGACAATAAAACGGGTTAGAATCCCTTTGGGCATAAATTCGTAGGAGTAGCGCAAGAGAAGATTATCGGTTTCAGTCCAAGTGTATTCGGGTGAATTTAAGCTGAGGAGTTGCGGCGCAATATAGTTATTGGGACTGCTCGGAATTTCATAGCAAAGTTTGAAATTCATCATCAATCGTAACAGTTCCGGACGCATGATAGCATATTGTTCTTCATGCCAGATTTCGGCGAGATCGTCGCGATTAAAGTGTCCAAGATTTTGAATGATTTTAGGATTGTCGAGAACTCGGTAAACTGAATCAGTTCCCCAAGTCGGTTTAAGGATGACGGTTTTGCGAAGAAGATCGTCTTCTTGAAAATGCAGACAAACGCCAAGATCGTGAAGATACTCGCTAAGCTGCATTTTATCTTCGTAATTTTCAAAGCCATTTTCTTGGCAAATTTCAAGATATTTTTCTAAGGTAATATAATTATAAGGATTTGTTTCAAGGGCTTTGCGAACGTCAATCCAAGTTTTAGGAAGTGTATCGCCAACATGAGGCAATGAGGTAATATAATGCTCGATAGCTTGTTTAATTTCTGATAAGCCGCGATTGTCAGCGAGGTTACTCGATAGAACTTCTTTCAAATTGAGAAATTCCCCTCGTAATTGCCGTTCATCGATATCTCGTTTGCGGTCTTGTTTCTCATTTTTTATGATGAGAATTGGGCTAGTTTCGCTCAGCAGATCGACAACATTTAGCCAGTAAAAAAAATCGGTATCTTCTTTACGACTATCGGCAACTAAAATATAAAGCGAACGTTTGGTGAGAAAAAATTGATGAGTCGCGTGATAAATTTCTTGTCCGCCAAAATCCCAAATATTAACAGTAAATTCGCGATCGCCTTTCCAGGGAAATGTCCAGCGAATAATATCAATTCCCTCTGTCGATTGTTCGGTAGAAACTAGCTCGTATTTTTCATTTTCAATCTTTTTAGCAAGAGTTGTTTTTCCTGCACCTCCTTCCCCCACGATTAAGAGTTTGGCTTCGTAAATGCGATCGATTCCTTTCCTTGAAAGTTGGCGATAATAACGAGGGATATCTTTTGCTGCATTGATAGGCTCATTGAGATATTTGTGTATTTCTGGAGGAAGTGTATCGAGTCGATTGTCTCTCAGATCGAGAAATTGAAGAGAGGTAAGCTGTTCAATTTCTGAAGGAAGTTCATTGATTTGATTGTCGCTAAGATTAAGATAGTAAAGAGAGGTAAGCTGTCCGATTTTTGAAGAAATATCACTGATTTTGTTATTATTAAGATAAAGATAGTGCAGAGAGATAAGGTGTTCAAGTTCTAAAGGAAATTTGCTGAGTTGATTTCTACTCAGATCGAGGGATTGAAGAGAGGTAAGCTGCCTGAGTCCTGAAGGCAAATCACTAATTTTATTGATACTACAATCTAGATATTTAAGAGAGGTAAGCTGTTCGAATTCTGAAGGAAATTTACTGATTTGATTGCTACAAAGATTGAGCGATTGGAGAGAGGTAAGCTGTCCTATTACTGAAGGTAACTCACTAATTTGATTTCTACTCAGATCGAGAGATTGGAGAGAAGTAAGCTGTCCTATTTCTGGCGGCAGTTTTTCTAATTCTTCCCAACTAAGGTTAAGAGATATTTGTTTTTCCTTTGCAGCTGTTTGAATGATTTCGAGCAATTTTTCTTGATTCATAGTTTATCTTTGGCGCGCTCGCCTTATTTCTAAGTTGCTTTATCATTATTTATTATCTATATTGTCTACTGCCAAGATCGAGATGTAGTTCTTTAACATCTAAATTTTTTTCGATAATCTTAATCAACTCTTGTTTATTCATTACTTATTTTTCCATCAGATTATTCTACTTCTTGATTTTGTCAACGGTAAATTATTCTCTATCTGAAAATAGAGACTGTAAATCTTGATATCCACTTGCAATCTTAACTACGTTAATCCCCTCCTCTTGTGGATAGTAAAAAATAATGTAATTGTTCACAATAAATCCTCGTAAACCCGGAGCAAATTGTTCATAGCTTTTTCCCATATTTGGAAAATTTGCAACTGATTTACACTTTTGACGAATCTTGTCAAAAAGTTTACTTGCTGCTCTAGGATCATTTTCTGCAATGTAACTGCAAATAGCATCCAAATCTCGAATAGCCTTATCTGAAAAAGAATAATAGCTCATTCTTCCAGACCAAACTCATTGCGTAACCTTTCTTGAAGCCTTTCAAAAACAATCTCCCCATCTGTTACCTTACCTTGCCTCATTTCTTCAGTTCCCACTAAAATTTCTTTTCTTAATTCTTCGAGTTGCATTTCCTTTTGTTGACGATCGCGCATTTCCAACAGTTTCAAACCTTCCGCGATCGCATCTTCGGGAGTCCGATAATGTCCCGATTGAATTTGAGAACGAACAAACCGTTCTTGTTCCGATGTTAAAGTAACTTGCATAGAACCGCTTTCCTAACCTCAAACATCATTATATCTCGACCTTCACAAGGTTAGCAGTACAAATCATCAACCCGAAACGACAAAACGATCTAAAATAGTGTTAAAAGCGATCGCAATTAACCATCCAAACTATCAACATCCCGATCGCACTGCGATTAGCGATCGCCATCCAACTCCGCAAAATCCCCCTCAAATTCTTCCCCTTCCTTCCTCACACCCAAAAAATCCATCAAACGTGCAACCCGATCGCCTTCCGAGAACCGCATGGGAACCGGATCGGAAGAAGAAATAGGCGATCGCTCTGGAATCTCCGCAATTTCAATTGTTACAGTTTGTCCGTCGGGAATATCCAGCGCTTCGTGAAGCTCTAAAAAGTTCCCTTTTTTAACGGCGATAACTTTCATGATGCACTCCCCTACTATTTTTTTCATTATAACCGAAAGCCTTATGTTCCGCGATCGCATCTCCCAAATCCTATTCAATCCGTCGCGAGAGTATATTTTTCAGGCTCTCATCGTGCTACACTTTTATAAACCGACCAACAATTTGAGCAATGAAAATCGTTTCCTTTAACGAAGCAAAGAATAAACTCAAAACCATCTTAGATCGAGTCGTGAATGATGCTGACTACACCGTTATTACCCGCTCGGATGCCGACGATGCTGTAGTGATGTCTCTCCAGTATTTTAATAGCTTACTGGAAACCGTTTATTTATTGAAATCCCCAGCAAATGCCGCTCATTTAGAGCGTTCCATTGCCCAATACAAACAAGGTCAGGTCCTAGAGAACAACTTATTAGATGACTAATCGGAAATTAGCATGGACGGATGAGGCATGGAAAGACTATATTTATTGGCAAAGTCAAGATAAAAAGACACTGAAACGAATCAATAAACTCATTAAAGAAACAAAAAACTTGCCTTTTGAAGGAATTGGCAAACCCGAACCCTTAAAAGAAAATTTATCGGGATTTTGGTCGCGTCGTATCGATGATACTCATCGTCTTGTCTATGCCGTGGATGATGATTACTTAACAATCATTTCTTGCCGCTATCATTATGAAATATAGTTTTAGTTTTGCGCGATCGCTCTTCTCAACCATCCCGCAGCATCCAAACCAGAACCCCCAAAATCTGCTCTACTGGTGGTAGCAAATAATCATTCAAATCGATCGCTACCGTTTGCCCTTCCAACTTCAAAAAACGCCAAACCGTCCCACTTGTTACCGTCCTGTAAATCGTCACCGAAAACTCCTCACCCGAAAACACGCTAATTTGTCCCTTAAGCTGGCGTTTCACCTCCAACAAAACCGGATTGATAATCCCCTCAGAACGCGCCTTCTCACTCCCCACCGCGATCGCCCAAGGAATATTTTCTTTCAAGGTTTCCGCAAGCAAAGAACTGGGATTAATGGGGGCAATCTCCGGAAAAAAGCGATCGCCTTCAACAATGTCTAACTGAAAATTATCTACCGCTTTCGCGATCGTAAATTGACGATAGGGCATCGAATTTTATCCCTTACAAATGTCAAAATAATTGAATAGCGATCGCACCGTCCCTATGCCTCATATTGCCGAACCTCCTCCAAAGACATTCCCAACGCCTCCGCAATTTGTGCCGCACTCAACCCCATCCCTCGTAACTTAGGTATGGCCTCCCGTTGCGATCGCTCTGCCCGTTCTGCGCGTTCCGTTCCCGTCGGTAACAAATTACCCTCTAAATCCCACCAACGCAACCAAACTTGCAATTGATTTTGATAACTTCCCTCCCATAATCCTAACGCTACCTCCATTCGCCCGATGGGATAATGACCGCGATCGTTAGGGGCAAGTTGGCGATAGATGCCATCCATGAGACGATAAACCTCTAAACGATTCTCGCCGATAACATAGATTCCGTAATAAGGAATGCGGATAATTTGCTCGTAAACCCAGAACTTCCCAGGTTTAATCGTTTTTCCAGAAGGCGATCGCGATAAAGGCGTTCGATCCCTTTCCTCCGAACCATCGCCACTGGCAAATTCCAAGGCAATTAACGGCGCAATATGTTCTCGCCAAATGACGTAAGAACGGCGAATTTGCCCGTCAAACAAGGGTGGAACATTGGGAACGTAAAACCAATCAGGCGCTTCTGCACCCCGTTCCGGGGGATCCGTCTCCCGCCAATAAATACCGCTATCCTGACCAATCGCATACTGTCCGTCAGGATGCAACCGTTGTAAAACCGATCCCAGAGAATCCGTCAGGAGAATGCTTTGAGGGTGTTCTTGAAAATTATTCACAAAAGTCCCATCCTCCGCGGGTAACTGAGTATGGTCGGGAAAAGGCGGCGGTAAAATAACGCGATCGATACTTTGTGTCATGGTTGCAAGAACGAACGATCTCTACCCAATTGTATCAAGGCACAGAAAAGGCCAAAACAAAAAATTTGCAGCGCGCGATCGCCCTTTACCGCAAAAACGCGCATTTATCTAAAGATAAGGAGGAGAGAGGGCCAAAAGTTTTTACAATGAAATAATGTTATAGGGGGATGTTAACCGTGCTGTTATCGAAAGGCTGTGAAATCGAACTCTACACGGGTTCGCCACAAGGGGATATCGTCGGACTATCTGACAAAATTGCCAAAGACTTACACGGCTTTGTGCGGGAACCCGATAGCCGCAACGTAGAATATACCACCGCTCCTTATTGCTGTTACGATCGCCTCCTCTGCGCCCTAGTTCGTCCCAGACAACGCCTGCGAACCTACCTACGATCGCTCGGAGACTATACCATTATCCCCGGCAGCACCCTTTCCCTTGGAGACAGCCAGCAGTTCTATCGCTCCGACCCGGAAAATCCTTATCATACCTATATCGAGCAGACTTACCACACCACAGTCGTCACCGCCAGCATCCATATTAATATCGGCATTTCCGACCCAGAAACCTTAATGCGAGCCTGTCGCCTGTTGCGAATGGAGGCTCATCTCTATTTAGCTTTGAGTGCTTCCTCGCCCTTTTTGGATGGCAAAATGACCGGCTATCATTCCACTCGGTGGGGAATGTTCCCGAAAACTCCCGCTCGCGTCCCTCTCTTTGAAAATCACGAACATTATATAAGGTGGACCGAAGAGCAATTAGCCATCGGAACCATGCAAAACGTCCGGCATCTCTGGCTATCCGTGCGCCCCAACGGCGATCGCCGTCCTTATAATCTCAATCGTCTCGAACTGCGAATTTGCGATCTGGTTATCGATCCCATTGCCCTCCTAGCAATCGTCGCTTTCCTCGAAACACGCCTATTGCAACTACAAGAACAACCCGAGCTCGATCCCCTGATTTCCAGTTCTTTCAGCGCAGAAGAACTGATGGAGCTTGCCGATACCAACGAAGCCGCCGTCGCTCGCAACAGCTTGGATGCTAAATTGCAACACTGGCAAGACGGGAGAACCCTTTCTGCCCGAGAGTGGATCGAAGAACTCTACAGCGAAAATAGCCTCCTCGCCAAACAACAGGGATTGAGTTGTTTTCTGTCTCCCCTCCGCAAAATCCTCCGAGAAGGCAATACCGCTCAACAATGGCTCGCTCAATGCGATCGCGGATTATCGCCCCGAGAAGTTATCGTCAGCAGCATTCAAGAAGCCGAAAAGCGGGAACGAGAATTAGAGGATAAACTCTGCCAGCAAATAGCAGCTTGAGGTAATGCGATCGTTCGCTATTCAAACAAACCGAAGGATGGTTGCAATTTGCTTATCGGGTGAATAAAGATAAACTGATGATTTGAGACTTGACTTTTTTCTCTCTTTATTGTTTATTTTTTACTTTTTGCAAACAAACTCAAACCTCTCGATGTTGTTATTCGCGTCACAAGACTTTACAAATACTAATCAATCGTCAATCGCGATCTCCTTGGTAAAATTGGCAATTTCTTTCCGTTTAAGTATTTCTTTCCAGTAATTAATCCGTTTCCATGCCGAAAATCGTTCTCGTTCATCCCCAAATTCCCCCAAACACGGGCAATATTGCCAGAACTTGCGCTGCAACTGGAACGCAACTTCATTTAGTCGCCCCTCTCGGCTTTGAAATTAGCGATCGCCGTCTCAAGCGAGCGGGTTTGGATTACTGGCCTTATGTAGACGTTCATTACCACGCAGATATCGATCGCTTTGCCGCGTTTTGTTTGGCGGAGGGGGGACGAACCCTCGGCTTTAGCGTTCGCGGCGATCGCAATTATACCGAGTTTGCTTTTTGCGAGGACGATTGGCTGCTCTTTGGAAGCGAAACCTCCGGTTTACCCCCTCGGGTTCTTGACAAATGTAGCGAAACGTTATACATACCCATGTTCCAGCAGGGGGTTCGGAGTTTGAATTTAGCGAACAGCGTCGCGATCGCTTTGTTTGAAGCCCGCAGGCAATTAGGACATCTTCGCTCTATCAGTCAAGGATCGGCTTGAGGGAGAAAATATCATATTACTTTATTATTTTGGAGCGATTTATTAACTGTTTGGGACACAATGCTTTATTGTCGTGGGTTTTCAGAAAATTTATCGTATTTGAATAATTATTGTATCGCTTAATCGTTATTAAACAATTTTGTCAGAATAGAGTCTGGTCTCGTGAGAAATGTCAAAATTGAGAAAAAAGAAAAGACGATTCAGTATCCTTAGATACAAAATTTCCAGAATTGAATAAGAAATTTCTATAATCCCTCTTTTCGAGACTTGTCGATTTTTGCTAAGTTGGCGTAGAGTAATCATCAACCTCGTATCCATGCAGGACATAAGCTACTCGGCTCGTTTCGATCCGGACAGCAGCGTTGAGGCCGGGTAAGTTATTCCAATGCTTCCCTCTCAACTGCATCAAAAAAAAGTTGACTTGTTTGGAAAAGCAGAGTAATCTACCAAGGTCACTCAGTTCGCCAAACCGTCAGCGATCGCGATCGCACTTTTTTAGGAACAATAGCAGCACTTTATACAAGTAAACGCAATTGTTTTCCGCACTATAAAGTTAAGTCGCTCATTACACTAGGAGGTCGTTGTTGATACCCTCGCACCCACAAAACCCCAAAACCAGCGAAGCAGCACGCCGTGCTAGTGCTACTGTCCTGGGAATTGCTGCCCTTTCCATGGGCACGACAGCTGGTATTCTCTTACCCAGCCAAACCAAAGAAGCAATGGCGACCGAAGCCGCGATCGCCAATGCTCCGACTCCTTCAGAAACCGTGTCTGAGGTTGAATCTAAGGCCGAAGCTCCTGTAGCGAACGTCCCTAAAGCAATCAAAACCGTACCGCACGAAGAAATATCTTCCTCTGTACGAGCAACAGAATCGGGACAATCCCCTCCTGTTGTCACTTCTTCGATTATCAAACATAGAGTTGAGCAGGGAGATACCCTCTGGGATATCTCTAAAGAATATGGGGTTTCCCCCAAAACCATTGCGGCTTCTAATGCAATGAAGTCCGAAGAAATTTTGTCTGTCGGACAGACCTTGAAAATTCCGGCGCTCAATGGAATCAATAAAGAAGAGGCTCGACAAAGGGATCGCGCTTCCTCAAAAGCAGATATTTTCCAAGCAGCGAGTCAAACCCCCTTCATTTCCACTCAAAGCAAAGTCCCTCAAAACAAAGTCCCTCAAAACAAAACCTTTGAGGAGAGTGCATCTCCAACTCGTAAAGATTTAAATAAAACTTCAAAATCTACCGCCACATTACAAGCTCCCCAAGCGATCGCCCCTACTCCTAGGAAAAGTTCGGTGGTTGTTCCCCGAGAAGCGATCGCGTCTAATACCAAAGAAAACACCATCTCAACGGGTGTAAAATCTACCAACTCGGTTGTCGTTCCCGAAGTTAACGCAACCCAACCCGCAGAAACGCCAGCCGTGAGCTTATCTGCCGTAACTGGAGCCGTTTATCGCGTTCGCGTTGGGGATACCCTGCAAACGATTGCTGACAGTCACGGCATCTCCGTTCCCGAATTGATGCAAACCAATAGCATCAACGATCCGCGTTTGTTACAAGTGGATCGCGAGTTAAAAATTCCTCGCTCTCGGGAAGTTCGCGCTCGGGTCAATCAATCCCCCGCAGTGGTTTATGCCGAGACTTCCGAACCGACTTTAATTGCTCAAACCACCCAAGCAAGAATTCCCTCTCCCGATTCAGAAGACGTTCGCCTTCAGCAATTGAAGGACGATATTATGAGACTTCGGGAAGAATATCGCCAACAGCGCAATGAACCCCTTGCTCCATCGGTTGATATTTCAGCTCGTCCCACTACGGAAGAAGCCTCGACTCCGACTTTAGAGAAACTCGAAGAACGCAATTCTCTCCCCGAACCCACCTTAACCGTTCCCGTTGAGGATCGCCGTCAAAGTCGCCGTCGCGATCGCAATAATTCGACTCCTCCGGCTGCTCAAGCTCCAGCTTCCCAAACGGCACCGCCTTCGCAGGAAAATAATGCAGCTTTAGTCGCAACGGCTCCGGCTCCGGTACAAGGGTACAATCGTCTCTTGCAAATGCCGGCAGGGCAAACCGTAGAGCCGCAAATTCCACCTTTAGAGGATCGCGATCGCTACCTCCCCAACTCTCCCCAAACCTTTAACGGTTATATCTGGCCGACTCGCGGAACTCTGACTTCGGGTTACGGTCCGCGTTGGGGACGGATGCACAAGGGTATTGATATTGCTGCTCCGACGGGGACGCCTATCTATGCAGCAGCCCCCGGTGAAGTCGTCTCTGCGGGTTGGAATTCCGGCGGTTATGGTAACTTGGTGGATATTCGCCACGCCGACGGCAGTTTGACCCGCTACGCTCATAACAGCAAAGTTCTCGTTCGCAAGGGCGATCGCGTGGAGCAAGGTCAAAAAATCTCTCTGATGGGCAGCACTGGCTTTAGTACCGGTCCTCACCTCCACTTTGAGATTCATCCTTCCGGACGCGGTGCCGCGAATCCCATGGCGTTTTTACCCAGAAAGCGTTAATTCAATTCAAAATTCAAAAAGTAATTTTGAGAGGTTGCGGGGGAGTTTTTCTCTCCCGTAGTTTTTTTATATTGAGGTGGCAATACTGTAAATTTTGTGCTATACTGGTAAAAGTGTAAAAAATAAGGCTCGGTAGCTCAGTTGGTTAGAGCAGGGGACTCATAAGCCCAAGGTCGGCAGTTCAAATCTGCCCCGAGCCATTGAAAGATCGGGATTGCGTCTATCATCGAATAACGTCGGGAACATCGGGATGTTGCTGGATGATACAAAAAAGTGGGGAAAAAACGGGGAAAGATTTTCAGTCCGAATTGGATCGGGTTAACGAAGGGCTGGACAAGGTTAAAGTTCGCAAGAAAAGCGATCGCCTTTACCTTCGCGCGGTTCTTCCTCCCAAAGCAGGATCGGGAAAATGGCAAAGGCAAGAAATTGCAGTCGGGGTCAAAGCAAACCTTACTGGGCTGAACAAAGCCAAGGCTAAGGCTAAAAAGCTCGATTCGGATTTGTTCCTCAATCAATTTGACTGGGGGGAATGGCTCAATATGGAAAGAAAAGTGTGCCTTTAGACGTGGAATTGTATCAACCTGCGAGTTCCTTGCCCGAAGGAAAGAAAAATCCAGAGTTTCAGAAAAAGTGGGAAATTGCTTTAGGATTAATTGACAGTTCTCTCCAACGAGGAGAGCAGCCTAGCATTGTACTAACCGATGCAGGTTATGGCAATAATAGCAGCTTTATCAAACAGCTAGAACAAAGAAAATTAAAATATTTAGTAGCTGTTGCTAAGAATCGAAAAGTTGGGTTGAAATCAGAAAAAAACTCTGATATGAACGAAGAAATGCGGCTAGATGAAATTGCAAAAAAGTTGTCCAAAGATGCTTTTTCAGCCGTCACTCTTCATCTCGATAAACCTAAAACCATCTGGGTCGCCACTTTCAATGCCCAAGTCACCCGTTTAGGGGGAGAAAGAAGATTTGCTATCGTCCTGAATGCAAGCTCTTTTGAACAAGCAACGGAAGTTGATTACTTAATGACCAATGTAAAAGTCGAAATGGCAACGGCTCAATGGATGGTGGAAACTTATGGGCAAAGGAATTGGGTCGAAGTCTTTTATCGAGATGCTAAAAGTTGGCTCGGATGGCGAGAAGCCCAAGTTCGAGACAAAAAGAAACTTCTACGCCATTTCGTTTTAGTCTTTTGTGCTTATACCTTTATCCTTTGGCAAAAATTGACTGGGGGATTGCGAAGGCGATGGGCTAATAAGCCTTTAAACACCTTTCGCGAAGCTCTTGAAGCCTTTCGCACTGCTATGTCTTTTCGTTTCTTCCACTGGCTTCAAGAACATCAGAACCTTTTTGCTGCTTATAAAGCTAGTTTAGGCTATCTTTGGGCTTGATTTTTGTTTAAGTCCCACTAAGCTGAAAAATGATTTACGCCGCCCGACGATGGAAGAAATCGGCTACCGCACTGCTATTTTTTCTCTCGATAGTTTGAGCGGCTGTTGAGCAGATTCTCCGGTGTTTTGGCTCTGACTATGCAATTAATTTTGTCTAGCTACTTATCTCTGAGTTGGGGGGTTTTGCTCTTTAGACACTAAGCTGCATAAGTTCAGATTCTTTCACTCTATCTTATTAATAGTTATATTGTTTGTGTGAGAGAAAAATAAAAATGATTACCCAAAAATTATTTCACCTGCTAACTTTTGGTATTGCTCTGTCCTTGGCAAACAGTTTCGATTCCGCGCAAGCAGCTTCTTTTACGGGGTTGGGAGAACTTCCCGGTGGCTTTTTCTATAGCACAGCTTTTGGAGTATCAGGGGATGGTTCTACTATTGTTGGTCAAAGTCTTAGTGGTGACGGACAGGAAGCGTTTCGCTGGACGGAATCAGAAGGGATGGTAGGCTTGGGAGACCTTCCCGGTGGCTCTTTCTCTGGCATAGCTTATGGAGTATCGGGGGATGGTTCTATTATCGTTGGTGGAAGTAGGAGTGGTAACGGAGCGGAAGCGTTTCGCTGGACGGAATCGGAAGGGATGATAGGGTTAGGAAACCTTCTTGGTGTTTTTTTTTCTAGCACAGCTTGGGGAGTATCAGGGGATGGTTCTATTATCGTTGGTCGAAGTCTTGGTAGTAACGGAACAGAAGCGTTTCGCTGGACGGAATCGGAAGGGATGGTAGGCTTGGGAGACCTTCCCGGTGACATTTTCTTTAGCTACGCTGTGGGAGTATCAGGGGATGGTTCTACTATCGTTGGTCAAAGTCTTGGTAGTAACGGATATGAAGCGTTTCGCTGGACGGAATCGGAAGGGATGGTAGGCTTGGGAGACCTTCCCGGTGGTTTTTTCCGTAGTACGGCTCGGGGAGTATCGGGGGATGGTTCTACTATCGTTGGTAACAGTTTGGTTAGTAACGGATATGAAGCGTTTCGCTGGACGGAATCAGAAGGGATGATAGGGTTAGGAGACTTTTCTGGTGGCTCTTTCAATAGCTTTGCTTTAGGAGTATCGGGGGATGGCTCTACCATCGTTGGTAGCAGTGATGGCAGTGACGGATATGAAGCGTTTATTTGGGATGAAGCGAATGGAATGCTGAACTTGCAAGAGTTGTTGTCCGATGACTTTGGTGTGGATTTGACAGGCTGGCATTTACGCGAAGCAGTAGCAATATCAGGTGATGGCTTGAGCATTGTTGGACACGGAATAAACCCGAATGGCAATACTGAAGCGTGGTTGGCTCGACTCGATCCTCATCCTGTTCCCGAACCCACCAGCACCGTTGCTATTCTAGTGGTAGCCGGAACGGGATTGTTCGCCACTCGCAAGCGCAAACATAAATCCTCGTGAACTACCCCACACCCAACCCAAACAACAACCCCCCGCACTATCTCTGAGTCGAGGGGTTGAGTATTGGTTGAGTTGTGGGGGGTGGGGTTAGCTTGGTTTGTCAGTCTTGTAGATCGGGGGTTTAGAGGGGCTATCGTGCAACTCAGTTTGCTGGATTTGTAGAGGGCTGCTGAAAGCCCCTCGCTCAACGAAGTAGCAAGCGGAGGATGTCAATCCTCGCTCCATTTGTGCCTCAATATGTTCCAAACACTCATCTTGCACGGTATCTTTAGCGAGGTAAATGTCAACAAAGTCGAACTCAGAAATTTCAGAGACCGAGCGAAAATCTTTAGACTCCGGATTAGCGACGTGGTAAATTAAATGCCGATCGCTGCCTTCGTGGCTTGCCTTGACGCACGCTATCCAGCCCACAACGATGGCTCGCGTACAACCACCTCCTCGCGAAAGTCCCACGCATCCATTCGGCCATGCTACTTCAAAGGCTCTTGTAATTTGCATCTCCGAAGTCGGTAACTCGGTCAACTTATTCGCGTCTTCTAAAATCTCTCGCGCGATCGCATTGGGCAAGACAACTTCTGGGATAGTTTCGGCTTTTGTGAGAGCAGGCGCAAGAATACTGTAACTTAGAGAAGCGATAACGGCGATCGCCGTTCTTGACATTATTAGACCCTCCCAAACAACAACACCCCCTATTATCCGCCACAGTTCCGAGGGTGTCAGCGTTGATGAGGGGGGCAAGGGTTGGGTATGGAGAAACGTAAATCTATTAATGATAAGTTTGATTTATAAAAACAGAGCAATTCCAATTTATTTTACAATATTGGGAAAATTAGGGAATACAAATGCTGAGGAGCAAAAGATGTTTTTGGAGATTGCTTTAGAATTGTTGAAAGACTATAAGAAAGTTGTTCTGGGCGATCGCGAATTTTGTAGTGTCGCAGGTCGTTGGGGGTCGGACGGCGATAGCGCTGCCCGCGAGCGAACCAACGGCGGACGGTAGAGGCAGAGCGATTCTCCTCCGGAGACGCTGCGCGAACGCAAATCTCGGCAATTTGTTCGTAAGTAACGCTCCACTTGGCATAGAATGCTTGCGGGGTCATGCCGAACTCGCACTGGCAATAGCGAGAAAGCAAATCGAGTTCTCGCGCCGTCAGAGATTTGGGATTACTCATCGAAGTCGCGCTCCAAATCGCTTTCCCATGCCGTATCGATGCTGCACCACCGCGCCGAAGGAGAGGCAGGATCGAGCAAGACGAGATAGCACCACGACCAGCGCGATCGCTCGGGAATATAGCCGTAGAAGCGACCGAGGACGATACCGAAATCCGGCGGTACGAAGTCATCGAGGGGAAGCCACCGCACTACCATGCCAAAGGGAAATTCGGGCGGCGAGGCATCCAGCGACCCCGCAGCAAGGATTGGGCGAAGGCGAGGCAGAACTCGCGATCGCGATTCCGCTCTTGTTGCAAGGGGGCATACACGGGGGTTTCGTGCAGGTGGTTATGGGCGGTAATACTACCTTTGTCGCCGATGAAACTGAAAGGGATGCGATAGCGATCGATGGCGCGACTGGCAGTGCGTCCCACGGTACAGCCCGCGAAGATAACGATTTGTTGGGTTTCGCGGATGGGCTGGCGATGGGCGATCGCGTCGTTTTGGGGATTATTGAGCGAAGTCGAAATAATAATAGCGAAGTCGCGGCGATCGGCTTCTAAATGCGACCCCGGCTCGACGAGGTAAAGGACGTTCATTGCGGTCTCCTTTTGCGTAAAAGGCTTGATCGCTCTATCCCTTATACAGTCTACTCTTTAGCTGGGTTGTCATCCCTTGAGCAAATAAGGGACAGCACGACGAACGCGAGTGGGTGATAACTGGTGACTGAAGCTAAACCGTTCTGAAAAACTTAGACAAACTATGACAAATCTAGTTCAAGCTGTACATAGTCTGATGTTTTCTTCCTGCTTCGTCGTGTCCGCTTTGCCGAAACATTGCGTTGGTTTGACACTCCACAGGCTGACACGGGAGAACT
>JAGHZQ010000067.1 GCA_017746715.1 Cyanobacteria bacterium SBLK
AATCGGGGGTTAATTTTCGGAAAAACTGTACGTTATTTTACGTGATAGCTATTCTGGTAATTGCACCCCAAGAAACGCCGAAACGTATGGGGGCGGAGAGACTTGAACTCTCACGACCGATAAAGGTCAACGGATTTTAAGTCCGCAGCGTCTACCATTCCGCCACGCCCCCGATTCAAATTTTTTCGACAGATATTAAGCATAACAGATTTTTCTCGAAAAGGGATCCCCTCGCGATCGCAATTTTTTCTTTTTCAATTTGACTTTCCCCCTTTCCCAAAAAATTGACTAAAATGGAACTGGTTTTGCTGCGACGTTGGTGACTGCCAATATAGTTTTTAGATCTATGTTTTGATAATGCGGGAGTCCTAAATCGCTTGCGCGGCAGTAAACCGAGCTTGTACTCGGAAACTTTAAGCAGCAGGCAGCGACGCCCCCCTGGGTTTCCCAGGTCAAAAACTGAGGTAAGACGGCGAAGCGGTAAACCCATTCTTGGAAAGTTCCTCTAGTGGCAGCTAGGGGGATTTTTTATTCAGTCACCAGTTATCGGATCGCGATCGCAAAAAAATAGGGACATTGTTAACAATGCCCCTAAAACGTTGAAATCAATTAAAGATCGGCGAGATATTTCTCTAATGCTTCCCCAACAAGCTGCGTCATGGAGATATTTTTTTCTTTGGCGGCGGCTTTGACGCGATCGTAAATCTCGTCGTAAACCCCGACCCGATAGCGAATTTTGCGCCCTTGGGGACGGCGGGACTTAACGGGTTGAGGTTGGGGTTCTGGCGATTCTGGCTGGTAATTTTTCGCGTACTCTCGCAAAGCATCAAAGCCGACGCGATCGCAAAAGACCCCAAAACTTTCAACCGTTTGCCGTTCTTGTTTGAAATAAACAAAGAGGGGTTCGAGGAAGGTTTCCAAATCATCGACGGGCATTTTCTGCACGAAAGGACGTGCTAAGGCGGTTTGATGGGGATTCCCTCCCAACCAAACTTGATAGGCTTTCGGCGCGCTACCCACAAACGCCAATTCTGCCATATAAGGACGGGCGCAACCGTTGGGGCATCCCGTCATGCGAATGACAATGCTTTCCTTTCCCAATCCCAATTTTTTCAATAAGGCTTGAATGCGGTCTAAAATTCCCGGTAATGCCCGTTCCGACTCAGTAATGGCTAAGCCGCAGGTGGGAAGTGCCGGGCAAGCCATCGAATGGCGAATGAGGGGAGATATCCCTTCTGGATTGACAACGATGCCATTTTGGACAAAAATTGCCTCAATCTTCTCCCGCGTTTCTGGGATAATTTCATAGAGAACGATATTGTGGTTTGCCGTTAGGCGCATGGGAATATCGAAAGTTTCCACAATTTCTTTTAAAGCGGCTTTGAGGCGAAAATCTCCCTCATCTTTCACCCGTCCGTTTTCCACGGAAAGACCGAAGAACAATTTGCCGTCTCCTTGTTCGTGCCAGCCTAAATAATCTTCATACTTCCACTCGGGCAGGGGTTTTGCTGGGGCGATCGCTTTGCCGAAATATTCTTCAACTTGCGCCTTAAACTTCTCGACTCCCCAATCGTGCAGGAGGTATTTCATTCTCGCATGACGGCGTTGAACGCGATCGCCATAGTCTCGTTGCGTGGCGACAATCGCTTTAAGCAAATCGTAAACGTCTTCTTTGGCAACATAGCCGATCTCGTCTGCCATGCGCGCAAAAGTTTCTTCTTTGTTGTGGGTGCGTCCCATTCCGCCCCCGGCAAAGACATTAAATCCGTGCAGTTCCCCTTGTTCGTCGGCAATCACGATTAAACTGACATCGTGGGTATAGAGGTCGATGGAATTATCCCCAGGCACCGTCACGCTGCACTTAAACTTACGGGGCATATAGTGAGTTCCGTAAATGGGTTCTTCCTTATCGTCAAAGATCGTCCCGTTACCGTTGCGCTGTCGGGCGGCCTTCACTTCTGGAGCTTCTTCAGCACTGATAACCTTTTCCCCATCCAACCAAATTTCGTAATACGCCCCGGTTTGCGGCGTTAGCAAATCGGCAATTTTATTGGCGTATTCTCTTGCCAGTACGTAATCGGGGCGATTTTTATAGGGAGCTGCCGGTGCCATAACGTTGCGGTTGAGATCGCCGCAAGCCCCTAAAGTCGATCCCATGCTGCGAACGATCTCGCTAATAACGGTTTTTAAGTTCTTTTTGAGAATGCCATGAACTTGAAAGCCTTGGCGAGTCGTGACCCGTAAAGTGCGATTGCCGTATTCATCGGCCAAACGATCTAAAGTCAGGTAAAGTTGCGGGGGAATGTAACCGCCGGGGTTACGGGTTCGCAACATCATTTGATAGTCTTTTTCTTGCCCTTTAACTCGATTGTCGCGATTATCTTGTTGATAAGAGCCGTGAAATTTTAAGATTTGGATAGCATCTTCGGTGAAGTGAGTCGAATCGTTTAACAGTTCCGTTGCTAGCGGTTCCCGTAAAAAATTACTGCGTTCTTTTATTCCTTCCAATCGAGATACTTTAGGAGGGGCAGTTGGTGTTTGAACCATAGGAAATTAAATTATTGCGATCGTTTTGACGGCGAAACGCCAGAAAACCTAGGAATTCTGGCGTTTTCAGAGTTTACATTATACCAACCGCCCGAGCGCGATCGCACTTTCTAGTTTACGAATCTTTAAGCTAGAATTTGTACCCTACCCCGCCTTGAAAACTCAGGGCATCGGCATTGCTATTTTCATAAGCATCGATTCCCCATTTGGTATCGCCGTAAACGACGAAACTATCCCCTAATTGCGCCTCGGCACCTGCTGTCAGGACGAGGGAATCATCAGTACCGAGGGGGGTCGCTTGTCCGTTGGCTTCCACAAAGGAATAGCCGCCGCCGACGTAAACATTGGCGTTATCGGTGATGGGAATATCGTAGGAAACGATGGGCATAATTGCGCTGGTGTCATCGCTAAAGAGAATGGCACCTCTGACGGAAACGGGGGCATTGGGAACGGCAAAACGTCCTTGAATATTGCCTCCCAGATCCGTTGTATCCCCGCTTTGGCCGCCGTTGGTCACGCCCGCAGAAATACCCGCGCCGATATAGGTGGCATCGGTTCCACTGGGGGCATTTCCACCCGCAAAAGCAGTATTGCCAGAGAAAGCGACCGTAGAAATCGTGGCGATCGCGATCGCGCTTTTGAGAAGAAATCTTTGCATTTTCAAATCCTCAATTTGTGTGTGTTGCGTGGTTATCTTGTCGGTTCAAAAATGGAAAAGTTCCTCTATTTTCGGGTATTGTGCCGCTTATAAAAGATGCACAACTGTTGTTTGTTTTTGGGAATTGAGTTGTAAGTTTAAATTGGAACTATGTTCTCCAAATCTCCAATTTTATTTTGTTTAAACCCGCGATCGCCGGCGCTTTTTGTGGTTGGCGATCGTGTTTCTATTTTGTTTTTTTAAAGCAACGATCGCCAGACTTCATAACCGCGATCGCTCAAATGAATACCGTCGGTGGTGAGTTCCGATCGCAATTCTCCACGGTTATCCGCCAAGACAGAATGAACGTCTAAAAATACACTTCCTTCGCGATAGGCGATCGCGGCAATATTGCGGTTGAGGCGGCGAATGCGATCGTTAGAAATGGCGGCATTGCGGGTGGGTAAAATGGATTGCACGACGATTTCTCCTTGGGGATGATTCTGTTTTAAACGCCGCACGATTGCTTGAATATTATTGAGAATAATGATATCGCTTTTCCCTTGGCGCAGGTCGTTGGTCCCTGCCATGACATAAATTTTACTGGGTCGGGTTTGGGCGAAAAAGTGCAGGCGATCGCGAATTTGCCCGGAATTTTCTCCGGAAATGCCTTGATTGAGCCAGAAACGATTTCTCGGTAAAAGATGGGAGGGAAACCACATACTGAGGGAGTCTCCCACTAAAATATTGAGGTGATTGCTTCCTTGCCCCCCCGCGATCGCTTGACTTTCTCTCGAGAGAAGCGTTTTCCATTGTTGGTGAGTGGGTTGGGCGATCGCTTTTTGCCAGATTTCGATAAAACTCTCCGGTAGCAAGCGGGTGTAGAGTTGTCCGGATTTGAGGGCGGCGAGGCGTTGTCCGTAGAGTTGAGCGCCGGATTTGGGGGCAATAGGCGATTGTGCCACTTTACTCGTTTTTTCGACGCTAACGGGGGAAAATTCGGGAAAGGCGCCCTCATCCGGTACGATTTCCGTTGCGGCAGCAATCGCCGTATTTTGTAGGGGATTCGCATCGCGATCGCTAAGGGAAAAGAGGGGAGACATCCAAAAATCCGGTTGCCAGAGTTCGGGAAGTTCGGGTAAATTAACAGACACAGAGAGCAAACTTATGGCCAATAAGGAGGGATCGCGCATCATTCGAGACCTTGATTTCATTGCTTAATTTCCTTAACAGCAATTTTTAGGGGAGGTCAGGATAATCTCTCAATACAGGAGGGCGCGATTGCTTTTCAACTCGTTTTCTTATCCGTTGGGTTGGGTTCTTATCGCTATAAAAATAAGTAAATTTTAAGAAGCCAATTCAACAATTGTTCTCTCTAACCCTGCTACAACACGCGCCAAATATTCATAATTGACCTTCTCGGATGTGTCTTCGGGAGTATGATAGTAAGGGTAGCGAAAAGGGGCGGTATCCGTGACCATTAATGCCGGATAACCGACTTGCCAAAATGACCAATGATCCGACCATCCCACCCCCGAAATTCCCTCGGGAAGCGTTGCTCCTTCTGATGGGAATTGGGTATGGGTGCGAAAAGAACCGATCGCTTGCTTGACTAATTTATTCGAGGCGAGATTGCCGATAAAGGCGATAAAATTTCCCGTAATCGGATAAACCCGATCTAACAAACCGAGAGGGTATTCTTGACTCCCCGGTTTTTCCGAATAATAGCCCATGGTTTCTAAGCTGAGCATCCCGACAATATTTTCTTGGCGATCGCGACATTTTTTGGCATAAACAAAACTCCCCATATCGTCCGTCCAGAAAAACGGCGGTTCTTCATTAACAAACTCCACCAGTCGCAAGGTTCGCGAGAATTGTCGCCCCGAAAATGCCCGCGCTAATGCTAAAATTGCCACCGTACCGGATCCATTATCATTTGCGCCCGGACTGCCGACAACGGAATCGTAATGCGCTCCAACGACCACAATTTCATCGGGACGATCCGCGCCCAGTATCTCGATTTCAATATTATTAAAATGCTTCCCCTCTACATCATAACCTTGTAAATTGACCTCATAACCTGTAGCTTCTAAAGCAGCAATGAGAAACTGTTCGGAAGCCTGTAAATTGTCGTAGAAAATAAAATTATGTTCGCCAAATTCTCCAAATTGTTCTAAGTCTCGCTGTAAATCTTTTGCTAATTGTTGCTCTTCAACCGTTAAAGGAGGAAGTTCGCCTCGATAGCTTTTCCCCGGCATCATCATCAACATTTTCCAGACCCCCAAGAGAATAAATAAAAAAATCCCTAAAATAATGACACTGCGTTTCAATCCTTTCTTGTTGATAATTTTAATTTTCATGTTCTCTTTAAAAAGAAATTGCGATCGCTCCTTCTCTCTCCTACAAATTTTGAATTCTGAATTTTGAATTTTGAATTAATCTCATTTGGCTTTTTTCGGTGTTTCTGAAGTCAAATCTGCTTCGGAAACCATATTTTCAAAAGATTGGGTCATTTCTTCTTCGAGACTGTCCGCAGGGCGATCGAGCTCGGCTAAATCCTCTAAATTGGTCACGATCGCGGGTTCGGGAACTTCTGATTTATCCTCTTGTGGTGTTTCCTCTGCCCAAAAATCGCCAATTTCCTCACCGGCGATCTCTTCGGGTGCGGGTTTTTTGGGAGGTTTGGGACGAGTGACTTTAATTTTTTCTGACGTAGGAGTCTCAACCTTTTCCGTCTGTGTTTCTGAAACGGTTGCAGGAGGTCTTACTTTTGGGGGTTCTGGAGGAGTTTCGACAACAGGAGTCGGCTGAGGCAGTTCTACAGGGGTTGCAGGGGGTTTTTGTTTGGGGGGTTCTGGAGGAGTTTCGACGACTGGCGGCGTTACAATTTGTGCTTCTGTTTGGGGAACGGGTTCGGAAACGGGGGTTTCCAAAACGGCTTCTCCCACATCTTCAACTTTTCCAACCGTGGCAGGGCGGGGAGCCGTTCTCAATCGTTCGAATAGTTTGGTGAGGGGAGCAAACCCATTGACTAATTTTTTGCGAACTTGGGGAGAAACTTCCGTTTGCTGTTCGCTCGGGGTTTTTTCGCGGCGCAATTGCAGGAGTTGCGATCCCAACCCGACGAGTAGGGCAACACCAGCCATTTGACCCAATAATACGCCCCCCGTGATGCGTCCGGCACAAATCCATAAAACCAAAGCATAGAAGAGTCCTACCCCACTCCAGATAAAGTCATTGCGGCGATAGACTTCAGGATAGAAGAAAGCTGCCATGTAGAGGGCAAAACTACCCAAACCGACGGCTATTGCTAGGATGTGTGCCAGCATTCTCGGAACTCCTCTTTAGGTTTGTTTGGAGAAAATATCAATCGTTTCTAATTTAACCACGTTGCTGGATTTGCGGTTAATTTTCTCGGAGGATCTCGCTACTTAGAAACTCGCAACATCCGCGATTCAATTTCCGTCCATGTTTGCGGGGATACTCTCACCGCCGCTTGCTTGCAGCGCACGATCGACTGATTGGCGTAGAGATAGTTTTTAAAAACTTGTATTTCCGTTTCCGATAAGCACATCAGTTCTGGTGTCAGAGCAAAGGCTTCCAAAAAACAGTGT
This sequence comes from Cyanobacteria bacterium SBLK, assembly GCA_017746715.1. Classification (GTDB taxonomy): domain Bacteria; phylum Cyanobacteriota; class Cyanobacteriia; order Cyanobacteriales; family Spirulinaceae; genus CCY15215. The sequence goes on from JAGHZQ010000067.1 coordinate 6,799, forward strand.
TGGAGGTGTTGGTTAAAGGTTTCTCCTTCTGTTGAGCGATCGCCCATTCCTTGCAATTTTTCAATTAAAGTTGCGATCGCTTCTCCTTGGAAAATTTCCAATTGTTGCAATCTTTGGGCGAGTTCGAGGGCAGCGCGATTATCTTCGACATCAATGAGTGCTTCTGTAAGGAGTCGGGTGAGGGCGGGAGCGAGAGCCTCGGCAAGGTGACGGGCGGGAGTGAGGGCTAAAGCGAGAGCGATCGCAATGGCGCGTTTGGCGGTGGGTTCGTATTTGCTTTCAATATCTGTCGTAATGCGATCGCTCCATTCCAATAGCGATCGCGGGGTTTGTCCTTCGGGGGTTTCGAGGAATCGATCGGCTTCTCGTTCCATCCAGAGTAACAAGCGATCGGCTCCCCCTCGCATCAATCCAGCAATTAGAACAAATACTTCTTGCCAGTGCATTTCTTTAAGATGAGCGTTTGTAATTTTTTCAATCAGATCGTTATCGCTAATGTATTGGGCGGCGAGATATTCTTGTAAGGTAACGTGGGAAAAAGAGTAAACATCTTCGGCGCGTTTGACGATAATTCCCTGTTGAATGACGATAGCATTGAGAATCGATTCTCCATCCAAATTTTGCGGAGCATTGAGATTATCTGTGAGGAAGGTTTTAATCGGTTCCACGAGTTCTCGCTTGGAGAAGAAAAAGCGATCGTTGGTAAAGCCTTGATAAGCAATTTCGGAAAGAAGAATTTCCTCTGCTTCGGCATGCAATCCTTGATAAATTTCGTCGAGTTGAATGCGTTTTTCCGATGCCCATTCCTCTAATAAAATTCGCAAGGCTTTGCGATACAAGACGCTGCGATTGTTGGGGAAATTTTGCGAGCGATCGTAAACGCGACAAAGAAATGTTAATAAGAGCGGCGTGTGGGCGAGTTCTTTGGCGGCGGCATTCTTGGGTTTTTGCAGTAATTGCCAGCATTTTTGCGCGGTTTCGGCTTCGCGATCGCGATCGGAACTAAACCAATGCTGAATAAATTCTTCAATTTGCCCATCATCAAAGTCTCCAATAACGACATCGGTAAAACGGGAAAGACTACTTCTCACTGCCTCGGTACGGCAAGAAATGATATAGCGATTATCGGCATAGCGATCGACAAAATCTTGAATTTGTCCCATTAAAGGGTTTAAGTTTTCGCTAGGGACTTCATCCAATCCATCCAGTAAAATTAATAATTTGCCTTGTTCTAAAGCGCTGCGAGTAAAATTTTCGGCAGTGGGAAAGCCACTAATTTCAAACTCTTTCGTAATAAAATCTTCCAAAGAGACATCGGCAGAATCAAAGCGCTTGAGTTCGATAAAAATAGGAATGCAAGAGAACTCAAACTCTCCTTCTTGACCTTTTAAGGCTTCCAAACCCACCCGCTTTAAAAATGTTGATTTCCCGGCACCCGGCGCCCCCAGAATAATTAAATATTGTTGCAATTTTGCAATATCGATGCCTCTTTGTGCTTGGGTTTCATTCGGGGTAAAGCGACGGTGTCTTCCCTGACGAAAATTTTCTTCTCGATCTTCGAGAGATTCAAATTGACGGAGGCTTTCTTCATCTAAAACCCGCACCGTAGTATAAACAGATTCTAAATTCACGGGTTCGCGCATGCCCAAAACTTTCAGCGTGCCGTGACGTTCTGTATAATTGGTTGCATACTGTTGCGACGCACTAAAAATTAACTGGCGGGTTTGTTCGTTGACCCCCTTACCGATGAAATCGAGGGCTTTTCCCCCAGTTTCCCAAATGGACTGGAAAATAGGGACGGCAATGCCGCTAATGGCTGCGATCGCCAAGGTCTCGATAATGGCTGTCATAGAGGGTCAATGGGGAATTCGGAGCGCGATAAATCTACCTAGATCGTACCATGACGCTCGAAAAAGTTTGGTGCAGTCATTTCAATGAACCTTTTGACAAGCTCGAGGCAAGCAATTATCAATGAACAATGACCGAAAGCTCAATACCGCTTCTTTTTGGTCGAGGGGGTGTCAATGAGATTAAAGCGAAGTTTGGCGATCGCTTTAGGAGTTCTAGGCTATCTTGTTGTGGGGTCTTTTCCGGCTTACGGCCTGCCTGTCGAGGAACAAATGGAGGAGGTTGTTTCGCATTTGGTGGGAATCATGGAAACGATTCCCAAAACTACCGATTCCCCTCGGGTTCGCATGACGACTTGCCGGGTAAAAATGCAGGGGGAAACTTCGATTTTTTTGTATCAAGAACAAGCCTTAACCTATAGTTTAGAGCATCCCTATCGCCAGCGTTTTTTAAATATTTTAAGCGATCGCACCGAGACGAGGATATTCTCGCGATCTTTTAAACCTTTAGAACTGGAAAAATGGGTAGGATTTTGCCATCGCCCTATAGAAGAAAGAGTAATTCAACGGTCTGATATGGGGGTTGGATTTTGCAGCGTTTTTATTGTTCTCGTAGAAGATACCTATGTTGGAAAAACCCCAGAAGAGGGGTGTCCGACTCATTATCGCGGTGCAACGAGAATGACTAATACAATTATTTTACACGCAGATGGAATGGATACGTGGGATCGGGGTTTTAATGCAGAAGGCGATCGCATTTGGGGGGCAGAAGACGAACCCTATCGCTTTCGTTGGGTGGAGAGAGAATAAACGGTTGTTTAAGACTTGAGACGAGCTCCGTTCTCGCTACTCGCGATTTTTGACATAATGACAAAGACCAACCCGATGCGCTTCTGCATGAGTTCTCTTGTTTCTCGTTTATGTCTGCAATTGTATTAACTCAATGTTAAAGTTCCCTCATCAAAGGCGATCGTGTCGAGAATTTTCGGTTAAACTTTAATTTCGAGTGTATTCTACAATTGCAAGTAGCTATGCCTACATTTGAAATTATCTGTCTTGCTAATTCTCTAAAGCATGGCGGACGATGCATCGCAGGATTTAAAACCGATGGTTCGGGATGGCTCAGACCCGTTTCTTCACAAGGGGAAGGAACGCTCTACGACGAGCATTATACTTTAGCCTGCGGGCGAAAACCGGAACTTTTTAGCATTCTCAAGATCGAGTGCGATCGTCCCCACTCTCGCAATCATCAACCAGAAAATTGGATTGTTAGCGATCGCCAATGGGAATTTGTCGGCTGGCCGACAACCCTACAGTTAAATCAGTTACTTAAAAAAGAAATTCAAAAAGCAAATCATTCTTCCACTTTGCTCGGTACTCAAAGCGATCGCATTTCCTTAGAAAGGTTGCAAAACGATCCGTCCAGTGCTTCCCTATGTTTAATCAAACCCAAACACATTATTTGGAAAATCGATACTTTCTCAAACAAAAGAAAATTTCGAGTTATCTTTGCCCTGAACGGAATTGAATATAACTTAAATATTACCGATTCTTATTGGAGAAATTTATTAAAGAGGCTTGATGATGGTGAATATAGCTGCAAAGAAGCGATCGAGCAACTTAATTTGGAAAATTTCGCTCCCGACAAATTTTTATTTACTATCAGTTTGGGCGAACCCTTTCAAATAGCTGATGACGAATCTTTCTATTGTTATAAATTAGTATCGGCTGTCATTAATGCAACTTATGTTAAAGCCTTTCTCAAGCAAACCAGAAATACTTTTACTGCGGATTCTAATATTTTTGCTCGCAATCGCGATTTAGAATTATCGAAAAACAAAATCATTTTTTCCGTGAAACCATTAATCAATCAAGCCGTGAAAACTTGTTGGGATTGTTGTCCGGAAGAGCGGCGATCGCTGCCCGTACTTCGTCGAACTTTGCAAGAATTATTAGAACAAACTCTCGAAGATTTTAAACAAAATGTAGAGGGTGCGGTTCGCCCTCGAAATTCCACTGGCGATCGCTTGGCACGACTGAAAGAGCAACATCCGCAAGCCTATGAAAAATGGACGATGAAGGATGATGATGAACTGCGCGTTCTTTTTGGAGACGGAATGAGCATTCAAGATTTAGCTAACTATTTTCAACGACAGCCCGGAGGCATTCGATCGCGTTTGAAAAAGCTCGATTTAGTTGAGTGAGAAGAGAAAAACTAGGTGCATCTCAATTCTAATTTGCCAAGTCCCAAGAATTCAAATTTTTGGCTCAAAGCTAAAGCAGGCTAGAATTCTCACAATTTCCTAACCCGTTTAAACGAGTTTTCGCTTTCAGCCTTAAAATCGGCCTAACGATGCGGGCGGGTTTGAAACCAGAGCAAAAGTCCCGTCATCGCCAGCATCAATGTCCCAAATGCGTTGAGAAAAGGGTAGATTACTTCTAAATTAATGCGCCCGAAGTGACCGCGATGCCATGCCAACAACCAAGAAAAAGTGTCTCCTTGTCCGCTTAAAACGGCAATTTGAAACAAAGAACCCGTCAGGACAGTTAACAGTACGGGAAAGAAAAAAATTGGTGCAAAACGATAGTGCAGTTGGCGCAAGCGCCCTCGATCAATTGGCATAATTCACAAAAGTTAACTTAAAATTTCCCAACTTTGACCGCTATCCCGAGAGCGAAAAACCCGATTGCGATCGTCGGCAGCATGAATAATTTGGGAATTGGTGGGGGCAACATTGAGAAAAAGAATCGTTCCCACTGTTTGCATTTTTGTTCTTTTTTTCATTTTTTGCTGCGAGATTGATGATAATTACGTTTGAGCCACATTAAAATAATCGGTGCAATGAATAGCCATGCCAATAGTCCCTCTCCCAGTAGCGGGATCGGCTCGGTTTTTGGGGTTGAATCTCTTGGATTGTCTGCCAAGGGAGCGATTTCTCGGATCGAAGTGGAAGCCGGTAAAATTTCCTCGTTTGTTGAGACAGATGATTCTGTTGCGGGACGATCGGGATATTCCCTCATTTCCTCATCCATATCCGTTGGTGATATTTCTGGTGTAGATGAAGGCGTGGGAGTCTTGCGCTGATGGGAATGCCCGGAATGAGCAAAAGCAGGCTGAGAAGAGTATAGCCACAGTAGAGCTGAAAGACTGACTAAAATTAACCGACGCGAACGAGAAACGCGATCGCGCCTCAATTGAGATTGATTCATGCCATTGAATGGGACGCTTGCATGAGAGCAGTATAAACTCTCCAGCTTAGGGGAGAGTCAACTCAATTCAAGATTACCAATGCAAAATTCGAAATGATGACCTCATTGCTCGTGAAAATCAGCCATCATTTTGTTGTTCTCCGCGACGGCGGCATCCTTGGTCGGAAACGGACGATCCTCGCCCTCCGTCGGACGTATAAGCGTTAGGAATTTGAGATTTGCACAGAATGACGGTTCCCAACTCTACCGCCGTTAAATTGGCATTGCGTAAGTCCGATTGAAACACGTTTGCATCTCGCATATCGGCATAAGCGAGATCTGCATTTCTGAGATCGCTGTCCCAAATATTAGCCTGTCGGAGATTGGCACGCCTTAAACCCGCGTTGCGTAAATTGGTGGAATTCATTTGGGTTTCGCGTAAATTTGCCCCTCCTAAATTCGCTTGGCTCAAAGTCGTTTGCAACATCACTGCGCGAATCAAAGAAGAATAGCGCAGATTGGCACTGGTAAAATTTGTTTGCGTCAGATTGGTCAAACTTAAATTCGCATTATTGATCCGACTGTTTTGTAAATTCGCGTTGCTGAGATCGGCTTTTCGCAAGTTGGCTTCAATTAAATTCGCCCGGGAAAGATTGCTTTGAGAAAGGTCGGTTTCGCTCAGATCCGCTTGGGCGAGATTGGCATTGCGAAAATTAGAATTATTTAATTTTGCGGCGGCAAATATCGATCGCCTGACATCGGAATTTCTAAAGTCGGTATTGCTGAGAACGGCTTTTGCAAAAATGGTTTGATTGATGAGAGAAAATCGCAGATCTGCCCCTTCCAAGTTCGCGAGGGTGAAATTCGCCCCCGTTAAATCCGAACGGCTGAGATCGGCACCGCTTAAATTGGCTTTAATTAAATTAGCCCCTTGCAATTTTGCAGAACGCAAATCCACGCCGCTCAGATCGGCTTCGCTGAGATCGCAATTGTTACAAATTTTGGTTTCTCTTAACTGAGCGACGTGATCGGGATTTTCTCCTCGGGTAGGAGCGGCGATCGCCAGAGAAGCTAACAGAGAAAATACGGCTAATATTTTATATTTCATCGAGCTTAGAGAGACTAAAGAATAAAAATTACGAGGGATTTTGCGGGTTCGGTTTTTTGAGTCGGGGCAAGATCGTGAAGCCAAGAACTTATTAACGAGATCGCGAGCGAACGGGTTCGCTCTTCGATAGATAAACGAGCGCCGATCTTGCAGTTAAAGCATAACACGATCGCTCATATCGGGCGATCGCTATTTTTTCTGGCGAGAAAGGCAACAGATTGCGAACAAAAAAATGACAATCGCACTCCATCCATTGGTTGATTCCGGGATGGGTTTGGATGACTTATCCGGCGATGGTAAAAAAGTCGGTGCTTGTCGATTGGCGATCGCAATTCGAGCGGAAAATTCATCTGTATTAAGTTGCGGTTGAAACTCAACAAGATCGTTGCGATCTAAGCGTTTTATCGTGGGATTTTTGGCCGGGTCGATCGACGTCAGAACGCGATCGCGATTTAAGAAGAGGTCGATCCCATCGAAATCTCGGGAAACCGGGAAAAACGCCCGCAGATCCGTTGCGCGATCGCCAGATGCGTTCGGATGGGCCGGACGATTTGCAACTATGGTAAAATCGGGGAAATTAACGGTTAAGCCTTCAAGGCGATCGATGCGATCTCGTCGATTGCGTGCTAAAAAATAATTACTCTTATCGTTCCCTTTCTCAACCTTCGCGTGCATCTCTGCAATTTCTACAAGATGAGTTTGAGGAACAATTTGAAAATCTTGGAAATTGAAAGAAAAATCTTGTCGGTGAGGGAAAGAAAATAGACTGCGATCTGCGGAGGAGACAAAAATAGTATGGCGTGCCTCAAAAAACTCGATGGGTTCGACAAAAATATTAAAACTTTGTTCGTTCCCAGTATTATTTTCTTGAGAATTGCGCCACTTTCCAGACAGTACTAATAAAGCTAGAACAAACGCAAAAACTAGAAAGATAAAGAGACAAAAAATCAAAAGAATCGGAATCGGATCGCTATGATTGTGATAGTGGTTAATATCTCTACGAGCAATCTGTTTCTTTGCGATTTTTACAATTTTAGGAGGAAACTTTCGAGACATAGAGGGTATACCGTGACAGTTGACCAGCGAAAGAAAATGAGTTGAGTATTCTTTGCTATTGACTTCTTAGAACCGTTACGATCGATAGATACTGCCCCCTATTTCAAGGATTCGATCGCAATTTATTGGTTTTCAGTATTGCGATCGATTAAGGTAGGTTGAGAAGGGGAGGAATCCGTTTTAGGTTGTTCTCGATTTTGGAACAGATATAATGCCAGACTTGCCGTACCAATTAATGTTCCAATGGAAATCGTGCCAATAATAGACATGGAAATCCAAAAGTTTTGCGTTGTTGTCGCGTTCTGATACGCGCCGTTTACGGTCATTGAATCCCGACCAGAAGCAACATTAAAATTAACGCTGCTTCCGGAATCTGGTTTTTTTTTATTCATTTTTTTCTCGATTAACTTGACTCTCTTACTCTTCTACTATAAGATAGTCAATGGTAGTATTGGTTAAGTAAATCAAGCAAATTCAGTCATAGTTTTTGCCGATCGCTTTCACAGTTTTTGCCGATTATTTCTTGTTTTTGGTTACAACACTTTCTGAAAAGTGAAATTGTAAATCCAATTTTATAATCACTAATTTAGATAAAATAGCGTCAGAGAGGAGCTATTTTCTGACAGGAAATATATCTAAGTTTTTAAGTAAAAATATTCTGTTTTAGCAGCGATCGGCGATTTTCTGACCCCAATAATCAGTAAAATTACTGAGTCTAATTGCGTTCGCTCCGAATAAATTCTGAAAGGACGAGCAATCGCCTTTTCAAAGCAAAGCGATCGCTCTTTTTTCCGGCTATTTTTTTATCAAGAGAGAAAATTATCGGTTTTCGATTTAATCGTCCTTGGGAAATCCGGCAAATAAACCGCTATCAATCATCAAGCCAACCCCAGCATTAATCGCCACCAAACTTGCCGTTCCCAACCAAAACCAAGGATCGCCAGCAATGCGATTGGCAACGGCTTGACCGAATAGACACAAGCCTGCGGGAAACAAGAGTACGCCAATTTGAGCCTTGATATACCAGATGAGTTTTTTGTTCATTATCCTTTCTTACTGAAACTCAACTTTTATTTTTAGCTCAAAACTGCGATCGCTACAATTTCTGCCAATCTTGAATGGCTTGTTCCGACCATAGCCAATTTTGACTCAACCCTTGAGCCTGAAATTGCAGAGGGGCCGCATTCATCACGGTCTGTTGCAATTTTCGCGCTTTATCGGCGAGAATTTTCCCTTGGTCGGGGGTTGATTCCGTTGAGAGTTTTTGCAGTCCTAAAGCCAAACCCGCATAGGTATCGAGAAGATCGACATTTTGCAACAAATCCGGATTGTCCCCTTGCGCGTCGCTTAAAGCGAGGGCATCGTACCACACTTGGTTGGCGCGATTGGTTTGTCCTTCAGCATAATAGGCGAATCCGAGGGCATTTTTATAGGCGATCGAGTCGGGTTTGCCTTTGGCGGCGACTTCCCAATAGCGACGGGCATCGCTAACGTGATAGGTATCATCTCCTGTAAGTATCGCCTGCCATGCCAAACGACCGCGCAAAAAACTAATCTCCGGATCGTCCAGTTGTGCAGTAGGAATGACGGCGAGGGCAGATTCGGCGAAAGGAAGGGCATTGCGATCGAGTAAAGCCTTGACTGCTGCCGATCCAGTTGCGATGTTCCCTTCGCTAAATTGCTCGATCGCCAGACTGGTGACGCGATCGGTATTCACATCCTCAAAGTCCAAAGTTTCCAGATCGAGGGGTTTGTTTTGGCGGGTTGTATCGATGGCATCCCGATTGAAATAAGTATTGGATCCATACAAAATTCCCAAACCACTTCCCGCGATCGCGATCGCTCCAAAACCGGCAAATAGTAATGTTTTCAGAGAATTTTTATTCTTTTTGCACCGAGGTAGGGACGTTGCTGGCAACGTCCCTACGGGTGACTGATTATCTGTTGCCTGTTGTCCGTTGTCTGTTGCCTCTTCTCCACCTGTTGCCTGTTGCCTATTGCCTGTTGCTTCTCCTTTTGCCTCTTCCCCCTCAAATTCGCTCAAAATATCGCGTACAAAACTTTCTTCTTCTGCTTCCATTTCCTGCCCGACAGGACGATTGTTGGTGCTTTCATAGGATGAGCGATCTCGCGGAGAAGAAGACATGAGATACTCGTCTTCGTCGTCAAAATCTTCGGCGAGATCGTCTTCTAGCCATGCTGTTTGCCCCGTTAACCCCGTCATGGGCATATCCTCGGGATCGTAAATATCCAAGGGATCGAATCCTTCTGTTTTGGTTTGTCCGGGGACTAATACGCCGTCGAAGTCGGGGTGAAGGTAGAGAACGGGAAGCGCCCAGTACAATTGGTTAGATCCATAGGCGGAGATAAGTCCCTGTCGCGCCCGAGAGAGGCTCAGATCGATAGGATAGCTGCAAACAAGATTGCGATAGAGGAGGCGGGTTAAAGTGAGCGCTACCTCGTCGGGAATGCGTTCCGCCATGGCCAGCACGGCAGGAATTCCGCGTTTGACAAGAGTTCTGGCCAGATTGCGATCGCCATCTCCTTCATCCAATGCCGTATCCGCACTGCGACAGGAGTTAAACACGGCTAACTGAATGCCATTATTCGCCAGCAAACCCCCCAAATCTTCCCCGTAAAGGCGTTCGGTCAATCCCGTCGTCCGACTGACTAAATAGACATCGCCGCCAGATTCCCCGAGATCGCTATGTCCGGCATAGTGAAAGACTTGATAGTTCCCTTGTTCGAGAGCTTGAGTGACTTCCTCTCGTCCGGGTTGTTTTAGTATTGTGAGTTCTAGTTTAGGATAGCCTTCTCGGGGGCTGCGTTCGAGTTCTGCTTTCAAATGTAACGCCTCTTGTTGTAGGGCGAGACCTTCTTGATCGTCGGGTTCCGCGATCGCCATTAAAATTCGTAGAGGTTGTTCGGGGTTGGCGATCGAGCCTCGGGCATTAGCAGAAAAAGGACTGCCGATTTGATAGCGAGAGAAGGCGATATCGGTACCCGTCGCGAGGGGTTGAAAAAGAGGCTCTCCGGGGTCGTTGCGGTTGGCGTGGAGGACTTCCCAAGGGATGCGAGAGAGGCGAGTCCCTTTAATCCCCAAGCGCAGGCGCAGGACGGAACGATGGTGATAGGCGATACTTTGGGCGGCAATCCAGCTATCCCGTAAGCTGCCCCGAAAAAGTTCTTCGTAGAGGTTCTGTCCCAAACTGGCGAGATTGAGGGTCGCTTCTTGGGTGGAGCCGTTATTGAGTTGTCCGGTAATGAAGAGAAAATCATCTTGCGGCGAGCCGTCCCCCTGAATGAGGTTAAGCATGGGATCGTTCATCAGTTGCTTGGCGCGATCGAGCCACATTCCTACCGGCCAGTGCAATCGTTCTTCTGCGAGGGGAACCCCAGGGGCGACTTTCTCGGTGCGTACCAGATAATCGTCGTTTTCCAGAGGCGTGATGGAGAGTTGAAATTCCTGAAACACGGAAGACATGGCGGGTATTGAGGACGGCAAGGAGAACAGGACTAATTAAATGATAGACGGCTTTGCTTGTTTCAATGTTTCTCTTTCTCGACTTACGCATCTGCCCCCTAAATTCCCCAATCTCCCTCTTATCCCCCTTGCCAAGGGGACTCTTATAAAGACTTGCGTGAAAGTCAGGCGCGCATTCGCGTTTTCTCAGATACTAGGGGGACTCCGCCGATGAGTTACTACACTTTCTTTCAAGGATGGCTACTTCTAAGCCTACCTATCGGGTTCTTCGCACTCCCCGTTCCCCACGCACGCTATCTGATAGCGCCATCTTTCCTCTCGTACTTAGTATGTAGGCGCGTTCTGGTTGGGTCGCGCAAGCACTTTATGGATAGAGAAATTGTTGGTTAAAAACGGAAGATAAGGACTTACATTGTTTTTCGTTAATTATTACGTCTCTTAGCCTGCAAAAATATTTGGCGCGATGGCTCTATTCAATACTACGAGAATAATACAAATCTGTCAAGAGGCGATCGCTCGCATTTCGTCGAGGACTTTTCAAGATTGTATTGGGGGATTTTGCTTGCGCCTTCTGTTGGGAAGGCTTCTATAAGGTTTACATTACAACTTTTTATACTCGCTCGCTGCAATTGAGCAAGAAGTGAGTCACGTTGAAAAACGCAAGATTGAGTCATTCGCTCAAAGGCTTATCAATCAAGTTTTATTGAATCAAGTTTTATTGAATCGAGTTCTATTGAATGGGCAAGGAGAGACTCGAACTCTCATGACCAGAGGCCGCTACATTTTGAGTGTAGTGCGTCTACCAATTCCGCCACTTGCCCGGATTTTTGTCAGTTTTGCCATTATAACCCAATTTGCCCCCATCTAGCAAGTCCTGATAAGCAGGAGAACTGGCCCAACGTTCGATCTCTCTGGCTCTGAGGACGGGGACGGGATGGGTTAATTGACTGCCTTGGGCGGTTTTCAGCATTTCTCCCAACTCTGTTGCGCTCATTTCGTCGTAATCTTTGGCTTGAGCGATAAACGCATCTAGATTCAGCATGGGCGCGAGACTGGGGGATCCGCCTGCCAATTTCATCAACACCGACATAACCGTGCGGGGGTTTTGGGTCGCGAGGAGGGCAGCGCGATCGCAACTAAATTCGGCACAGCGCAACCACTCTAACATTTGCTCCTGCAAAGATTGAGCGATTAACGATCCCCAAATGGGCAAAATATTCGAAGCCAGCACAATTAAATTGGCGAGGGTTAAATAAACTCCGTGTTCGCATTTGAGGTGTCCCAATTCGTGAGCCATAACTGCTTGAATTTCCTCCGGGGTTAGCATTTCCACGAGGGAAGTATGCAGCACCATAAAAGGTTTTTTCCCGCGCATGGCAAAGGTGTAGGCATTGGGGACGGGATTTTGCTGAAGATAAAGTTGGGGGGGTTCGAGATCGAGAATTTTGCAGGCATCTAACAACAAATCGTGTAGGTGAGGGAGTTGGCGATCGCTCACCCGCACACTCGCAGCAATGTTATTGAAATAAAACAATTCCTCAGCAACAGAACCCAATAGAGTCCGGATGGCAACATCCATACCCGGCAGTTGTTTTAGGGCATTGGTTGCCGCTAGATCGAGAGGATGGCGAAAAAGATCGGCTTTGAGTCCAATTAAAGGAATTTTAGAAGATACCATTTCAATGAATAACGATCGATGAACAACGATCGATGACTATTTTTGAATTGTTTTGACCGATCGCTCGCCGAGTAGGTTGGGTATTAGCCAGAAGTTACTCGAATAGCCATTTTTGAATGCGGATCAGGTTATCCCAATCGGGCTTTCGCTCCAAGCCATCTTGGATATTTTCTTGGATTTCTTGACGGACTTCCGCACTGAAAGCCATCACCCTTTGAACCGCTTCAATATGATCGCGCACGCCTTTTGTCCCCGTATCTAATAACGCGAGGGCCAGATTAATGCGACCTTGGGGGGAATTTTTATCGAGTTTTACCCCTTTTTGGGCGGCTTTGAGGGCTTGTTGGGGTTTATCGACCAGAAGATACAGCCAAGCTAAACTCGACCAAGCCGTTGCATTTTTCTTGGCGCGATCGCAAATTTCCTTAAAAACGGGAATGAGAGATTCCGGGCTTTCTCCATTTTTGTAGCGCTCTAAGCCATTTTCATAGAGAGAAGCAACTGATTCAACCATGATTGAGAGAGGGGAAAGGGTGGGGAGAGGGGGAAGATTGGGGAGATTGGAGAGAGGGGGAAGAATAGGAAATTCATCCTTCACCCTTCATCCTTTGTTTTCAGATCTTTTCAGACTCCGAAGGATTTACCGCAGCCGCAGGTTTGATTGGCATTGGGATTGGTAAAGTCAAAACCGCCACCGATTAAAGCCGTACTGTAATCGAGAACCAAACCGTAGAGATAAAGCAGGCTTTTGGGGTCGCAAATAATTTGAAAGCCATCATAATCGTAAACTTCATCATCATCTCGGATGTTTGCCGGATCTTCAAAATCCATCATGTAGGACATTCCAGAACAACCGCCATTGCGAACCCCAACTCGCAAACAGAGGTCTTGTCCCTGTTGGTTTCTCAGTGTTAATAAATGTTCTAGGGCAACAGGAGTGAGTTGAATTCCCTTTTGTGGGGCTTGGGTGGCTTGAGTCATGGCGATAAGAACTCCTAAAAATTGATGATGGGAATCTCGATGTCTTTGCACATAAGAGCATTTTACAATATCTATTGTAGGGGTTTCTCTCTCGCAATGATGATTGGTAGTTTGGCGATCGCGATCGCCGATCGCCGATAACGGATAACTGATGACCGATCGGACTGTTCCGCGCTACAGTAGATTAATTGCATCGTTAATTGCATCGGTTATAAGGTGACGGGCTAAGTATGAGCAATCTCCCCCTAAATACTCTGCGTCGATTGAAAAAAATTCCCCAAAGTCCTAGTGTGTGGGAGGGAGATCGACGCTCGCTGACAGCATTGGCTTCAGAGTCGAGTTCGGAGGAGGAAGGTGGAGATTGCATTCTTTGGGTAGATGGTTCTGAAGGGATGGTGAGAGCCATGGAAATCATTTCCCCGGAAATTGGCGTAGAAGCGATCGCTCGCACTCTCTTGCGGGCCATTGAAAGTCCTCAAAGCCCGGGACGACCTTCGAGACCGAAAAAAATTGTCGTGCGCGATCGCGAAATCCAATTTTTCTTGCGCGGTGCCCTGCAAAATCTCGAAATCGCGATCGATTACGTGCCGGAATTGCCCATCATTGACGAATTATTTCGCAGTTTCGCCGAGTTTCAAAGTGCGCGTCCGCCTCGCTTGCCCCCACAATATGCCAAGCGATTGCGAGAAGCATCCGACGAACTGTGGAAGATTGCCCCTTGGGAATATTTTGAAGATTGCGATATTCTCGCCATCGAGGTGAATCATGGAGATATCGAAACCCTATACATCACCCTTTTGGGAATGTTGGGACAAGAATACGGCGTATTGTTCTATCGTTCTTTAGATTCTCTCAAGCGCTTCCGTGCCTCTGCCATTGAAAAGCATTCCATGGAAGCCTTAGAAAGCGCTTTTTTATCTCAAGATTGCTTGTTTCTCAATTACGAGGCCGACGAAGATGTTGATTTCGATCCCGAGGATGAAGATGACAATTTGGCAGATTTGCCCCTCGAGGATATCGTTCCCATCTTTGGCAGCTTGCACCCTTATGAAGGATTGCGACCGTTTTTAGATGAAGAAGAAGCGATTGTGGTTTATGCGTCTTTGAAAGCATTGGTGGCGTTTTTTGAGGAATGCAGCGATCGCATAGAAGTCGAAGATCGCGTTCCGGTATTAAAGAAATCCTACGCGATCGCTCTGCCCGCAACCGATTCTCCGGTCAAAACTTTAGAGATTGGCATCACGACACTACCGGATTTAACAAACGAACTCTTGAGCATGGGCATCGGCGAAGAAGACGGCGAAGATTTCCCGGAAATTCGCGACGATTTGTTTCCAGACAAATCCTTTGTCAGTATTGGCATGCTTCCTTGGTCAACAGTGGAACTCGTTCGTACCAATCCCCGAGCTTATAATCAATCTCTAGAGTTCCCTGAAGAAGGAGAAGGTTTACCCATCATTCTCATTCAAACCTCGCGCCCCAAAGCCAAAGACACGATCGTCCGCATTCAAAATGAAGGAGGAATCGAAGCCATCTCCTTTACTCCAGGGGAAGATCCCCTGACGGATACCGAATACGATTTAGGGGTGGTCAAAACAGGCGGAGGGGTTATCTACGTTTTTTCTGAATATTCTGGAGACGATCCCACTCATATCCGGGCAAAAAAGAATTGGACGCAACGCCTCAAAAAAACTAAAGGTCATTGCGGTTTGGTTTTGGCCATGGGAGTCACCGGAGCATCCAGGGGCAAACCCAAACTCAAAGATATGTTAGCTTTATTCGAAACTCGCGCCGTCGATTCGGAAGAGTTGGGAATCGGGACTTTACAAATGATTCCCCAAATTATGGGGATGGATTGGTAAGAAAGAATGAAGAATGAAGAATGAAGAATGAATTTTTTCTTTCTCCCTACTCTCTCTCCACCCTTTCTCATCTCTCTCCTCTCCCTACTCAAATGTGGGAATCGATCGCTCTAAAGCCGTACTGGGATTCGTGGGACGAGAGTTGACGTTAATCGGTCGCCGAGGGGGGGGAGGGGTAACAGTGGTTCGAGGGCTTGGAGTCGAGTTACTCGGCCTGGAATTAGACTCGGGGGTGAAAATTAACTCGCGATCGGCGGGAGGTAAGGGAGTATTGGCGGGGGGAGTACTGGGGCGAGGATCGCGGGCGGGGGGAATATTGGCGGTACTGCTATCGGAAGTGAGATAGACGTGACCGAGCAAGCGCCCGTTATAGGTTCGTTTGGTGAAACGCCAACCGGGATCCAGGTGAATTTTCAGATAGCGTTCGCCATTATCCATCCCTCGCGTCCGACCGATTTCTACATAAGTGCGCTCTCGGATGGAATTGGCCATTAACACCAATTCATCCCCCCGACGGACGACACTGAGGATGAAACGCGCCCCCATATCGTTATCGTTGACCCGCATGGAGTAGCCGTTACTATCGGTACTGCGACCGCATATGCCCGTAAAATCAAAGGTTTCCCAAGTCGGCTCGATAAAAGTTGGATTGTCGCCATACTCCCGCCAACAAGAGCGACCATTGGCTTGCTGTTCCATGATAATCAGGTTGTAATAGCGCCGACCGACCCCAAAGGGAGTCGCGATCGCCACAAAGCGGCGCTGATCCACCTCGACTTTGTTAAAGGTATAAGCCGCGCGTGCGGGAGTTAACATTCCGCAAGACAACAGAATGGCTGTTGTTAAGGTTGCCGTTAATTTGTGCAGGAATTTCATCAATAAATAATTGGTAAACAGTATGCTATAAATTACTCGGTTCGCAGAAAAATCAAACTTTTGTGCCGGTCGGGACGCTCTCAAATCGAAGCCAAGGGTTGAGTGTTTTCCCTGACGTTCATCTTAATGATTTGTTCTCCAAATTTGAAGCCCCCGAGGGGGAATCTCCTTCATTGTTTTTCTGCCAAATTTCCCAAAGATCGGGACGACAGGTGCGGGTTTTTTCGATTTGCCGTTCTTTTCGCCATTGGGCGATCGCGGCGTGATTTCCCGATCGCAGGACTGGGGGAACTTCCCAATCTCGAAAAATGGCAGGGCGGGTATATTGAGGGTAGTCGAGCAATCCTTCTTCAAAACTTTCCGCTTTGAGGGATTCTTCTTTCCCTACAGTACCCGGACGCAGGCGCACGACTCCATTGAGCAAGGCAAGGGCGGGAATTTCCCCGCAAGTTAGAACAAAATCCCCGAGGGAAATTTCGCGATCGATCAGGTGTTGGCGAATGCGATCGTCTACTCCTTCATAGTGACCGCAAATGAGAACGAGCTGTTCGTAATTTTGCGACAATTCTAGCAAGATTTCTTGGTTCAGGGGTTGCCCTTGGGGTGACATGAGAATAATTTCCCGGCGGGGAAATACGGGTAAGGATTCTACAGCGGCGAAAATGGGTTCGGGTTTGAGGAGCATTCCCACGCCTCCCCCATAGGGTTCGTCATCGACGCGCTTGTGTTTGTCAGTGGTAAAATCTCTGGGATCGACTAAATTAACCGTAGCAATTTGTTTTTCTAAAGCTCTTCCCAATAAACTTGCTTTTAAAGGAGAGGTAAAAAAATCGGGAAAAAGCGTAACAACATCAAAACGCATCTTTTTAATCAGTAACGCCAAATCAATGAGAAAGGATAATCCTGAAGGATAGAGAATTCCATCAGGGTAGAGCAAATTTGTTAAATAACTCCGTCAATCAAGATAACGAACTGGATAGATTCTTTTTTCGGTTGGCATAAGCTCGGTATTATGAGACGATTGAGTTGGATTATCTTTGTCTTTTTTCTCAAGTCTCGATTCTTGCGTTCACTTAAACTGTTTTTTGTTTTTTGCACTAGAGGGAATAGATCGTGTACAACGTAGCAATATTGGGAACCGGAAAAATAGGCTCGGCGATCGCCAAACTTCTCTACCATAGCGGCGATTACAACATTTCGATCGGCGATATCGATCCTCGTTCCTTGGAATGTTTGACCGAATTAATCCCAGTCGATACTTTCGTTATTGATGTCACCGACGAAGCGGCGATTGCAGAAAAATTACAGGGTTGCGATGCGATCGTTTCGGCCTGTCCCTATTGGCTCAATGCCGGGATCGCCCGAGCGGCTGCAAAAGCAGGGGCGAGCTATTTTGACCTCACCGAAGATGTGGAAACGACTCGGAGCGTTCGTGCAATTACCGAAACCGCGTCCGAGAATTTAATTTTTGCCCCCCAATGCGGTCTGGCTCCCGGATTTATCAGTATTTTAGCTCATCATCTCTATAGCGGTTTTGAGAAATTGGATGAGGTTAAAATGCGGGTCGGTGCATTACCCCAATATCCTTCTAATCGAATCGCTTACAATCTGACTTGGTCTACAGAAGGATTGATTAACGAATACTGCAACCCGTGCGAGGTGATTCGGAACGGCCTTCTCTGCGAAGCACTGCCCTTGGAAGAAATCGAACATTTTGCTTTAGATGGCGTGCAATACGAAGCCTTTAATACTTCTGGCGGTTTGGGAACTCTCTGCGAAACCCTAGCCAGTTCGACCGGCAACCTCAATTATAAAAGCGTGCGCTATCCCGGTCATCGCGATCTCATGGCATTTTTAACCCGAGAATTGCGTTTGAGCGATCGCCGCGAACTGTTAAAAGAAATCTTGGAAAATGCAATTCCCATTACCAAACAAGATGTTGTGGTTATTTTCTGCGCCGTCACGGGTTGGAAAAATGGCTCTTTACAACAGATTAGCGATGCTCGCAAGATTTACCCTATTAGTTTCAAAGGGGAGTTTTGGAGTGCGATCCAATTAACCACTGCTGCGTCTCTCTGTGCTGTCTTGGATATGTATCTCAATGGCACAATTTCTCATCGCGGTTTTCTCAAACAAGAGCAAATTCATCTAGAGGAATTTCTGGCCAATCGTTTTGGCCGTTACTATCTCGAGGCAGCTAAACCGGGCAATTTAATCTAGGTTAGTTTTTTTGCAGAAAAAGGAAATGTCTCAAGTACAATCAAACGAATGGTTAGAGTGGATTTGTTCGAGTCAAAGTCTCGATGAATTGCGAACCAACTACGATCGCTGGGCAGAGACTTACGAAACGGATGTTAAAGGCGTTTGGCAATCCGTTCCCGTTGCTGCCGCACTCATGCTCGCAGAACATTTAAATGACAAACAAAATACTATTTTAGATGTGGGAGCGGGAACGGGCTTGGTCGGAGCGGCTTTGGCTGCCTCGGGCTTTAAAAATATAATCGGGATCGATATCTCATCTGCCATGCTGGCTAAAGCATCTGAAACGACGGCATATCAAACCTTGGTTTGCTGCGCGATCGGCGACGATCGCTTTAAAACCTTGGAAAAGGTTAGTGGTATTATTGCTACGGGAGTTTTTGCCGTCAATCATGCGGGTGCTGATGAATTGAGCATCCTCGAACGCAGTATCGAATCTGAAGGAATCGTAGTATTCACCGCACGTCAGAGTTTTTTGCCCGAGCTCCAAGAAGCGATCGCGCGATGGACGCTCCTCGATTCTAAAGTGATGCCGATTTATGACGATCCGATCTGTCTGCAAGCCTACAAAGTTAGCAATATAACCCCGTCATTTCAATGAACAATTGTCAATTATCAATTGTCAATTGTCAATTGTCAATTATTAATTGTTATCGTAAACCTTAATTTCTCAAAAAAATGAGTTTGCAATTAAAAGAACTCGTGCGGGTTAATCAAGAATTGGAAAATACGCCCCATCTGAGTCGTCAAGAACTGCTCGATAGGGGTCTGATTCAAGAACGTCAGGAATTAGTGTGTCGAGTGGGTGCTACTGATAATGCTCAAAAACTTCCCTTTACAAGGT
This sequence comes from Cyanobacteria bacterium SBLK, assembly GCA_017746715.1. Classification (GTDB taxonomy): domain Bacteria; phylum Cyanobacteriota; class Cyanobacteriia; order Cyanobacteriales; family Spirulinaceae; genus CCY15215. Next base: position 25,983 of record JAGHZQ010000067.1, read on the forward strand.
TGTATTTACCGATCGCCCGAACTGGGATTTTAGTGCCGAATAAGTCGGTAGATGAGAATCATCGCGCAATTCAAATCCTCCTACCCGGAACGGGAACGACCTTTTCCGTTGCCGAAACTTTATGTGATGTAGGAGGAACGTTTCACGGTAGAAAAAGCAAAAATCGCGGACGCGGACGCAAAAGCAATCAAAGTTTGCTAACGGAATTATTACCCGACGATGAGACCTTCCGCGTTGCCTCTTTTCCCGTGGATCTCCCTCTCAATGGCATGGGTTCGGATGCACCCTTCGAATTTGCCAGCGAAGAGGGTTTGATGGCAGTGACTCGCCACGTTCATCTCGTCTTGTCGCGACTGTATCCCGATCGCCCGGTTTTTATGGCCGGACGCAGTCAAGGGGGCATTACGGCGATTTTGTACGCGCAACATTATGACGATTTAGCGGGAGCTATTGCCGTTAACCCCCCCCATCCCGAGCCGGAATTATTTGAGTTTACCGTGCGCTATTTGGAGGAGAAAGCCGCCGTTTTAGCGGATTTGCTTCACGCTCCGGGGGTGACGTTGCACGAGCGCAGTTGGGAAGGTTATAAGACTTTTACGCCTGCTTTTAATTATCCTTCGCGGCGATCGCTATCTCCTATTTTGATTCTAGTGAGTTTGGGCGATCCCTTCAACTTATTTCCTCAATATGCCCATGCCTTAAAAGCATTTGCAGACAATGACGAACAATGCCAGTTGCATTTACTCGATGCCGGACACAATTTGTGGGACAGAAAAACCGTAGAGACTTATCGAAAAGTGATTGGGTTGCAACTTGATTTTATGTTGCATCAAATGAGTTAAATTCAAGCTGATATTTATGCACGAGGTATCTCATCTTGTCGGAAAAGTTCGCCAATTGTTGCTAAATATACACCGAAGAGAATAATAGGAAAAGCAACGAGATTCCAAAAATCTAGCGCTTCTGAGAAGATAATCCAAGCATAAATTGCACTCAGAATCGGTTCGACGAGCAAAACTAAAGCAATGAGTCCAGATGATAACCACTGAACGACATAGGCTGAAGTAACATAGAATAACAAATGAATGCAGCTTAACCCTAGAATAATTAACCATCCTTGCCAAGAAGAAGGAAAGAGCGAATCTTGACCGATCGCGAGAAATGGGGCGATCGCGATCGTTCCTATTGTGCAATAGCAGAAAATGAGGGATTCCAGTGTAAAAAAATTCCGAACTTCCTCCAGTAGCAAAAAATAGATTGCAAAAAAGAATGCCGAAAGTAAAGCAATAAAATCGCCATTAATATTGTCGATTTCATAGACAAAATCATCTAAACCCAGAACGAGCGAGCCGATAATGGTTACAGTCGTGCCAATAATAAAGCTGCGATTGAAGTGCCGAGCAAATAATAACCATCCTCCTACGGTGACAAATAAAGGGGTAAAATTGTGTAGAAGCGATGAGTTAGCAATACTGGTTTGGGTTAGAGACCAAGCCCAAAGTAATTGAGTCGCGGCAAAACAAATGCTTCCTCCTAACAATAATCCCAAGGTTCGAAGGGTATAAGCAGGAGGATTTTCGGTTCTTGCTTTGCCAAACTTATCTTTTATCTTCAGCCAGATATTCCACAATCCGAAAATCAGAGTTGCCAATAAAAAGCGGTCAAACATAACAGCAGTCGGGCTAATTTCACTTTCGCCCAACTTGACGAGAACCGGAGCGCAACTGAAGGTAAAAACTCCAAGGACAAGCACTGCGATCGCTTTTATTTTGGGATGGGAGAACCCAGAAATTTCTGGCAAGAACGCGAGTTTATCGATCGTTTTCATAAATCTTCATCTTGAGGAGGTATCATAATCTTTGAGTACGAGGCAAAATTAAGAGGACGGCTTTTCAAGATGACTTTACTCCTAGCAGGCGATATCGGCGGCACGAAGACCATTTTACAGGCTGTAGAGGCGATCGATGGTGAACTAAAACCACTTTTTGAGGAGAAGTATCCCAGTCAGAATTTTGCCGATCTCGTGCCAATCGCTCGGGAATTCCTCGCTACTGCTGCGAAGGAAGTAGGGCGAGAATTACAGCCGGAAAAAGCCTGTTTCGCGATCGCAGGTCCGGTGGAGAAGGATAAGTGTACTTTAACTAATTTGAGTTGGGTTTTGGACGGGCGGCGATTGGAAAAAGAATTAAATATCTCTAAGGTGAGTTTAATTAATGATTTTGCCGCGATCGGCTATGGGATATTCGGACTTAAACCCGATGATGTCCATCATTTGCAAGATGTTCCGGGGGAGAAAAATGCTCCTATTGCCATTCTCGGAGCGGGGACGGGTTTGGGGGAAGGGTTTGTCATTCCTCAAGGAGACGGTTATCGGGTATTCGCTTCGGAAGGAGGACACGCGGATTTTGCCCCCCGCAACGAACGAGAATTTAAGTTATTAAAGTTTTTTCATAATGTGAGAAGATTGCAGCGCGTTTCAGTAGAACGAGTAGTTTCCGGTATGGGAATTGCAGCGATTTACGAGTTTTTAACGTCTTTGGGAGATATCCCCGAATCGTCGGAAATTGCGGCAGAAATTGCTAAGGAAGATGCAGATATTGGGGCGATTGTTTCGCTGGGGGCGATGGAAAAGGGCGATCTCTTATGCAAGAAAACGTTAGATTTATTTATTGAAGTATATGGGGCAGAAGCGGGGAATTTGGCTTTAAAATTGTTGCCCTATGGGGGATTGTATATTGCGGGGGGAATTGCAGCGAAAATTCTTCCGGTTCTCGAAGAAGGTAAGTTTATGATGGCTTTTAAAACGAAAGGTCGGGTAAGTCCGGTTTTAGATAATGTTCCCGTTTGCGTCATTTTAAATCCGCAGGTGGGTTTGTTAGGTGCGGGAATTCGTGCTAATTCGTTGTAGGTGATTGGCACATTGGGTTGAAAAAGTCATAGTGCTTAATTAATTAGAAGATATCTCAGAAAAATCTTTTGTTATGACTAATGCTAAAGATGAATGAAATTAGAAATTACCGTTCAGCCAATGGGATAAATCTAGTCCTATCAGATCCTGAACTTTTAAAATATCTTCTTGATAAAAATCACCTAATTTTCTTTTTATATCTTGAGGAATTTCGACTTTTTTATAATTTTTGGTAGGCAATATACTTCTCACTTTAAAGAATATATCGCGTCGCCGATCTGGGGTTGTAAAAGGCTTCAGGATTGCTCCTGCACTTTTTTTGATGAAACTTTTTTGACCGAGTAATAATGAATTCAGAAAAGCTAACTTTGGTTCATCTCCATGCCTTAAAATCACAGATGAGTCTGGTTTGAAATTGGGATCGACACCAATAAATTCAAACAAAGAAGGAAAGAAAGTCTCTGGTTTTTTTGTCACCTCGTCAAATAAAAATATGCGGATTTGGGATCTTTCAAATTCTTCAAAGTACATGCTTATTAAGTTTGAGTAAAGACCTAAAGATAAAATCTTCGATTCTTCAAAAATATCTTGATAGTTTCTCGTCTTTGGATCTTTATAACGAACCTTAAAATTAGACAATGCTCTATCTACAGGATTTCTAAGGATCGCAATTAATTTAGTACTAGGGACGTATTTCTTAATCGTTTGACAGGCTCTTTCTGAATACAAATAAACGCTAGAAACTTCTCCTGCAACTTTCTCCGTTGTCATATCATTATAAAGTTCTCGGTACTGCTCTATAGTTGTAGGGATATTGTTCTGTTTTTCTTTAACACCTTGATTTCCTTCTCGATTAAAAAAATCAAGCCCTTTTATTTGAGCCAAATAAATTTCTGGATGCTGTTGTAAATAGTAATTTAAAGATGTTGTCGCACACTTGTGTCCGCCTAAAACAATAAAATCAGGTTTGTCTAAGATACTGGTTCTCATCATTAGGGAGTATATATGGATTTCTATTGTGGTTATTCACATACGAGAATATCATAATTTTATCATCTCGTCCTTGCTATTCTGATAAAATCTTTAATATTTATCAAAAATTTATATTGCCTAAACATTCAAGCTCGATTCTCATTGCTGCATGAGCCAAGCCCATCGATACAAATTATTTTTTCACGACTAGAGTAAATGCTTGCCAACCTCGAAACCGAACTACAACAACTCGCCAACCCACAAAAAGCAAAAGAACTGAGCCGATTTTTTAAAACCGGAAAAGGAGAATATGGCGAGGGAGATGTCTTTTTAGGCATTACCGTCCCCCAACAGCGCAAAATTGCCAAAAAATATAAAACGCTTTCCCTCGCAGAAATTGAAACCCTTTTAAACAGCAAAATTCATGAGTATCGCTTTACCGCTTTAGTCATTTTATGCGAGCGTTTTTCCAAAGCCGATCGCCAAACCCAAACCAAGATTTTTCAGTTTTACTTAGCTCGTAGCGATCGCGTCAATAATTGGGATCTCGTGGATACTTCTGCCTATAAAATCGTTGGGTCATTCTTATACGAGAAAAACTGCTCTGTTTTGTACGACTTAGCGCGATCGCAAAATCTTTGGCAGCAGAGAATCTCCATCATTGCCACCTACTATTTCATCAAACGCGATCGCTTCGTCGAAACCCTAGAATTGTCCAAAGTTCTCCTCAACCATCCCCACGATTTAATTCATAAAGCGGTAGGCTGGATGCTGCGAGAGGTGGGAAAACGGGACGAAGCAACAGAAAAAGCCTTTTTGGACAAATACGCCGCACAAATGCCGAGAACCATGTTGAGATATGCGATCGAAAAGTTCCCTCCCGAAGAGAGAAAAGCCTATTTGCAGCAAAAATTTTAGATCGAGGGAGACAGGACGGCAAAACATGAGGTAAGATGGGAGATCGCGATCGCAAGTCAAGTTATAAAATTTGGAGGTTTCCATGTCCCGCAGATGCCAACTCACCGGGAAAAAAGCCAATAACGGTTATGCCGTATCCCACTCTCACCGCAGAACAAAGAAACTACAACAAGCTAATTTACAGTGGAAGCGCATCTGGTGGCCCGAAGGCAATCGCTGGGTTCGCATAAAACTCTCCACTAGAGCCTTAAAAACCGTTCAGAAAAAAGGTTTACAAGCTGTTGCCAAAGAAGCCGGAATTAACTTAAATAAATTCTAAAACGAATTTTTTTGCAGGTCGAGGTAGGGTGTGTTAGCGAAGCGTAACGCACCTAATTTTTAAGCAATTTTCCGACAGCTCAAACCTCCCTCAACCCCCTCCCAAGAAGGGAAAAAGAGAGAAAAATAACCAACAACCAACAACAAAATGGGTGAAATACAAGCATTGCGGGGAGTGCAAGATATTCTCCCCGAAGAAATCGGCTATTGGCAACAAATTGAAGCAACAGCAAGAGATATTTTTGCCAGAGCAATCTATCAAGAAATTCGCCCTCCCATCATCGAACAAACCGAACTTTTCGAGCGAGGGATTGGAGAAGCAACGGATGTGGTCGGCAAAGAAATGTATACCTTCCGAGATCGCGGAGATCGCTCTATCACCCTGCGTCCGGAATTAACCGCAGGAGTCGTCCGTGCTTATATCCAGCACAATTTTGGTGCGGGAGTGCATCGCTTGTGGTACACCGGCCCCGTTTTTCGTTACGAACGCCCTGGAGCCGGGAGACAGCGCCAATTTCACCAAATCGGGATGGAAAATATCGGCAGTCTCGATCCCCGCGCCGATGTGGAAGTCATTGCGATCGCCCTGCAACTCTTTCAGGAATTGCGTCTAAAAAACCTCGTATTAGACTTAAATTCAGTAGGACGAGGTGAGGATCGCCAGCGCTATCGAGAAGCCTTGGTGAGCTTTCTCAACCCCTATAAGGACGAATTGGATAAAGACTCTCAGGATCGTCTCACCCGCAATCCCCTGAGAATTTTAGACAGCAAAGACAAGCGCACCCGAGAAATTGTCGCCGATGCCCCCAGTCTTTTAGATTACTTGGGAGATGAATCTCGCCAGCACTTCGATCGCGTGGGGCAGATGTTGAGCGATCTCGAAATTGCCTATCGCCTTAACCCTTGTTTGGTCAGGGGTTTAGACTACTATACCCATACCGCCTTCGAAATTAAAGCGGAAAGTTTGGGCAACGAAGCAACGATATGCGGCGGCGGTCGGTATGATGGGTTAGTTGCCGAGTTGGGGGGTAAGGACACCCCTGCCGTCGGTTGGGCTTTGGGAATGGAACGCTTGGTTTTACTGCTGAAACAGTTGGAAGCCGAACAAAAACGGGAATTAGACTTCTATTTGGTCTCCCGAGGCGATCGCGCCGAAGCTCAAGCCCTGGTTCTCGCCCAGAAGTTGCGTTATTTTAACTTCAGCGTAGAATTAGACCTAAGCGGTGCTGCCTTGAAAAAACAATTCAAACGCGCCGATCGCAGTGGAGCCAAAGCCTGTTTGGTCATTGGCGATGCCGAAGCGGAAAATCAAACCGTGAATTTGAAGTGGATGGACACCCAAAAACAAGAAGCGATCGCGCAAAGTCAATTGTTAGCCATGACAGACACTCTCAAAGCACAAATGAAAAGTTAAATCGTTACCTTTAAACCTTATAACTTTTTAGCCTTCATCCTTCATCCTTCACCTTCAATCAATGGACTCTTGGGAATTTCTCATTCAGAAGAAGGGAACTCGCTCTTGGCTTCCGCTTAAGCGCAGGAGACTTAAACTTGAAGCCGGCATCTATCGAATTGTTGCCCAATCTTGTCGTGCTAATGTCGATGTAGAAATTCGAGTGATTCATCGTACCATTGATGAAGTTCCCCCCAAGCGGCGATCGCAAAAGCGAACTTGCCACACGTCCAAAGAAGGATTGATGATTGCCATTCCTTTTACCTACATTCGTCCGGGTTTTTGGGAATTTCGCTGCACTTGTGGGAAAATGAACGAACTACAAGGGAAGCCTTGGCAAGAAGTCGTTCAATTAGACATTATTCCTGCTAAAGCCCTTCGAGAAACCCAAAAGAAGAGTGCGACGTCTCCTCAAGAGAAAAAATCCTCCGAAAAAGTTGTTCGACAAGTTACTAATCAGTCACCCGTCACCAGCGGCGCGCTGAGCTTGTCGAAGCGTCACCCGTCATCAGTTAATACAGAATCGGAACAAGATAATTTCGAAAAATCGGAAGAGGCGATCTCATCCCATCAGTCGCGAACTTCAGTTGCGCGTCAAAGCGCGATCGCGGCAAATTTAGAAAAAATAGAAGAGACAATTGCTAAAAAATCAAGGCCCAAACCAACAAACAATGATAAGCAACCAATAACAAACGATGTTCATTCTCTATTAGAGCAATCTATTCAAAGTTTAGAAGAAATTTTGCAACAGGTTAGCGAACCCGAACCCGAACCGAAACCTGAAACACAATCCGAAATACAACCGCAACAAGCGTTGCAAATCGAGCAACAAAATTCCGATCCCGAAGATTTGCTTCCTGCTTTTCCTATTGCAACAAAAGATGATTTAGAGGGAATAAAATTTCCTGACGATCTATCGATTAGTTTATTACAAGACCATTTTATTCGACGTAAAGATGAACCGCTTCTAATTTCCGGTCATGTTAACTCTCTCGATCTAGCACAAACAAGTATTCTCGATGATGGATTTGAAGGGGTTTTGCGTTATGAATTGCGCGATCCTCACGGTACGGAACTCTTACTCGACGTTTGCCAACCTCTCAGCGATGCGACAATCCCCCTCGTATTTAACTATTTATTGGATATTCCCACCGAGTACGATACTCGCCTCATTTTAGGAGAAGTCATCCTTGAAGTTTTTATCGATCGCGGCGACGGAAGCGCGAAAAAAACGGCTCGTTTGGCCAGTCAAACTTTTTCGATTACCGCAGGATTGGACGATTTGCTCGAGGCGATCTCCAATCCTATTGAAACTGAAGACCCCGCTCGCGTTCAACAATTAGGTTCTCATTTTTCTGAGGAACGGGAAAGCGAAACGATACCGGTAAAAGCAGAGTTTCTCGATTTAAGCAAACGCGAAATTGAATCGCGACCTTTTGAACCCATCGAACAGCAAATTTTACCGCCAAAATTATCTCTATCTCGAACTAAAAAAACAGCTAAAACTAAGAATATCGACCTACCGAGTTTTAATTCTCCACTTCCCGGAGATTCTGCATATCATACTTATAATATCGCTTCCTTATCACCAGATTTTTTGAATTCCCTCAGGAATAGTTCTCCGTTAGAAGAAAAATCTTCAGAAACAGAAAATCTTGTTTCTAATGTCGAAAGCAAAGACAACAATCGCATTCAAGAAACAAGATCGGGCGATCGCAAAGAAAATGCGCCTACAGAAGAAACAGCTAAAAGCAAAACCTCAAATATTGAGAACGAAAAGGCTGTATTAGAGCAAAACAATACTTCTGCTTCTGAAAGTGAAGAAAACGACCTCCCAGATACGGAATATATTGCTGAAATCGATGAGAAAGAAGAAGAGAAAAAGGAGCGATCGTTTCAAAAAGTACAAATGCAAGGTAGATTTTGGAAACAAATTAATCTACTGAAAATTGATGAAGAAGTCAACGAAGAATTAGTAGAATGGATGCAAGCGCATCCAGTACGATCGCAAAGTAACGAACAGAAAAAGAACGATCTAGAAGCAACGGCTCAACGTTTGGCAGAGAAGGCAGAAGTCATACAAGAACTGGCAGAAGAAGAAAGACGCGCGGCTTTAGCCAATATTGCAGAAGAGCTAGAACTTAGCGATGAAACGTCAGAAGCCGAGATTTTAGAAAAACTAGCAAAGGAAGCAGAATTTTTGAAAAAGTTAGCCGCAGAAATAGAAGACAACCAAAATCTTTCTCCAGAAAAGCAACAAGATAGCGATATCTTAAGAGCGCCAGAAATTCAAACTCCCGGTGAAGAAACAGAAGAACAAGAGGCAAAAGTTGCCGAAGTCACCATCGATCGGACCCATCATGAATTTGTTGTTGATGACGAAGAGGATGAAATAGAAGAAGAGTTGAGAACTTCTCTACCCAAGCACGATAGTTCGGGTTTGCCCTATCCTGTCGGAATCCAAAGTCTCGCGACCTCGCGATCGATGCCGTTTTCTCCTCCTCCGGAAAAAAATCGCCAAGAAGTTGCAATTTCTGAAATCAAGCCAGAGTTTTCCCTACAAAAAAGTGGCAATCTCATTGCACAAAAACAGTCTGTACTTTCTTCTCAACTTTTTGTCCCAACGCCAATTTTAGACGTTCCCGACGGAGAACTATCAGCCGGAGAATTAGTGTTAATTCGAGTCCGATTGCCTGCTTATTCGGGATCGATTTATGTTAAACTCTGGGTACAAGATCGAGAAACTCGTCAGTTATTAGACGGACCTCGAGCTTTTGTCGATTTTATGTGGAATGATGCGGGAGAACTAGAAACCCTAACGCAATTAATCGTTCCCGTTGCTAGTCTTTCCATCCGTTTTGAAGCGATCGCGATCGATGTAGAAACGCACAAAGAAAGCCATAAAGTAACTTGCGATCGCACGGTCATTCCGCCAGAATTTCAACAGAAATCGTTTGAAATGATTTAATCCCCCTTTGAAAGAGGGAGGGAAAGAAAAAACTATGAGCGAAACTCAACTCGATAAGATTTATAATTTCGTACAAATTAACGATCGCCTCGCGACTGCGGGACAACCCACAGAAACACAGTTTGAGGAGGTTAAAAAGGCAGGTTACGATCTGATTGTCAATCTTGCCCTTTCGAACTCTACCAATGCCATTCCTCATGAAGCGGAAATTATCGATCGCAATAACATGGAATACGTCCATATTCCGGTAATTTGGGAGAATCCTACGTTAGAGGATTTTCAAGAATTTGTGAAGGTCATGCAGCAAAATTCGGAACGTAAAGTATTCGTACATTGTGCGATGAATATGCGGGTTTCAACATTTGTTTATTTGTATCGCTGGCTGTGCGATCGCGTGGATGAACAAGAGGCCAGACAAGTTTTAGATAAAATTTGGACTCCCGATGAAGTTTGGCAAGCATTTATTGAGAAAATACAAAAGAATTATACAAATTAGCCTCTCTATACAACCGTGCTTATCCGACTATTGCAGAAATTTAGCGATCGCGTTGATTTTGCTTTATCGGGAATACCATAGAAGGAGAAGATATTTTTGGGTCTTTCTTCATTCATGAGCTACTGTATTAATCCCCACTGTTCCGATCCGGAAAATCCCGATGATGGAAACTATTGTCATGCTTGTGGGGCAACTTTAAAACTCAAAGACCGCTATCGGACGTTGAAACCCGTGGGACAAGGAGGATTTGGGAAAACATTTCTAGCCATTGACGAGGATAAACCTTCAAAACCCTATTGCGTTATCAAACAATTTTTTCCTCGGGTTGTTGAAAAAAATGCGATCGCCAAAGCCGAGGAGTTATTTGAACGAGAAGCCACTCAGTTAGATGAATTGGGAAATCATCCCCAAATTCCCAATTTGCTGGCTTATTTTTCTTTAGACGATCGCCAGTATTTGGTACAGGAATTTATTGCGGGAGACGATCTAGCCCAAGAAGTAAGAAAATTGGGAGTTTTTGATGAAATTAAAGTGCGTGCTTTGCTGGAAAATCTTCTCCCGGTTTTAGCCTTCGTTCATGCAAATAAAGTCATTCATCGAGATATCAAACCCGAAAATATTATTCGCCGCCAACGCGATCGCTTGTTATATTTAGTGGACTTTGGTGCAGCCAAAACTCTCGATTTTGGCGCATCCGCACGGACGGGAACGGCGATCGGTTCTGAGGGATTTGCTTCCCCGGAACAGGCGATCGGTCGGGCGACTTATGCCAGCGATATTTACAGTTTGGGAGTGACTTGCATTACGCTTTTAACCGGTTTGCATCCTTTCGGTCTCTTTGACGTACAGGAAGGAAAATGGATTTGGAAACAATATTTACAGCACCCCATTGATTCCGAATTAGAAAACATTTTAGATAAGATGTTAATATCGGCTATGAGTCAGCGTTATTCTGCCATCTCGGAAATATTGCAAGATTTGCAAGCGATCCCCACTTCAATCGATTTAGAATTAGAACAGCTACAAACTCAATTTAAACCGGGAAATTCAAGCCGATCGAGTGCATTTCCAAGGTCTTCTCGCAATGCGATCGATCGTGAGTTAGAAGAGTTACAGGCAGAATATTCTCAAGAAGAAAAAACAAATTCTTAAGATTGTTTTCCTTCATAATATTCATGGGTTAACAACGGAAGGGCTATTAATTCTCCCACCGCATCGCCAATTTTTACTTTTAAGCCTTCCCCACCGACTTTTGTTTTCAAATAAGCCAAACCAATCGATCCATCGGGAGTTGCGATCGCACTGGTAATTTTACCCGCTTTTTTTCCTTCGACAATAATCGGCGTTTCGGGAGTAACAGGTGCATCTAATTTAATTCCCCACAAACGCTGTTTCACTCCTTTATAAGTGTTGAGGCGAGCAATGGTTTCCTGACCGATGTAGCAGCCTTTTTCAAAAGAAATCGCCTTCCATAATCCCGCTTCTAAAGGATTGTATTCTTCCGTTAATTCGGTAGGGGGAATGGGTCTGCCTTGCTGAATGCGAAGTTGTTCCCAAACGCGATCGCCTGCGGATACTACTCCTTTATTCGCCAATTCTTCCCAGAGTTTGGCCGCATTTTCTCGAGAGATTATCAAAGTATATCCGGGCAATCCCAAACCATTTCCTAACGCAATTATTACCTCCTCTCCAGCAAAGTTAAATGTTCTGTGAACGCCCTCTTGTTGACCCGATAACCCTTTCCAACCCAAATTTTCACCAAAATCATCACTTCCTTTACCAATGAGGTTAAAAATTGCTATTTCTTTGGAAAGATCCGCCAATTTAACGCGATCCATCGGGAAGAGATAGCGATCCAACCATTCCATCATCGATTGATTTTGCCCCGGAGACAGTAAGAGCAATAATGCGTCTTCCGTCGCATAAACGGCTGCTAAATCGATCGTTCTTGCCGTTGACGTGACCAAAACAGTTGCACACCCTTCTCCGGGTTGCAAGCATTTGATATCATTGGTACTCTGATTGTGGAGAAACTGAACGCGATCTTCTCCGGTGAGTCGAATTAAGCCGCAGTGGGAGCGATCGCAAAGGATAACGCCTTTTTCGACAGTTTCCAAAGCCACGATATCATTGCCAAAACTTTGAGGAACTATCGATTCTTCCTCAAATATAGCGCCTAAACTATTTTGAATATCTTTTAATGTTTGTATCATTTCCGGAACTGGTGACTGGTGACTGAATATTAGGATAAATCGGTAAAAATTGCATCTATCAATTGTTTGACTTTATCATCGAGGCGATTCCAATCAACCTCTCCTTCTTCATCAAATAAGCGAACGTCGATATCAACTTCAATCTCGCCTTCAGATTGGGAGTGGGAGGGAGGGGGATAGTTGATAAAACAGGCTTGAAAACATAGATCCCAGAGATTGAAAGTTAGCACTTTTTCTCCACAAGTCAAGCGCAATTGATGTCCGGGTAAAGGCTCTTGAATATCTTCGTAAGTTCCTTTCCAGTTTGATTCATCTAGATTCTTTCTAATATTATCAACAACGCGAATTAAAGAAGGCTGCATGAGAATTTTTGCTCTTTCCCAATCTTGAGTGGTTTTAAATTTAGGTTTCATTAAATGAGTTTGCGCGAACTTTTTCTCTCATTGTACCAAAGAATGAAGAGACGATAGTTTCGGTGGAATGGAAATAATTAAATGAATACGATCTTCGATTAAGAAGTCCTCTCAAGAGGACTAGAGCGATCGCTCTCATAGCAATCATATCAAAAAACCAGTCCATTTTAATGGACTTTCTATATGAGACGAGGGTTTTGAACCCGTGGCTGATCTCTCGTGAACTCGAATGAAATTTTCAGATTTACCGATCGCATCGCATTTTCTCACCCATTACCCTCAACACCAGACTTGACAAGCGATCTCGATACAATTTCCAAGTTAATTCCTCAGCTTTCTTTCTCGCAGCTTTTCCCATTTCTGCCAATTCTTGCGGGTGAGAATAACACCAAATGAGTTTTTCTTGAATCGCTTCTGTATTGCGAATAGGAATAATAAATCCTTCCATTCCATCGGTAATAATATCGCCTCCTCCAGCATTTTCCGTAGTAATAATGGGAATACCGCAAGCCATTGCTTCCAATAATACCAATGCCAATCCTTCTACCAAAGAAGGAAAAACAAAGACGCTGGCAGAACTATAATATTGATTCAGAGTAGCATGGGGAACAGAGGGTATATAGCGAAAACAATCTTGATATTTTCCCAAATAGCGATCGCCGATTTCATTCATTCCTACCAATAATAATTCTGCTTCGGTTAAGTTCAATTTTTGCCATGCTTTCAGTAAATAATGAATGCCTTTTCTCGCTCCCACTCTCCCCACAAATAAGGCGCGAAATTTATTATCTTTCTTCGGTTTGGGTTGAAAATAATCATGAGGCGAACCAAAAGGAATAACGTTTATTTTCTCTTGTTCAACACCTGCATTTAAAAGCGATCGCGCCACTGCGGTAGAAGGAACGACGATACAATCAGCAAGGGAAATTTCTCGTTCTTTTCGCTCTAACTTCCAAACCGGTTCTTGAATCGATTGCAAGCAATGGGCAAGTTCGGGAAATAATTCCGCTTCTTCTTGTTGAATTTGTTGGCTTTGACGATAAAATACAATCGGCAGATCGTAAAAGCATTTAATCCCTCGCTGTTTGGCAACAGAGAAGGTCTCAGCAGCTCCATCCTCATAGGCATAAACCCCCGCAAGTCCCGTTAGGTGTTTTCTCGCTACTCGCCTGTCTATGGACGCATAAACCCAGTCTGCGAGACTTTGGGCATTGAACCCCAAACGACGATTTAACCCCGTGCGGAGGATAAGAATGCGCGCAATTTCTTCAAGGGGATAAGTTTTGAAAAACCCATTTTCGAGAGGAATCCAAGTTCGCCGTCCCAATTCGCGATCGCCGGCTGGGAAAAATTTCTGCAAAAAACGTGCTAAATGACTATCGGGATTATAAGCGATCGCGGTAATAATTTCGTGGAGCAAGCCAATTTTCCCAAGGGCGATCGCTGCATTGCGAGCAAAAGGATTACCTGTAGGATGAATCAGAGTAATTTTGCGATCTGCCATTTTGTTGTAAAAGTTGCTGTTGTTCGCGCCAATTTTCAACTCGTTCGAGCCAAGGTAATAAGAAAATAAAACTCGTATATAACCAGTAATAGAGACCGAAACTATTATGGTAAACCATTTGGTTGATAAATAAAATCGATTGAATCAGAACGCCAGCCAAAGCTAAATCTTTTAAAAAAGGACGTTTTAATCGCGTAAAAATCAAAAATAAAGCAATAATAAAACCCACCCGCATACCATACCATAAAATGAAACCAATCGGCCCCAACTCGAGGGCCACTCGTCCCATTTCCGGCTCGATTTCAAAAGGAGGGGGCGTTCCGAGAGGTAAACTAAAAATAGTTCTTAACGATCCGGCTCCAGCGTGGGTAGCTCCTGCACCATAACCATCTAAATCCGTGATCGTAATGAAATCAAAAGGTCCGATAAAACCCAAACGAATTCGTTCGGCTAAATCGGTATTAGAACTCATTCGCGTCCAAAATGCTTCCAGAACTTGACGGAATAAAATAACGGCAACACTTGCAGCAATAGCCATAAAAGGTAGCAACCGACCCAACCACAGAAATATTTTTTCGGGTTTGCTTAAAACGCGAATACCATAATAGCCAGCCATAAATAATATTGAAGCAATAACAGGCGTTCGCGAACCCGTCATAAAACAATTTAAGCTAATTAAAAAAACTTGGATATAAGTTAAAATACGCCAAAGTAATGATTGTTTGACCGACAGTAAAGGAATTAAAAGACCAAAACAGGCCGAAAGATAACCTTGATAGCTATTAAGATAAGAGAACGTTCCTGTAATCCGTACATTGCGAGATCCGGCAAATCCAAAAGTTGCGATCGGTTCGTTTCTTCCCGGAATGTATTGATTGATCGGACTGTGAATCGGGCTAAAAAATTGGACAATTCCTAAAATTCCTACGGGAATCAATAGAACTAAATGATTGCGAAGGAAGATAAAAAACTCTTCTTCCGAGCGAAATAAACTGGGCATCATCCAGATTAGAGGAATGTAGAAAAGATACGATTTTAGTCCTAAAATCCCGATAATTGGAGATCCCAAACTAGGATTAAAGGCTTGGAACGTACACCAGCCCGAGGCAATAATAATGGCAATATTGACAAAATTATTTTTAATGGGAAATCTGGATTCGCCTTGGGGAAAGAAATAATAGCGAAGATATGCCCCCAATAAAACAAAATCTTTGAAAAAATAAATAAATTCGCTGGCTTGTGGTAAAACCCATTTGCGAATTGCACCGTCAACGACCAAAATAAAAAAAATGGCTTTGACCGATCTGCGCCAATCTCGAAAAGAAACGTAAATTATTGTAAATAAAATGATTAGTCCGACAAGCGCTTTGACCAAGAATAATCCTCCCTCATCCGATAATATTTCGCTGTAAATGCTATATTCATCGATTGGGTTCGAGCTTCCCAAAGAAATATCATTGTGTTGGATGGATAAATAAATGAGCAATACGGCAATCAATAACCCAATCGTAATTTTCACGAGAGAACCGCCTTAAGTCTCTGTAAATATCGTTGCGCCACCTTATTTTTTTGATAGCGTTGTAAATGTTTTTTTGCATTTCCTCTGTACTTAGCAATTTTATCGGGATTTGTCAAGAATTCAGCTAAAATTTTTGTAAGTGCATTACGATCGCCATTAAGGAAAGTCTCGCCGCAATCCGCGATCGCAGCTGTCAAACCTCCTCCACTCGATCCGACAATAATGCAGCCGCAAGCAATGCCTTCTAAAGCAACAATACCAAAAGGTTCTTGCCAGCGAGAAGGGATGACGAGGATTTTATGAGCATTTAGGGTTTTTGCCACTTCTAAAGGCGAATAAACGCCGACGAAGCGAACTTGCGAATCAATTTGCAGCTGTTTTGCTTGTTGTTGCAACGAGTTTTTATCTGCCCCTTCGCCAATAATAGTTAACTGAGGAAAAAGTCCTTTTTGTTTGAGATCCCAGAGAGAATCGAGCAACAGATCGACCCCTTTATCCGATACCAATCTTCCCACAAAAACTAATTCTTTTTCGCGGCGAATTTCCGGCATGTCTTGGAAAATATCATCTCGATAGGGATTGTGAATAATGGTAGATGAGATGGGGAGATGAGACGCGATCGCCTCGCTAACGGAAATATTGGTAGCAAAACGAGTTACCCATAGTTTGAGGCGATCGACTGTGGCAATAGACCCATCAGGGCGGTTATACCACGTATGATGGATGAAAGCGAGGGGTTTGGGGTGCAGCAACTCCAACCACAATCCTTTGAGACTGATACAACTTTGCAGGTAAATATCGCACCATTGCATCAATTTTAATTGCTGTCGGACGCCCGGTTGGCGGAAAATTTCAAAGGGAAAGGATTTCCTACCGCGATCGGGGGTTTGCGAAATCAATTTTACTTCTGCACCCAGTTGCACCCATTCTCCTGCAAGCATTTCCGTTACGCTTTCGACACCGCCGACACTGGGATAAAACAGAGGAGAATAAACTAAAATTTTCATAAAATTAGTAACTTTTCGTCCAAGCGTACAGTTGTTTTGTTATGCTAAGTTATTGCGATCGCAACTTTTTCATTATCTCGTCGCGGGGGCATTACTTGGGGCGATCGCGAAAAAAATCCGTCTCTTCAGGAGTTGGGGATTTTTATACCGTTTGGATCGGGTTGGCGATCGATAGTTAGCACTAGGATTCGAGTTATGTCAGATCGATTATTGCAGCTTTGTCGGGAGCAGTTTGGCGATATTCCCAAACATCACCTCAAAGACGCTCTTTGTATCAAAGATATGTGCTTGATTCCAAGGTTTTGATTTCTATAAATAACCGAATAAATTTTTATACTTATTTGAGAAAAAATTATCAATCTAATGATACCTTTACAACTTGTCCTCAAAAATTTCCTCAGCTACCGGGAAGCGACTCTAGATTTTCAAGGGTTGCATGCGGCTTGTATTTGCGGCTCTAATGGTGCGGGAAAATCTTCTCTTTTAGAGGCGATTACTTGGGTGGTTTGGGGGAAAAGTCGGGCAGCAACGGATGATGATGTTATTAATGCGGGAGAGAAAAGCGTTCGCGTTGATTTTACCTTTATTATCAACCAAGAAACCTATCGCGTTATTCGCAGTCGCCAACGGGGACGCAGCCCGGATTTACAGTTCCAAATTCAAACGGAAGCGGGTAAATTTCGCCCCTTAACAGGAAAGGGGGTTAAAGCCACTCAAGAGAAGATTGTTCAAGATATTAAACTCGATTACGATACCTTTGTTAATTCTGCCTATTTGCGCCAAGGAAGGGCAGATGAGTTCATGTTACGCCGTCCCACGGAACGAAAAAAAGTCTTGGCAGATTTGCTCAAACTCGACCATTATGAAGAATTATCCCTCAAAGCAAAAGATGCTTCCAAACAGTTTAAAGGTCATAGCGATCGCATGGAACAAAGCCTACAACCCCTAGAACAAAAACTACAGCAAAAAGGCGAAATCGAAAAAGAACAAAAGACAGTTGCAGAAGAATTAGAACGCTTGCAAACCGTTCGAGATGCCGATAAAAAACGCTTGCAAACCCTACAAATGGCAGAACACGATCGCGCTAATTGGGAACAAACCTTAAACCGTCACAAAACGCAGTATCGGGATAAAATAGGAGATTGCGATCGCCTCGCACGCGATATTCAACAAAATGAAGGCAAACTCGCACAAATTCATGAGTTTTTACAGCGAGAAGAAGCAATCGATTGCGGCTATCGACAATTAAAAACTTTACAAAACGAAGAGGAAAAACTCGCTAACAAATTTCAAGAATATCAAAGAGAAAAAGAAACCAAACGACAATTAGAAGCCGAATTAGTCCGACAAAGTAATGAAATCGATCTCCAACTGCAACAAAATCAAACTCGCTTGGATAATCTTGCCCAACAAGAACGAGAAATTCAAGCTACTCTCGCTACATCTGAAGAAGTGAATCGAGGCTTAGAAAAGCTGCAATTTCATCGCCAGCACGTGAAAGAGTTAGAACGGCTTAAATTAAAAGTGACTCCTTTATTAGAACGTCGCAGTCAGTTACAAATTGATATCGAACGCGTCCAAGCAAAATTAAATGCAAAACTCGAACAACTGCGCTCTTCTCAACAGGAAATATCCGAGCGCATGGCACGAATTCCCGAGCGCCGTCAGGCATATTTAGAAGTTAGCGAAAAAATCAAAGAATGCAAAAATAAAGAGAACTATCAACAGCGCGTTAAAGATAAAGGACAAGAACGAAAAATTTTTAAAGAACGCTTGCAAGAAAGTCAGCGCTATTACGAAGAACAAATCGAACAATTGCAGCAAAAGCTAACATTATTACAAGTTCCCGAAGCCGTTTGTCCTCTCTGCGATCGCCCTCTCGACGAACATCACCGCAATCATGTCATTACCAAAACCCAAACAAAACAAGAGGAAATTCAGCAGCAAATATGGGTTATTCGCGAACAAATGGCAACCTGTGAAGGGGAATTGAAAGTATTGCGAGAAGAATACGCTAAACTCAACAAACAAATTCATGCTTATGGAGATCTGCAAAACAAAAAAGGACAACTAGAAGCCGAGTTAGATACTGCTGATGAAGACTACGATCGTCTTCAAGAAATTGCTACAGAAATTGAAGAGAGAGAGCGTTCTTTAAATATGGGAAATTACGCCCTCGATCTGCATGCAGAATTGCAAAATCTCGATCGAGAAATTACAGAACTCGACTACGACGAACAAACCCTAGCTTTGACAAGAGGAGAAGCCGATCGCCTGCGACATTGGGAAATCAAACAGTCAAAAATAAATGATGTGCGACGCAAGCAAAAAGACTTAGATGCGAGAAAACCCGAACTACTCAAACAACGCGATCGCTTGCAAGAATCGGGAGATCGCTTGCGTCAAGATTCAGAAATTCAACAGCAAATTGTACGAATAGATGCTAAGATTACAGAGATTGGTTACGATCGCAATCACCACGAAAAGACGCGCCAAACCTTGCAAGAATTAAAAAGACAAGAATGGGATCGGCAATATTACGAATTGCAGGAAGCCCAAAAACAATTTCCTCAACTGCAAAACAATTTAGAACAGTTAAAAGCAGCTTTGAAAATCCGCGAAAGCGATCGCGATAAAGTAAAAGCCGAACTCGATGAATTAGGCAAAAAAATAGAACAAATGCCCGACTATCGTGCCGAGATTCAAGAATGCGATCGCATCGTACAAAAAAGACGGCGAGAACTAGACGAACTCCTTGCCAAACAAGGACGCTTGCAACAACAATTAACCCACCTGCAAGAAGCTAAAACTCAACACCAAAAAACAAAACAGCAACTCAAAGAAGTCAACCGACAGTATCGCATTTATCAAGAACTCTCAAAAGCCTTTAGTAAAAACGGCATTCAAGCCTTGATGATTGAAAATATTCTGCCCCAATTAGAGGCACAAACCAATCAAATTTTGGCTCGTTTGACAGGCAATCAATTACACGTTCAATTTGTCACCCAGAAAGCAAAAAAAAGCGCTAGCAGCCGCAAAAAGACGAACAACACTATCGATACTCTCGAAATTGTCATTGCCGATGCTCGAGGAACTCGTCCCTATGAAACCTATTCCGGTGGAGAAGCGTTTCGTATTAACTTCTCTATTCGTCTTGCCTTAGCGAAGATGTTAGCTCAGCGATCGGGAGCATCTTTGCAATTGCTTATTATCGATGAGGGTTTTGGTACCCAAGATGCAGAAGGCTGCGATCGCCTGATTTCAGCAATCAACGCGATCGCGCCAGATTTTGCCTGCATCCTTACCGTCACGCATATGCCTCAATTTAAAGAAGCCTTTCAGCATCGCATTGAAGTACGAAAAACCGCTCGTGGCTCTCAATTAAATCTTTTAAGTTAGTGTTATTGTATCTCATACTTTATTGACGATAGAATATACTCGGGATCGGGAAGGTTACCGATGGACAGTCAGGAGCATGACAGACTATTTTTGCATAAAATCATTGCAAAATATACATGAAATATTTGTGAAGCGGTCTGTTTTCGTATAAAGTGTGACACTAATGCAGACAAACTCTTGCTACGTTGAAAGCGTTGATAAGTTGGTGCATGAATGAATTGTGGTGTCTCTAGCCTCATAGGAAATAGAGCAAATATTTTTCGCTCTGCAAGAATCTTTGTTGTCAAATTTTAGGTATATTCGTGTTAAAACAATATTTAGATGTAGAACATGTAACGGCAATTCGAGAAGTTAATGCCGCAGTCATTAATATTAGTGGAAGACAGAGAATGCTTTCTCAGAGAATAGCATTATTGTCTTTAAAACTACAGGCTTTTTCCTGTGAGGACGAACGAGAAGGGATCGAAAAAGAATTGCACGAACTCATCGATCTAATGGAACTTTCTCATAATGGATTGATCTACGGAAGCTATAATTTAAAATTACCCGGAAATTTATCGTCAGAAGTTGCAGAAATTTATTTTGAATTTCCCTTCCAACTAGATCGAAGAATTCGCAGTTTTATCCATGCAGTACGATGTTTGCTTAACGTTCCATCAGAAACATTAGATAAAAATAATCATCATCTCAAATATATTTTAGATGAAGCCGATCGCAACTTACTTGACGCATTAGATCGCGTTGTCAGTCAGTATCAAAAAGAGCAGGAAGAACAAGATATTGCTATTAACCAGTATCAATATAAACTGTACCAAAAAAGTCGTCAATCCGAGAAAAATGCCCGATCTCGATCTGAAGAATTAGAACAAGCGCTAGATACGCTTCAACGAACGCAATTACAATTGATTCAAGCAGAAAAAATGTCAAGTTTAGGTCAATTAGTTGCTGGAATTGCCCATGAAATCAATAATCCCATTTCCTTTATTCATGGTAATATTAACTATGCCGAGCGTTACGTTCGCGATCTTCTCGATATTATTGAACTTTATCAAAAAATTTACCCCGAGCCCGATCTAGAAATTCAAGATTTATTAGAAGATGTTGAATTTGAATTTGTTGCTGCGGATTTTTCGAACCTCTTACAATCGATGAAACTCGGCACGAGTCGCATCCGCGATATTGTTGTTTCTCTACGGAACTTCTCTCGCTTGGATGAAGCTGCAATGAAAGAAGTCGATATTCATGAAGGAATCGATAGCACGCTGTTGATTTTACAGCATCGCTTTAAATCGACAGATAAACAGTTTGAAATTGAGATTGTTAAAGAATACAATTGCAATTCTCTTGTTGAATGCCATGCTGGACTGTTAAACCAAGTTTTTATGAATATTCTCAGTAATGGTATTGATGCGCTAGAGCAGCACCGAAGCATTTTTATACAAGAGAAACGCACTCCTAAAATTATAATTTGTACGAATTTAAGAGAAGGCGATCGGGTAGAAATTCTGATCGGAGATAATGGACCCGGAATTCCCGAAACAGTCCAACAAAAATTGTTCGAACCATTTTTTACAACCAAACCCGTTGGCAAAGGAACGGGGTTAGGTCTTTCTATCAGCCATCAAATTATTGTCGAACGTCACCAAGGATCGCTGCAATGCAACTCCGAAATAGGAAAAGGAACGGAATTTACAATTTCTTTTCCTCGCTTGCACGTCAAATTATCCGATCCCCCTCATTCTATTTCCAAACAAAGTAATTCTGTAAAAAAGTCTTCTGAACGAATAGATAGCGAGATTATACCGGATTATTTGCATATAGATTCGCGATTGAATCTCTCTCAAAGTTCAATCTTGGGAATAGTATAAGTTTCTCACAATTCAAAATTCCCTTCAGTCTCTTGAATTTCCTGCTAGAGGAAGTTAAAACAAAACGAAAATCCAATTAATTTTAAACAATCAACTGAGGATGGATAAATTGAAAACCAGCATCCTTAATTTTTTGTGTAGAAACGCGAATATTGTAAAGGTAATTAGTTTCTTGTTCGTCCCAAGAAATTACCGGTAAATTATGATTTTTACAAACGCGATCGAGGAGTTCTCTACGAGTAATTTGTTCGTCACAAACTAAATTATAAATCCCCCCTAATTGTTTTTCTCGAGCAAAATCGATCGCGCTGACAATATCATCTAAATGTACCCAATTAGAGATATTTGCACCTTTTCCAGCCAAAGTTTGACCGGCCATGCGCTTAAAAATCTTAGCAATTTCGCGATCGCGTCCGTAAATTCCTCCCAAGCGTAGAATACAAATTTTACGCGTTTCCGTCGCAGCAGAAAGCAACATATTTTCAGTTTCCCAGAGAATTTGACCTCGAATGGAAGTAGGAGAAACGGGAAAAGATTCATCGACAAGATCGCCGTTGCGATCGCCATAAAGCGAATAAACTCCTGTATAAATAATTTGCCGAATTTCTGGCAATTCTGACAAAAGATGTACGAGATTTTGTGCAGTTGTTAAATAAGTATTGCGATAGATTGATTCTTCTCGTGTTTTTGCACCGATACTTAACAAAATAACTTCTTGGTTTTGTAAAACAGTTTTTAATCCTGTTGGATCGTCCCCTTTAACAATCGAAATGCGATCGGCGATTGCTTCTAACTCGGAAATGCGATCGGGTTTCGTTGTCGTTACCGTCACCGTAAAACCTTTTGTTTTCCAGTGATGCGCGACTTTGCTTCCCACATAACCGCACCCAATAATTGCTACATTTTTCACGTTTATTGATTCCTTTTTGAATTTAAAAGTCGCCTTCGGCAACTTGAAAGACCGTTAATCCCAAACTGCGCCACATATCCACAACTTGATTGCGATCGTCTAAAATGAAGCGAATATTATATTTACCTTCAATCTTTTGACGATAAATCTCTTCTTTAATTATAGAATCTTTACGCTGGTCTCCTTGCTTTCGCATATAGATTTTATTATACTCGACTCCATACCTTTTTAACCATTCTTCGGTTTGAGCTTGACCGTTATCCGTGCGACCGGAAACAATAATAATATTCGTATCTTTTTGCCATTTTAAAACCGTATCTAACACGGGATAATTGGGTAAATCTTCGTCACATTTAGAAACATCGTAAGGACTGCGATCGCCCATAATTGCCAAAGTTCCATCCATATCGACTATAATAGCATCGCGAAGATCGGGATCGCGATCGCGGACTTGGGGACGGGTGCGAATATAGCGATTGTACATTTTCATAATCACATCTTTTCCTACCGATCGCGGTCGTTCTAAATCTCGACGAATGCACTCCTCTACAGGGACTTCTAAAAAAGAATCATTCACTTCAACTTTTGCCTTTCCTTTGACTAATTCTTTGATATGTTCGATATGATGGCCAAAGTTTGTATCGTCTACAATGACATGTTTACCGGCTTCTAATGCCATCAAAATAATTTCATCTCGGAGTTTAACAATAAATCTCTCATTTTTAGGCGACCAATAGGAAGCATGAGCCATTTCTCTTAATAAATCCTTATTGGTTCGCACCCAGCGTCCGGGATTTTCCAATAATAATTCTTTAGCATAAGTGGATTTTCCCGAAGCAGGCAAACCAATTAAAATTAAAACTTTTTTCATGTTTAAACTCCCAAATATATATTTTCAATTTCTAAGAATTGTTCGACTTTCGGCAGAGATGTTTTCTGTAAAGATTCTCGAATACTCGCAGATTTTCCCGATCGCAAGGCAAACAAAACCCCTGAATAAGGCAAATGCTTAATACTTAAGGCAAAATCTTTTTGATTGGGAATATCTTTATAGCGATCGTATTCTGCTTCAACCTTTTTGGCAAAATCATCGTATTTTTGTTGAATGCTATGATACATTTCACTCCATTCAGGATAATAAGAAAGAAATTCATCGCCTTCATGTTTGAGAATAATTTCCAACATTTTCCGAGTCGAAAACCCTTGGCGAAAGTGCGATAGTGCTACGTATTCTGGAGATTTCACCTTAACGCGACGAAAGGAGCGATCGCAAATGACATAACCTTCAAAATCCATAGGATCTAGGCATTTGGCAGCGTCTAAGATGTCCGTCCAACTCCCTAGAGGATAAGTCGTTACAAGTTCCCAATTATATCGCTCCGTCCAAATTTTTGGCTCTTCTTCTTTTAGCGTGCTAACATTACGAACGCCATGCAAAGTTAAGCGATTGGTGTCTTGTTTTACAACAATTCGGTTATAAGGTGTCATTAATTCAAAACTGAAACAATATTCTGTTTCTTGTGGTAATGAATAGCTTAATTCTTGCCATACTTTCCAAAATAATTCCCCAAAATTAACGGGAAATCCATTCACTTGTCCCGTCGCATCTGGCGTTCCGCTCGATTGAACCCGCCACTCGCCATCATAAAAATAGAGTACCATCAATGAGCCATCTAATTTATCATAAACTGTTGCATTCTGCCAGTCAATTTCGAGGGCATTGGGTTCGCCATAGTTGAAAAATTTATCGTAGGAGTAGGAGACGATTTTCCAATTTTCATCTTCATCTAAAATGATTCCTCTCGCTTGCTGCACGATAATCTCTTCCATAGGGGAATCAATTTGCGAGTATTTCAAACAGACCAAATTCGGATATTGGTGGTGACGATTTGCTTTAATATGATATTGACTGCATAAATTTTTCAATCCGCGATCGCGCAGATAATCTATCAATTCCATTGCGTTTTGGCAAAGCGACAATATTCTGTATTATAAACTATTCCTACTCCTTACTTCCCAAAAACAATGCACGTTAGCGAACTTTCGATTTATCCGATTAAAGCCTGTCGCGGGATTTCCTTGGAAACTGCCGAGGTGACTCCCAAAGGATTTCTCTGGGATCGAGAATTTATGATAACCGATCGCTCTGGCAAATTCCTCACTCAACGCGAATACCCTCAACTGACATCAATTGAAGTAGAAATTGATGGAGAAAAGATGACTTTATCCGCACCCTCTCATTCATCTCTTGAATTGATTGCTACAATCGCCGGAGAAGAAATTGAGGTGCAAGTCTGGCGATCGCGTCTCATTGCCATCGACCAAGGCGATCTCGCGGGACGTTGGTTGCAATCTGTATTAAAGACTCCTCATCCCTTGCGTTTGGTCAAGCAAACGCCTCACCATATTCGGATGGTTAATCCCCAGTATGCGACCCGAGAAAATGCTCCTGTTAGTTTTGCCGATGGCTATCCCTTCTTAATTACCAATACCGCATCTTTAGCAGAATTAAACCGACGATTAGAAGCAAAGTACCCCCATCGCTCTCAAATCGTGCCGATGAATCGCTTTCGTCCCAATATTGTCATCGAAAACGATCGCCCTTTTATTGAAGATGAATGGCAGGTTTTGCAAATCGGCGAGATTGTTTTCGATCTGGTGAAACCTTGCGATCGCTGTATTGTGACGACTACCGATCAAATCACCGGACGACAAAATGAGTTGCGCGAACCCTTAAAAACCTTGGGGACTTTTCGACGCTTTGGCAAAGAAGGAATTATGTTTGGTGAAAATGCGATCCCCAGAACGGCTGGGTGTATTAAAATAGGAGATCGGGTACAAAATTTAACCAATTAGCCACGATCCCCAAGGCGATCGCGAACATTTCTCTAACATTTAGATACAAAGAGCAGCAAATCTTAAAGTAAATCTCTCAAGACTTTAAACTATTGTTTCTCTAAGCAAAGTATTGAAAACATATTCAAATAAAAATTTCAAGATTGAGAGATTCGGAGGCAGCAATATCAACGAACCTTGATAATAAAAGTAGAAATCCAAATGCAGGGTTTCTACTTAACAAATCAATTTTGCGTGGAGATCCCGATTATGAAGATTGGTAAAATGGTTGCAGATGTCAGTCGATTCCTCTCTGAGGCTTTTGCTCGTATTTTCAGTCCGACGGATGATGTTTATCCTCCAATTGGCGTACAACCTTTTTCTGGCGATCCCTATGATAAACCCAGAAATTTTGATTGGTAAATTGAGACAGTCTTGCAATTTACTCATTAAAATTATTCGCACAATTAAATATTAAAAAAGTGGAGTTTTTTGACATTCTCCACTTTTTTTTCGATTTCCATCCCAATCTTTAGTAACAGATGTTTGCTCATGTAGGAACTTCCGTAAATCAAATTCCCATCTAGAGGGAAAGCGCAACCCGTAACCTTGATGTGCCGGACAATCATCACCGCATCAGCGATCGCTAATCACCAAAACGAACAGTCAGAAAACAAAAGCAAGAAATGAAGAGTTTGACTTTAAATTCTTGTTTGATTCTTCTGTTATCAACTTGAATCTCCTCTTAAACTTTGGACGAAGAGCCAATATTTTATTACGAATCATTACAAAATCTGGCTCTCAATGGTTGAAAATTGGTGGATTTACAAGGAAGTTAACCGATCGGTTGGTTGTCAATGAGCTCTGTCTCACCCTACTATACTGATTCAAGGTGGGATTTTTTCCGCTTGGGAAGCCAGAAGACGATCGCACCTTTGCACTCATTCTTCAGATCTCGATGAATTTCTTACCCCCCTTCTTTCGCAAAAAGAAGCCCAAAAAAACTCCGAAAACAGATCTGTTATCTACTCCCAAAACATCTCGCCAGGAGTATTCCGAGGATTTCAAAGCCTTTATTCTCGAACCGATCCTAACCCCGAGCGCCCTGATCGATGGTGGCGAAGACGCACCCGACCCGACGGGAATAGACGGTGGGGATTTGCCTTTTCTCAATGCCCTCGATGCTTTGGAAGATGAACCCGATTTCGTCGAAATTAGCGCAGCAGCCATCGCCGAACCGGAATATTTAGCGGTAGATTCGGGATATTTCGTGGTAGGAGAAAGCGGGGAAATATCAGTAGATTTTGTTTTTGATGGGGGCAAATACAAAGGAGAAGTCGCCCTATTCAGCTTGCGGGAGATGGGAGAATTCGACCCGGAGAGTCCGGAATTCATCCAAGAAGCAGCAAGACGGGCGCTTTCCGACTCGGATTGGGGGCGGGTGGTGATTAGCGATCGCTCAGAAGGGGCGAAGTTAGACGGACTGTTAGAGGCGAGAAATTGGAACAGAGGAGAATACCAAGGAGAGAAAACCTTTAGCTTTCAGGCCGGGGATCGCTTGGGAGCGATGTTAGTGCCGAATGGTTCGCTGCAACAGGTATTAGACAATCCTTTAGTGACGGGGGCAAAACAGCCTCTGTTCAGCATGGTAACGGGGAATCCCTCGGATAGTTTTGACGGGACGGCATTGGTGCGGGTGGGAGAGGACGGGTGCGGATTTGCGTGGGAGGATTTATCTTTAGCGCGGGGCAGCGATCGCGATTATAATGACATCGTTTTCAAGGTAGAAGGGGCAAGCCATGTAGGGATTCCAGCAATTGACGACCTGATGGATGCAGAGATGGAATGGCGAGAAAGCGAGACGGGGGAACAAATTCTGGCAGAATTGAATTGTCCAGGGGTGGGAGAGGATGGAGAAGCTCCGGTATTAGAGGTCAGACTGGGTAACGATACGGGGCGCTCGGGAGAAGATGGGATTACGTTTGATGGGGAAATTGTGGGCACGGTAACGGATGAGAGTGGCATTACTCAATTGCGCCTCAGTTTTGACGGGACAAATTTTGTAGAGATTACCGGGGATTTGGGAGAGGATGGGAGTTTTGCCCTCGATAGCGATCGCCTCGAGGCGCTATTGGGGGAAAGTTTGCCCGAAGGAGAGCAAACATTGTATTTCCAAGCAACGGATGAATACGGCAATATTTCGGAGGTAGTCACGCTTTCTTTTACCCTCGATACCATTGTCCCAGAAATTGAGTTAGATTTGGATATAGCTTCGGATACGGGAGACACCGGAGATGGGGCGACAGAATTAGAAATTGTGACCTTAAGCGGACGGACAGAACCCCACACTTTTGTGGTGTTAACCGAGACGGGGGAAACAGTGACGGCAGATGAGAATGGGATGTTTGCGTTCGAGAATGTTGCCTTGGAGGTGGGAGAGAATGAGTTTAGCGTCGAAGCGACGGATGTGGCGGGCAATACCAATACAAGCGAACATGTCTTCATTCGAGTCGAACCGGATGTGGCCTTGGGAGACGAGATTATTTTGCAGGAATTGCGGGATGGAAAGGAGCAATTTAGCGATGTTTGGCAAACGACGTTTTCAGTAACGGGTTCTCCAGCAGAGTTGGTGTTCGAGCTGAGTGCCTTAGATTTCGATACCCGCAATGCCAATGGCATTAACGACGCATTTGAGGCGGTGTTGGTGGATTCCGAAGGGAATTCTTTGGTTCACACCATTGGAACCCGGCAAGAGGCATTTTTCAATATTACCGAGGGACTCGACCCGGATTTAGCCCCTGGGGTGACGTATGAAGGGCAACAGGTGAAACTAGACTTATCG
>JAGHZQ010000068.1 GCA_017746715.1 Cyanobacteria bacterium SBLK
CTTCTCTCTTTAGTCAAAACTCATCAATCTCAAAACTTTTGTAAGTATCTGAACAATCATCGTCATCGTATTATTAATTACTTTTATTATCAAGAAGAACTCATTTCTTCTATTGCTTCGGGAGCTGTTGAGTCTACTGTTAAGCAAATTGATCGACGACTTAAAATTTCTGGGGCTCAATGGAATCGTGATAACGTTCCTCAAGTTCTTAAACATCGATGTGCTTACCTTAACAATCATCTCTAATCTTTTTTTAGTTCCTTTGTTCTTACAAAACTGACCTGCTCCCCTTACAACGGCGTAGAGAATCACCGCTCTTTGGACATTTGTATGATATTTCAAGTGGAGAGAAGCAACCTCCAAGTATAGTCCCTACAGGAGAATTAAGCTATCTTTTAGAACATGATGGATTACTTGGATATCACGATCTATTTCAGAGAAACTTAGGAACATTCTATAAACATTTTACTGCTAGTATTCCTTTTGCGATCGAGGAACAGTGTCGAATCGGATTAGGCATTTGTCGGCTAGCTCGAAACTTAATAAAAGATGAAAATAATTATCTGACTTTTTGCGAAATGGGTGTCGGAGATGGTCCTAATGGACGCACAATGGCAGAATTTTCAAAGGGTAAAATTAGAACGCTATCAACTTCCAATAGCGTGCATAGCAAAAATAATTTTCATCAATTATGCAATCATAATTACTCGAAATTCCATCATGGTTCTTTCATAGAAATAACACCAGAATATATTACTTCTCATACCGATCTTGGCTTTTTTCGTAATGGTTTCAATGTTATATATGAAAATGCTGCATTCCAATTTTACGGGTCAGAGCGAGAAGACATCATTGATTATGTCGCAAGATTACTTCAAGAAAATGGTCTAATGATTTTCTTAGAAAAGCTGAAACATTCAGATGAATTAGAATATAGACAACGAGAAAAAATCAAGGACGATCTCTTCAAAAAAAAATTTTTCTCCGATTGTGATATTGCAGAAAAACGTCTCGATATATTAGAAGTGATGGAGTACGGACAAGTAGATATAGAATCTCTGATTTATGCGATAAAGCAGAATTTCAAATACGTTTACTTAGTTTGGAACAGTACGAATTTTTATGAGTTTGTCGCTTCAAATAATGAAAGAATGGTATCTGAGTTTCTCAATCTCCTTCCTCCTCCATATCTACCTTCTCCATTCTGTGTAGAAAATAATTTGCCCAAATGTTTTTAGTTTAAAACATTCTATTGTTCCTGCGTTTCCATCCTCATCTGTCCGGATATTGCATAATATACTCCGATTATAATTACGGAAAAACCTAATAAGTTTAAAATACTGAGAGACTCTGAAAATAAAACCCATCCAATCAGTGCTGCTAATATAGGATTGAGTAACAAAACCGTAGCCACGAGTGCAGAGGACAGCCACTTGAGAGAGTAAGCCATTAATAGATGGCAGCCTAAAGTATTGGCTACTAACAATACTATTGCCAGCCAAGCATTTAAGGTATTGGGAAGGATAGAATCTCCCGTACTTAGCAAAATCGGTAAACTTAAAAGACCGCAAGATACTGATGCAAAAAAAAGGATCGTCGTTGAGTCCCAAATACTACGAAGTCTCTCTATTGCCATGATATATCCTGCCCAGAAAAGAGCGGAAAGCAATGCCAGACAATCTCCTTGAATACTCATATGACTGGTTATATCGCTCAAACCAACTCCCAAGGTTCCTATAGTTGCTAAGGTCATACCCACCAAAAACTTAGCTCCAAATTTCTGAGAGAATAATATCCAACCTGCCAGTGTCGCAAAAGCAGGAGATAAACAATGCAAAACTTGTGAATTTGCTACGGTTGTTTGAGATAAAGACCAAGTCCACAAGAATTGGGTACTGAAAAAGGCAACGATTAAGATCGACAAAGGCAACAAAGCATCTTTTAAGAAAGAGGGATTAATAAAGATGCTTTTTGTTTCGCATTTGCTTCCACCTTCGATCGCTTTGTTGGCGATCGCAATACATTCCCATAGTATCAAACTCAAACTGACCATGAGAAAGCGATTGAATATTGTCGCATTAGCACCTATTCCTGTCTCACTAAAGCGAACAAAAATCGGCATTAGTGCTAAGAGCAAAGCAGCTATGATTGAAGCAGCAAGTGCTACGTTTTTTGTATTTAGTGAGAGAGACTTGTTGAATAGATTAAATTCTATTTTCATTTTTTATTGATAAGGCTATCATTACAGTACGATGATATAAGTTTTAAGAAAATCTTAAAAAAAAAAGTTCTATACAGATTTGCTATATCAAATATATAAGGTAAACTTGAGACGATCCACAACCATGCGAGCGAGGAAACTTCAACGATGTTTGCTACTGCCCTGAAATCAAATCAAACGATTGAATCGATACCCAAAGATTTATTTAACGCGATTGAAACGCTAAAAAAGGAATTAAACGCAATTATCCTCGCTCATTATTATCAAGAACCCGATATTCAAGATATTGCCGATTATATAGGCGATTCCCTCGGATTATCTCAAAAAGCTGCTTCTACAGATGCAGATGTCATTGTTTTTGCTGGGGTTCACTTCATGGCAGAAACTGCAAAAATCCTCAACCCCAATAAGCTGGTGTTACTGCCGGATTTAGAGGCAGGTTGCTCTTTAGCAGATAGTTGTCCTCCAGAAGAGTTTGCCAAATTTAAAGCGGCACATCCCGATCATCTTGTTGTTTCTTATATTAATTGCTCTGCTGGAATTAAGGCATTGAGCGATATTATTTGTACCAGTTCTAACTCCGTCAAAATTGTCAATCAGATCCCTCGAGACCAACGAATCATTTTTGCACCCGATAAAAATTTGGGTCGTTATGTTATGGAGCAAACAGGTAGAGATTTGGTGTTATGGCAAGGAACATGTATGGTTCACGAAATTTTTTCAGAAAAGAAAATCGTGCAACTTCAAGTCCAGCATCCAGAAGCTGAAGTTATCGCTCACCCAGAATGCGAAACATCAATCTTGCGTCATGCAAATTACATCGGTTCAACTACAGCATTATTAAAATATTGTCAAGAAAGTACTTCTCCAGAGTTTATTGTAGCGACAGAATCGGGAATTCTTCATCAGATGGAAAAACAAGCGCCGAATAAAACTTTTATTCCCGCACCACCAGAGGGGAATTGTGCTTGCAATGAATGCCCTCATATGCGACTGAATACTCTAGAAAAATTGTATTTGTCAATGAAAAATCGCACCCCAGAAATAACGATGCCAGAAGATATTCGCGTAGCCGCTTTAAAACCGATTCAAAAAATGTTAGAAATCTCTGCACGCTAGAGAATTTCTCATTCCTTCAACCCACAGTCAACAGAAAAGCCCGTGCTTTTTACAAAAATCATCGCATGAGAACAAAACATGGTAGTGTCACAAAAAAAAGAGAAAGAGTACCTCTCACAAGAAGAAGCATTGATTTACGATTGGCGCATCCATAGCATTCGTCAAGCCTTGAAGAAAAAAGGAAAAAGCACGGGAACTTTACAGGTTGAAGATTTAGTCGAACTGGGACACTTAGATCAGTTTCACTACTTTGGCAGTCAAGCCTGCGATCGCGCGATCGAGTATTTGGGAATCCAACCCGAATACTCGGTTCTAGACATCGGGAGCGGGGTGGGCGGACCGGCTCGTTACATGAGTTACAAAACAGGATGTCGCATTCAATGTATCGATCTCAGAGAAGATTTTAACGAGATCGCACGAGATCTCACCGAACGCGCGGGATTTCAAAAACAGATTCAATATCTAACCGGCGATATTCTGAGCGAATCGATCGCCGAAGCCCTCTCGTCCAATCCATTTGATAGTATTTTTTCTTTTCTGTGTTTTTTACACATTGAAAAGCGCGATCGCCTGCTAGAAATTTGTTTTCGTTCCTTAAAAGAAGGCGGTTATATTTATGTTGAGGACTACGTTGCAAATTGCGTTCTCGATTCGCAAACGCAAGCCATACTTAAAGAAGTCGTTCAAGCCTACTACGTTCCGACTCGCGAAACCTATCGACAGCACTTAGAACGAGCGGGTTTTGCCGATATTTGTTTTATCGATCTCACTATTCCTTGGAAACCTTGGGTAGAACAACGCTATCAAAAATTCATTCAATCTCGAGAAGAATCTCTCTCTCTTTTCGGTCGAGAAGTTTACGAACATCGCAGTCAATTTTATCAAACCATTTGCGAGTTATTTCAAGGGGGTAAAGTTGGCGGTTCTTTGATTGTTGCTAAAAAACCCAGCATTCCCAAGCTATATCCAGTTTCCGAGACCTATTTTTCTTCTCTCGTTCCCACCTATAGCGAACAATATCATTTCTTTTTAGAGGATGGTTCTCTTCTAGCATTGAGGTATTTTAGAACGGGAACCCTCGAGCATTACTCGGCTTGGTGGTGCGATAAGGATGGCAAATCCCTCGAACTCCTCAACACCTGTGAAAGTCAAAAATCGCGAGAACATATCTCCATCAAAAAAGAGAATGGGACGGGTACAATTGACTTGCCAGAAGCCAATCTAGAAATTCACTTTCAAGTCGCCGCCCAATTTACTTGGGAAGTTTCCGGCGAACAAAATCGCCGTGGGGTCATTCACCAACCGCAATTGCTCTGTACCGTCCAAATGGGCGATCGCCAGCAACAGGCGACAGGATATTGCAAAATTTACGAAGGCAACTATCCCAAATTTTGGGGATATCATTTCGTTCACGCATTTTTTCCAAACTATGGCATTGTTTGGAGTGCAGATGCGACATTCGGCCAAGAGAAATACAATTATTTCAAGCTCCTCGATACCCAACAAACAGAAGCGCAAACGATATTGCATGGAGAAGATTCTTATCATCGCCAAACCAGTGCTTGCACTCGCATTAACGATCGGAGCTACTACTTGAAATTTGACAACAGTGAATTTGCAACTTGGTCGAGTATCCTGCGAAATCGAACGTCAACAATGGAAAGCGAACTCTGCTTGCAGTACAAATCGGCCATTCTGGAAATAGAGGGGCAAAAGGTTGCCGAAGGAACCTGTTTAAAAGAATCTTGTTTCGGTACGATCGCTTAAATTGCCCTCTCGATGGAGAAAACATTGAACGGATTTAAATCTACTACCGCAAATATCCCCGCGGGTTACGATGCGATCGTTATTGGTTCTGGAGCAGCCGGA
The DNA here is from genome assembly GCA_017746715.1 of Cyanobacteria bacterium SBLK. GTDB lineage: Bacteria > Cyanobacteriota > Cyanobacteriia > Cyanobacteriales > Spirulinaceae > CCY15215. Next base: position 5,210 of record JAGHZQ010000068.1, read on the forward strand.
CTCTATGCAGCACTTTGTTTGCGGTCGTGCTACCGCGTCCTGCTCGTGACGAAGAGCAAGCTGGGAGTCGGTTCGAGCAAATGGGCCCAAGGCGGAATTGCAGCAGCGATCGCCACGGACGATTCCCCCCAACTTCACCTCGAAGATACTTTAAATGCTGGAGCGGGCTTATGCGATCGCTCTGCGGTTGACTTTCTAGCGAGTAATGCCTATGACGCGATCGCCTCCCTCCTCGACTTGGGAGTCGATTTCGATCGCAAAGACAACAAGCTGGCAACAACCCTAGAAGCCGCTCATTCTCGCTCTCGGGTGCTGCATTCCCAAGACACTACCGGGCGGGCGATCGTGGATATTCTCGCGGCGAGGGTATTGGAACGCCCGAATATCCAAATTTTAGCCCCTGCCTTTGCCCTGAATTTGTGGCGCGATCCCCAAAGCGATCGCTGTCAGGGAATAAGCCTTCTTTACGAGAATCAAATTCGTTGGCTGCGAGCCACTGCTGTTATTTTAGCCACCGGGGGTGGCGGTCAAATCTTCGCCAAAACCACTAATCCCACCGTCAGTACCGGAGATGGTGTCGCCCTGGCTTGGCGTGCTGGCGCGATCTTGCGGGATTTAGAATTTTTCCAATTTCATCCCACCGCTCTCAACCAACCCGATGCCCCGCATTTTCTCATTAGTGAGGCGGTTCGGGGAGAAGGAGCGCACTTGGTAGATGACGAAGGACGGCGCTTTGCTTTTGATTACCATCCCAAGGGAGAATTAGCACCGCGAGATGTGGTCAGTCGGGCAATTTTTAACCATTTGGAAAAAAACGCGCGCGATCCGGCAATGGCGCGCGTTTTTTTAAATTTAGAGGCAATCCCTCCCGAAAAAATTCGCCATCGTTTTCCCAATATCATCCAAACTTGCCGACAGTGGGGAGTCGATGTCTTCGCACAACCTATTCCCGTTGCTCCGGCAGCTCATTATTGGATGGGAGGCGTGGCCGTTGATATCGCAAACGCCACTTCTTTACCGGGATTGTACGCCATTGGAGAAACTTCTAGCACGGGCGTACACGGTGCCAATCGCCTCGCCAGTAATTCTTTGTTGGAATGTATCGTTTTTGCGGCGCAACTGCAAAAATTGGAACTCGAACCCGTCGATCTGCAAGAGCCGGAATCGTTCGGGAAAGTTCGAGGGGACTGGCAGGGAGAAATGGGAGAAATCGAGGCAATTCGAGACAATTTACCCGCTTTGATGTGGCATGCTGCGGGGATTTGCCGATCGCGATCGGCACTAGAAGAAGCCATTGCCAAGGTGAGTTTTTGGCGTTCTCGGTTGGCAGATCTGGAGATAAGCCAATATTGCTTGCATTTATCGCCCGAGGAGAATCTGGCATTCGAGTCTGAAACTGCCGAGGAACATTTAAAATTAGCCGCAGAAACGATGAATTTGTTGGATATTGGCCATTTAATTCTTAAAAGTGCGGCATTTCGTACTGAAAGTCGCGGAGGGCATTATCGCATTGATTATCCCGATAAGATGGATTCTTGGCAAGTGCATACGATCGTACAGGGCGATCGCTTGGACACGGCAGCGATGGACAACGATTGAGAGGAGATGAATGAGCGATCGTGCCGAAGTCGAACAACCTTTTCTCTTGCCAACTAAACTGACCGGGATTGTATCTTTAGCGATCGCTTTTTTGGTTTTGCCGTTGGGTCCGATTTGCGTGCGTTGGAGTCTCCAAGAAATCGATCCGATCGCAACGATTTTTTATCGCTTTTTCTTCGCGGGAATGGTGTGTACGGCGAGCAATTTCTGGACTGTTCGCCAAGACGGCGAGACTCATGGGAATTCTCGAAAAATTATTGGTTTGCTTCTCGGGGTCGGGGTTTGCGATGTTGCCAACCAACTTTTTTGGGTGTGGTCGATCGAGCGAACTTATATCGGGAATTGTTCGTTTATTAACAGTTTAACGCCGATATTGGTCGCTTTATTGGCATGGTTATTTTTGCGGCGCAGTTTCGAGCCTCGTTTTCTTATGGGGATGGCGATCGCCGTAGGAGGAGCGATGGCGATCGCCATTGGCGATATCCAGTTTGTCGGAACTAAATTACAAGGAGATATTTTCGCTTTAATCTCGGCAACGTGTCGAGCTGCCTATTTCTTAATCGCCGAACGCTTGCGCGTTTATTTTAATGCCGGTTATATTCTCTTTTGGTCTTGTTTGTCGGGCAGTGTTTTGTTATTTCCTTTGCTTGGGTTGGGTGGCGATCGTCTCATTCCTCAATCGAGTTCGGGATGGGGCGCGATCGCTTGTCTCGTTGTGATTTTTCTGATTGGTCGAGGAATGCTCGTTAACAGTTTAAAAAGTTTATCATCGAATGTGGTAACGGTCGTTTTTCTGTTAGAACATTTCTTAGTCGCAATCCAAGGTTGGCTGATTTTATCGGAAACATTGCGTCTTTCGGAATGGCTATCTTTTGCTATCGTTGCGGTTGGGGTTTATTTAGCACTATCCAGTCGCGATCGCGCAGTTACAGAGTAGAGATTGACAAAAACACAAAGAATATGTTAGATAAAAAACTATATTATTGTTTGTGGCACATCAAATAATGAATCGAGATTTTATTAATCAAAAGATTCTCGTAACGGGTTCATCCAGTGGAATTGGAGCGGCGATCGCTAAATCCTTTGCCAAGTATAATACCAAACTAATACTCCATTATAATCGGAATTATGAGGGCGTTATTGACACCCGAAAGGAAGTGATTCAAAGGGGAAGTCAAGCAAAAATCTTGCAATGTGACTTTAGAAATGAAGAAGAAGCCCCTCAATTTTTCTCGGATGCAGTGACATTCTTTTGCGGAATCGACATTTTGATTAATAATGCAGGTGTTATTCCTAAAAAAGAGATTAATGATACGGATTTAAAACTATGGAAAGACACATTTTCTATTAATCTTAATTTTCCCTTTTTATTAAGTAAGTTATTTGTTAGCGATCGCCTAGAAAAAGGAAAAGTGGGTGCCATTTTAAATATTTCCAGCATTCACGGGGATATTTCCTGCGAAAAGTTTTCAGCCTATTCTGCTTCTAAGGCAGCTCTCAATGCGCTGATGCAAGTTCAAGCCGTTGAATGGTCAAAACATAACATTAGAGTTAATACTATTTCTCCTGGCGTTATTGAAGTAGAGAGAAATAAACATAAATTACGCGAACAAAAGAAGTTGTGGATGCCAAAAATTCCCTTGGGAAGATACGGGACAACTCATGAAATTGGAGAATTAGCCGTTTTTTTATGTTCGGGTTCCGCTTCTTGGATTACCGGACAAACATTTACAATTGACGGAGGAACGACAGCGAGAGGAAATTATCCAATAAGAGAATAAATTATAGATGAATTAGAATCAATAGATTTGGCTTATAATTGGAAAAATGCGATCGCTCTCCTTCATCTTAACTAAACGGGAACGCTTATGCTTTTTTGCTTCGGAAACTGTCTTTTCCGTTGTTGCGGTACGGGTTGGACTTGCTTTCTTTGCTGTCTCGCGATCGTCATTGTCTGGGGAAGCACTCCCACAATACTTGCTAAAATCTCATCGGGAAGTTCCGCGATCGCCTTGCGTCCAAAATACTTTTCTATCATCATTACCATTAAATAGGCGCGTTTGAGGGGGACGGGATGCTTAATGGCTTTTTGTGCCGCACCGATCCACTTTTGACGAATTTGAAAAGACTCTCGTCGTTGTTCGTAAGATTCGGGATAGGTTAGCGCTACTTTTCCCAAAGGAATTAACCGATGACAATCTAAATCTAACATTCCCCCTACGGCAGCTCCGGGTCCTAAGATTTCTGCATGATGGGGATGGCAGATAATAACCCCGCTTCCTTTATTAGCTTTCACAAAAAATAACTGTCCGCTTCTCATGTTGCTGAGAACTTGAGTCGGGGCAAAAAGTGGGTGACGACTTAATGATTGATTAGACATCTCGGTTTAGTGGCGTCCAAAACGGAAAATTTGCTGGTAGGAGGTGGAGTACTTTGTTTGCTGGGCTTTGTTTGAGTCATTAGATGGTTGAAATTGATAGAAAGGCAAAGAATCCAGAAAAAGTAACTCGATGACGAACCCCGATCGACCATCTTTATTCTAGGTTTTATAATCCCTAAAGAACACCGAGAATTCCGCGATCTTCAACATCAACTTTTGTGACAGCCATCACCGAATTCTAGGGAATTTACTGAGTTGAGAGAATATTCTTGACCCATCTAGAGTACAAATTTACAATATTTCAATCTCGCTCTCTGTCATTTTTGTGCCGAGTCTGAGAATGCGATCGCGGACTGTTCCCAACTCGATCGATTGTTTGAACTACCGGATGGAAAAAACTGCGATCGCTGCAACTCTTTATTCATTAGCAATCGCGATCGCCGCAGTCTCTTCAATCTTTTCCAACCCAATTCTTAAATCTTCTAAACTTTTAAAAGATAGCAAAGCTACTCCCAAAGCCTCGATTTGAGATATGGTCAAGGCGATCGCGCTGCCACTCCCTGCTATAATACAAGTACATTTCTATTTATTAAACTTAGCCTAAAATGACTGTTACAATTGATGCAAACACTTTGAACCTCGAACAAGTCCATTATCTGTTAAAACTAGAGGGCTATTTTGATAGTTCAATTGCGTCCTTTTTATCCTTAGAACCAATAACCGATAGCGAACGGCAACAACTTGTGAAACTTCGCAATAATATTCAAAGTTATTACCTCAGTGGCAAGATTTTAGAAGGGCAGGTTAAATTCTTATTTCTGTCTCCCTTATTATGGCTATCGGGATTTTATAATCCTCAAATCAAAATCACGTTAGAAGAAGAAATCGAACGTATTAATATTGAAGATGAAGAAACAATTATTAAAGGTCGCATGGATGTTTTAGCTGCGGAACGAATAAAGAATAAAAGTACAGAAACTGCACTTTGGATACTCGTTATTGAATCGAAAAAAGCCAATGCCGATACTTCAGTAGGATTGCCTCAGCTTTTAACTTATGCTTATACTGGATTGGAAAAACAAGAGACAATTTGGGGATTGACAACAAACGGAATCACCTATCAATTTACCTACTTGCAAAAAAGCGATCCTTCTACTTATCAGCTTTTTCCTCCCTTAAATTTACTCTATACCGAACAATCCAGGCAAATTTTACAAATTCTTAAAGCAATTTGCCAGCCCTATATTGAATCAGATTGCTAGAAAAATAATCGAGATAACGGTTTGGAGTTGCCATTTGACGCGATCGCATTTTTCGAGATTGAGTTTCGATCTAAAGTAAAATTCTATTCAGATATTAATAATCGCTTATTGTTTATCGAAATGACTGCCGACGAATTATTGCAACCCCAATATGCTCCCCCCCAACCCGTCAAGCCGAGAGTCGGACTGCCCGAGATCTTCCGCTTGGGATTGTTTAACCTCGGCTTGGGGTTAATGTCCGTTCTGACTGTTGCCGTCCTCAATCGCGTCATGATTAGCGAACTGGGCATTCCCGGCAGCGTCACGGCTGGAGTCATTGCCGCTCCCTACTTCGTAGCTCCGGGGCGAGTTTGGTTCGGACAGCTTTCCGACTCGAAACCCCTCTTTGGCACCCACCGCACCGGTTACGTTTTGATCGGAACCGCGATTTTTGGCGTCATGGTCTTTACTGCCGTACAAGTGGTTTGGCAGTTAGCGAAGGCGATCGAAACGACGGGAGGTTGGGTCTGGAACGACCAAACGCGATGGTTAACCATACTTTTAGCGATTATTTTCGGCATATACGGTTTAGCCGTCAGTGCTAGTTCTACCCCTTTTACTGCCATGTTGGTCGATATTTCCGAAGAAGACAATCGCTCGAAAATTGTTGCTATTGTTTGGTCGATGCTGATGGTGGGTATCGTCATCGGCGGCATTAGCGGTAAAGTCTTTTTAAAGAATATCGACCAAGTCGGGACGAATACCCCCTTAGAAGCCCTGCAAGGACCCATTAATACCCTCTTCCTCGTCGTTCCCTGTATTGTTTTGGGACTCGCCGCGATCGCCACTTGGGGTATCGAAAAACGCTATTCTCTGTTTGCTTCCCGTTCCTCTGCTGGCGATCGCGAAGATGGCATCACTTTTGGAAGAGCAATCAAAGTTCTCACCTCCAGCCGTCAAACGGGTATTTTCTTCTCCTTTTTGCTGGTGATGACTATCGGGTTATTTTTGCAAGAAGCTGTTTTAGAGCCTTATGGTGGCGAAGTCTTCGGGATGTCCATCGGTGAAACGACGGCTCTCAATTCCTTTTGGGGAATGGGGATATTATTGGGCTATGGTACGACGGGCTTTTTAGTCGTGCCTCGATTGGGTAAGAAAAATACCACTAAACTCGGTTGCCTATTAGTAGCACTCTGTTTTCTCACTATTATTGGCTCTGGATTTACCCAAAATCCCCTCGTTTTAAAGGGAGCGATGTTTTCCTTTGGTATTGCCACGGGATTTGCCACGATTGGCGCCATTAGCCTCATGTTGGATCTGACCGCCGCCGAAACTGCCGGGACGTTTATCGGTGTTTGGGGACTTGCCCAAGCCCTCGCCCGAGGGATTGCGATTTGGTCGGGGGGTTCTATTTTAGATGGGGGCAGATTACTCTTTAAAACGCCCGTTTTAGCCTACGGTTCCGTTTTTGCCCTGCAAGCCGCGGGCATGTTGGTCGCGATCGCCATTTTGGATCGCGTCAATGTCAAAGAATTTCAAGCCACGTCCAAACAAGCTATTGCCACGATCCTAGAAAGCGAGTTAGATGGATAAAGGGTCACTCCAATTCAAAATTAGAAAGGCTCGATTCAAAATTAGTACCTCAATCAATGCAGCAATTTTTGAATTTTGAATTTTGAATTTTGAATTTTGAATTGAACAGTAATTGAGGGGATGAAGGATGGCGGAGTTTTGGTATCGGGTCTTGGATTTTTGTAAAACCATTACCGATCGCTTGAGCGATCGCTTATTGCAGGATTTCGGTCATGTTAGCGCCGATCGCAAAAGCGATGGCAGTTTAGTTACAGAATCGGATAAGTGGTGCGATCGCCAAATTCGCGAGGCGATCTCCCGCGCTTTTCCAGATCATGGGGTTCTCACGGAAGAAACAACCCATATTCTGCCCCATAACGATTGGTGTTGGGTGATAGATCCCATCGACGGCACCACCAATTTTACGCGAGGAGTTCCCATCTGGGGAATGTCCTTGGGTTTGCTCTATCGAGGCAATCCCGTTTTTGGCTTTCTCAATTTCCCCCCCCTGCGCCAAATCTTTTACGGATATTGGGCGGGTCAAACGGGTTTAATTATGCCCAAAGGTGCTTATCTCAACGGACGGTCTATCCAAACCAGTGCCGATGCTCCCAGTCTCAATCATCTCTTTAACTTTTGCGCCCGTAGCATGGATATTCTCAAATATCCTTTCCCCTGTAAATTTCGCTCCATCGGCGTTGCCAGTTACAATCTTGCCCTTGTCGCTTGCGGCGCATCTATTGGCGGTGTAGAAGCCACGCCGAAAATTTGGGATATTGCGGCAGTTTGGGCAATTTTGCAAGGAGCGGGAGGGACTTTCGTTCACCTCGAACCCCATTCCCCTTTTCCTTTAGAAATTGGCAAAAATTACGGGTCGCGCCCATTTCCCAGTTTAGCTCTCGCTCATGAAGAAGCGATCTCCACCTTTAAACCCCTCGTGGGATTTATTGGCGATCGCGTTGTCGAAAAATACGGTATTTAAAAGACATACGATGTTGGGGGGAAATTCCATATTCGGCAATCCCCTGACGATGGCGTTTCGTGCCGTATCCCTTGTTAGCGGCGAGATCGTAATGGGGGTATTTGCGTGCGAAACGCACAATTAAATCGTCTCGCCAAACTTTAGCAACGATGCTCGCCGCTGCAATGAGAGGGGATTGCCGATCGCCACCGACAATCGCTTTTTGGGGAATTTCTAGATGGGGAATAGAAAATTTGCCATCGATGGCACAAAACTCCGGCACGATCGCCAGTTTTAAAATTGCCCGTTTCATCGCCAGTAAAGATGCCTGCAAAATATTCAGGCGATCGATTTCCGCCACCGTCGCATAACCGATGCGAACCTCTGCGATCGCGGCAATTTCTTTGGCCAGTTTCGTTCGTTTTTTCGGAGAAAGTTGCTTGCTATCCCGCACGCCGATCGCTTCTAATTGCTGGCATTGTTCTAAAGAAAGGCAGATCGCTGCCGCGACCACGGGACCGAATAAAGCACCTCGTCCCACTTCATCGATACCAGCTATTCGCATTTGCTTGGGGGCATTAGCGGGTAAATAAGCGCGATCGAAATCGGAGACGGGGTGGGGGTTTGTCATTACTTACTGAGCCGAGGAACGACGGCGGCGACGGCGAATTAGAGGTCGATTATCGGCTTCTTCATCAGAGTCCTCCGTTTCGTCTGATGGGGGTTCTTCAACCTCGTCGATCGTTGCAGAGATCGGCTCTTGTTCCTCCTCTTCTGGGATGCTAATGGGGGCAACTTCAATCTTGAACTCTTCTTCACCTTCCCAATCTTCCTCGGAGGATTCGGGTTCGCTGATAGAGAGAATGACCGATCGCGGATCTTTCACTTCTCGATCCACTCGCACTAGAGGAGAAATTCCCATGAGAGCATAAACATCCTGTTCGAGGGGAGTCATCTCGACAGATACCTTTTCGGGGGGAGTTTCTCGCCTGGGAGCGCGACGCTCGTAGCGATCGAGGGTATCGGGGACAACCGGTAATTCTTCCTCGCTATCGCCATTGCGACCGTTCCCCCCATTGAGTCGGATTTTTGCACTTTTGCTCGGAGCCTCGTCTCCCACGCGGCGGCGACGGCGGCGGCGATTCCCCGTCAAATTTTGGTCTTGATAGCTGGGATGATTCAGCAAATCGAGTTCTTGGGGATTGTCTTCTACGCCGAGATCCAATAGCCCCTCGAGGTCATCTTCTCGCTTTTCCGCGATTTTGGGCGTGGGGGCGGGAATCACGGGCAGGCTCTTTTCAATAACCTCGCTTGCCGATTCCATGCCGGGTAAATTGGCGACGTGACCCAAACCGCTACAAGTCGGACATTCTTTACCAAAGAGTTCGTAAATATTTTGTCCTTGACGCTTGCGGGTGAGCTCCACCAAGCCCAACTCGGACAGTTGAGCGATTTGCGGGCGGGCCTTATCGCCGCTTAGGGCATCGTTAAAGGTTTCTAGCAATGCCAATTGATCCCGGCGAGAGTCCATGTCAATAAAATCCACCACGATCACGCCGCCAATATTTCGCAGGCGCAATTGACGGGCAATCTCCGTGGCTGCTTCGTTATTCGTCCACAATACCGTTTCTCGAGCGGTGGCCGAGCGAGTAAAGGAACCGGAGTTGACATCGATTACTGTTAGGGCTTCTGTGGGTTCGATGATGACATATCCTCCAGAAGGCAGATCGACCCGAGGTTTGAGGGCTTCGAGGATGGCTGCGTTGACTCGGAAATATTCGAGAATGGGTTGGCGATCGCGATGATGGTCGATGAGAACCCCCTCGGGAGAACGACCGCCACTCCAATTTTTCAGGTGCTGTTTGACTCGCTTGACTCCCTCGCTCGAGTCCGCCACGATGCGATTGACATCGGCACTGTAAATATCTCGCAAGACGCGTTGAATGAAGTCATCGTCGCGATTGAGCAGGGCGGGGGGTCGGGTCACGTTGGCTTGCTGTTGGATATCTTCCCATTGTTTTTTGAGGTATTCTAAATCCTCAATGACGGCTTCTTCGTCTTTCCCTTCAGCTTCCGTTCTGACCAAAAGCCCCATTCCCGACGGCTTAATCAAAATGGCTAGGGCTCTCAAGCGCGAGCGTTCGCCCTCGTTTTTGATGCGACGGGATAAATTTACGCCACGCCCATAAGGCATTAGAACCAAATAGCGTCCGGGGAGGGTAATATTTCCCGTCAGTCTGGGACCCTTATTTCCCGTCGGTTCCTTCATCACCTGTACGAGAACTTTTTGATTGGGAGTCAGCAGTTCGGTGATGGCTCCGGCGCTGCGACGCAACCGTAACGGACCGAGATCGGTAACGTGCATAAATCCGTTGCGTTCGGCGTCGCCAATATTGACAAAAGCGGCATCAATACCCGGAATGACGTTTTCTACCGTACCAACGTAGATATCGCCAACTTGTTGAGTGCCTGTAGAGACAACAAATTCTTGAACTCGATCTTCCGAAAAAATGGCGGCAATCTGATGTTGTTCGGCAATAATAATCTGCTTGGGCATGCAATTTCCTCAATACTCTATTGATTCGGTCAAAGCATCCATGCGCGATGGTTGGATTGTTTTAATCCTGCTCTGAAAGCGATGCAGCCTTTTGAGGCGATCGCGCTGTATGGGTTCGATGAAAAATTTTCTGAAACAGCAAGGCTGAAATGGGAGGAGAATTTTAAATTCTATCCGCAATATGAAACGATCGGAACGGATCGCTAGAAAAAGATCGCGGGATAAAAATTATGAGAAAAAGATTATTTTGGGGAGTGGCTCGAAGCACAATTGCGATCGGGCTGAACTTCTAGCACTCGAAGTCCCTTCCTTTGATAACTCGAGGAACTGATAACTCGAGCAACAATTTGAGATTATCGCTACACCCGAACATCAAAACAGCAAACCAATTATATTTTTGGGTTTGCGTTCTCCCTAGAGACAACCCTAGGGTTTCTCCAAGACTAGCTCTCCCTAGAACGGTCTAGCGGCAAGAGTCAGTCAATCTCGTTACTTTTTCCCTACAGGTCTTCCCTCATACACGCATTTATTTTAAGTCAAACAAGAAATTATTGCTTGTTTCTCAAAAATTTAAACTGATGAGGTTTAACGGATAAGAATTTGCTTCTATCGATGCCTGCTATTTCCTTCTCGTTCGATTATACCCCGTTAGTCTATTTTGCGTTAACTTTGTTGGGTAAGGATGGAGAGGAGGGGCGAGATTGGGCTTGACGCAGGGCGCGGATTGTCTTTAGGGTGGCTTCGGCAACGCGATCGATTTCCGCTTCGGTGTTAAAGCGTCCGATACCGAAACGCAGGGAGGCATAAGCTAAAGCGTCTGGATGTCCCAAGGCTTTGAGAACGTGGGATGGGGTTGTTTTGGTACTGGTGCAGGCGGAACCCGAAGAAACTGCCGCTACGGACTGCAATCCTAAAAGCAAGGCAGAACCATCTACCCCTTCAACGCTAATATTAAGATTTCCTACGAGACGACGATCGCCATGACCGTTAAGATGGATGCCTTCGAGTTGCTGGAGGTGTTGCCAGAGGCGATCGCGCAATTTCCCGACTCGTTCTCCTTCTGCGACTCTTTCTGTCAGTCCCAATTCTACGGCTTTACCAAAACCGACAATTTGCGGCGGATAGAGAGTGCCCGATCGCAGGTCTCTCTCCTGCCCGCCGCCGTGAATTTGGGGGGCGAGTTTGACCCTCGGATCTCGCCTGCGAACGTATAATGCGCCGATGCCTTTGGGTCCGTAGACTTTATGGGCGGTGAGAGACATTAAATCGATTTTCATCTCCCCGACATCGAGGGGGATTTTCGCGATCGCTTGAGCGGCATCGCTATGAAATAAAACTTCATTTTTATGGCAAATCGTACCAATTTTTGCTAAAGGCTGCAATACGCCAATTTCATTATTGGCGGCCATGACCGAGACTAAAATTGTGTCGGGACGAATGGCTTTCTCGAGGGTATCTAAATTCAACAACCCATCTTTGGTAACGGGAAGAACGGTAATTTCAAAGCCGAGTTTTTGTAAGTAAAAACACGGATCGAGAACGGCACGATGTTCGGTTTCGACGGTAATAATATGCCGTCCTTTGGTGTAATAGGCTTCGGCAGCCCCTTTAATGGCTAAATTGTTGGCTTCTGTGGCTCCACTGGTAAAAATAATTTCCTCCGCCCCCGAGCCGATACTGTTTGCGATTGCTTCTCGGGCTTGTTTGACAGCGGCTTCGGCTTCCCATCCATAAGCGTGATTGATACTGGAAGGATTGCCAAATCGCTCGGTAAAATAGGGCAGCATGGCAGCAGCGACCCGCTCGTCAACAGGGGTTGTCGCGTGACAATCGAGGTAAATCGGGCGGTAATTCGGACGCTCTAGAGGTGGCTCGGACATCATGGGGTTTGGAGATCGACTGTTTTAGTTTACTTTTTCCTTAACGCGATCGAGATTAACAAGTTGGGTTAGCGATCGCTTAACCCAACACAAACATTAATACATTTGGGTTTCTTTGCCTCGGTCCGATCGCCTTTTTTCTCTAGAGACAAGTCATTTCCCGACTGCTATATTATCGATTAACTGTTGGCGACGGGTTCTCTATACAGAGATATAAATCTATGCGATATTCGAGAAGGTATCGGTGCGATCGTATTTGGGCAGTCCTTTTAAGGTTTTACGGGCAATATTGGGAATCGACAGGCTAAAACCGAGACCGAAGATACCGTTCCCGCACCAAAATTGTAGTTGTTTTTAGTTGCCTTGGGGATTTTCGCGAGGTGTATAACTCCTATAAATAAGTAATCTGAGGGTAAGACTGAGAAATCGCACTGAAGTTCTTGGGCATAACTATGCCAAGGATGAAGAATTCGAAATGAGAGTAGAAGATTCGCGATCGTTTGTGGGATTTGCCTCCGTTCCTTTTGCCCATTGATGATAATCTGCTAAAAGATGAGATAAAAGACGTTGTTTAATTCGTAATAAAACTTGTTGCGCTAGGCGATCGCCTGCCGTTTCTAAAAGATGTTTGGGAGCGAGTAAAAAAACTTGCGGCAGTTCGATCTTAACTTCAACAAAAGCCTCGCCTTGCAGGTAAGTTTTCCCATCTTTTTGGGAAGGAACGAGTAAACCATTCACTTTGAGAGAAAAACGAGTATTGATATAATCAATACCGCGAATTTCGCAGGATTCTGATTGTAAATAAACCGTGCCGCGACTGCTCGACCAAACTTTAAGGACTACCGTTGGTTGAAAGTGATAGAGATCTAGAAGATTGAGGGGACGCATTTTTAAACGATAGAGATCGCCTTCCAAGATTTCCATTAATTTCGGATCCGCGATCGCGTTGACTAAGCGTTGGGGTTGACGGAGATAGTGCTGGATGGGAATGGATTCTTGTTCTACGGGAATCGTGACGGGTTCGGAGACATTCAAACAGATTTTCATAAATTTTGTTGTTTGTTGTTTGTTATTGATTGTTTGTTATTGGTTGAAACTTAAAGGGCTTTAGATAAAGAGCACACAAAAAACAAGATTTTTCGGAAAATTTCTCAAACATAATAAATCACAATCGATCTCAAAATTTGAGACGACCTCATTTGAAGTAGATCCTGATGTTTATGCTCTCGATAGTTTGCTATTGTATCAGTTCAACGAACAACCAATAAAAAAATCATCTTTCTGTTTCCAAAATAATATTCCAAGCCTCCAAAGTCGTTCCCCGAGTTTGTTGCAGATCGGTTAAAGTATTGAGATATTCGATGCGCCTGCGAATTTCCTCATTGCGAGCGTCGAGCAAATCCTGCTGAGCTTGTTGCAGTTGAAAATTATCGGTGCGTCCGGCTTTAACGAGGGCTTCTTGTGCTTGCAATTCTCCTTCAGCCAATTCTACCGCTTCTTTTGCTAATTGAATTTGTCGAAAGCGAACTTCAATATCTCGGAGGCGATCGCTAATTTCGGTCTCAATTGTTTCTTCAAGTTGGGCAAGATCGTTTTGGCTTTGCAGCAGGGAAACTTTTGCCTGTTTAAAGGCTTCTTCATCTTGAAAGCGATTGCCTAAATTGCGCCGCAAAACCAACCCGGCAGAAAAGTTAGTTTGCCGGGTTAAGGCTTCGTCGAACTCCGTTTCTAAATCTAAATTCCAACGGCGATCGTTATTGGCTTGCAAAACATTGAGTTCGGAAATTTCTATTTGTAGTAATTCTGCCAAATAATTGGGTTGATTGGCAAAGGTAATTTGGCGCGTTTTTTCGGGATCTAATTCGATGAGTTCTTCGGTTTCTTGGCGAACGTCTTCAACTGCAATAATCTTTAAATCGCGATCGATTCCCAATTGATTTAACAGAGCTAAACGAGAAGATTTAACGGCATTTTGTGCTTCAATAAGTTGACCTTCAAAATTCGTGACCGTCTGCTGGCTTCTCAACAAGCGAAATCGTGCCTCTCTTCCGGCTTCAACCAGGGCGCGTTGTTGTTCTAATTGCTGTTTGGCCGTTTCGAGGGCCGCTCGGGTATTTTTAACTTGTTCTTGTTGGGCTAATAGGGTGCGATAACTTCTAATCGAGGTGGTAATTTCCTCAATAAGGGTATTTTGTAAACTCAAAAGGTTAATCTTTTCCTGTAGCTTGGCAATATCTAAATTGCTTTTAGTAATCGCAACCCCTGCATCCCGCAATAGGGGTTGAGTGAATCGCAAACTTACGCCTTGACGCAAAGACTCTTCATGGGTTTGACTGACAGAGAGCGATCGCAGCTGACTCAACCAATCCAAGCGCAATTCTCCTCCTGTCGGCATTAACAGGGAAATGCCGGCTCCCAATTCGATGCGGGTTTGACTGTCGGAAATACTCCAATTCGTCCCTTGTCCGTTAGTTCTTCCCGCTAAAATGGGTTCGACTTTGGGATGAAATTCCGCTCGAGCGCTTGTCAGTTCGGCTTTTTGGACGATGCGAGCGAGATAGGCGTTTTTGATCTCGGTATTGTTTGCCACAGTTAAGCGTACGATATCCTCGAGGGTAAAAGGGACGATTTCGGATTTTGCCGCTAACCGTGCTGTTGTTTGAGGAATTCTCCGGTCTGAATTCACGATTGAAGGGGGTGAGGAGGGATCGGGAGTAGAAACTTCCCGCGATCGCGTTTTAATATTTGATTCTCTAGAAGTTGTTGCAGTTGCAGGTTGAAAAGTCTGAGAATTGCGGTTCGACCTCTGCGAGAATCGAAATTGGGGTACATACTCCTCCTGCTCCCGATGCTCCTCCTGTTCCCGATGCTCCCGATGCTTCCCCTGCTCCTGATGCTTCCCCTGCTCCCGATGCTTCCCCTGCTCCCGTGAGGGCAAAATCACTCGCGGATCGCTGCGATCGGGAGTGGGTTCGAGAAGCGGAACATCAAACAAGGGGTCTTTTGTGGATTTTTCGGCATTAAAAAAAGAGGTTAAGAGATCTTGACGTTGTTCGGTAACAGCTGCCGATTGTTGCCGATCGCCGCTTGCGATCGCCACTACGGCTAAAGTTCCCACTACGGCGAAAAGTGTCGAACTGCCATTTCGCAAAGCAGACCAGAGTAAAGAGGGAAGAGAGGGAAAAGGAGATCGGCGAGATGTGGGTTTGCGAGTCATATCAGTTATTGGTTATCAGTTATTGGTTATCAGTTATTGGTTATCAGTTATTGGTTATCAGTTATTGGTTAGCAAACAAAGTACGATTAGCGATCTCGTAGAGCCGCAATGGGATTTAAGCGACTGGCGTGACGGGCGGGAAAATAACTCGCTCCGACTCCAACAGCGATCGCCATTCCTAATGTTAACCCTGCCGTGGTTATTTCAAAACGATAGGGCAAAGCGAATTGACGGGCAACCCAACGGGTTCCGACATCAACGACGGCGATCGCGAAAATCCCCCCCGCTAAACTCACGAGAACGCCCTCAATGACAAATTGCCGGAGAATATCTCGGGGAGTTGCGCCGATCGCTCGCTTCAATCCAATTTCTGACGTTCGTTCGAGGGTCGATGCAATTGTAATATTAGCAATTCCCACCCCAGAGATGAACAGGGCGATCGCTCCCACGGCAAAAAGTCCTCGCTCGGTAATTTTCATGGCATCCTGCTGTCGTAAAATATCTTCGACATTGCTCCAAGACCAGGCTTCTTTTGGGGCAAATCTTTGTTGCAATAACTGGGTGACTTCGGTTTCTTGGCGATCGATCGCGCTCAATTTTTGCGGGCGCAGGTGCAGGGATCGGGCTTCTTCAATCCCCCGACGGGCAGCATGCAAGGAGAGAGGAACGAGCATGGTATGCCAAACCTCCCCCTCGCTTGTAATGGGTTTGGCTTCAATCGTTCCGATGATGCGGTAGGGGACATTTTTCAAAAATAAGGTTTTGTCAATGGGATTCTCCTCGGAAAATAAGGCTGCAGCGAGAGATTCGTCAATGATTGCCACCGAACGAAATTGCCGAAAATCATCGCGATCGAAAAATCTCCCTCGGGTAACTTGTCGCCCCGAGGTTTGCAAATAATTTAAGGAAACCGCACTGCACCAAATATAAGTTTCGCGATCGCCGACATTAACTTGCCCGCTCTCAAAAAAGGTTTTCCGACCCATCGCTCGCACCCCCGACAAACGCGATCGCAGCCAGTTTGTGTCGGCTTCCATCAGTGGCGTTCTCCCGCGCACCCCCGCATGAATTTGTGGGGCTTCTTGGCTATCTAATTGGCGTTGAATGATGGCTTGACTGATATTACCGACTTGTAGGGTGGCATTCACTGCCGCTACGCCGATAAATGTGCCTAAAGTGGTTAGGAGGGAGCGAGTGGGATTGCTCCAGAGCGATCGCGCGCTCATTTTTAGTAAGTCTAGAGGAGAAAGAGACATCGCATTGGTATAATTGAGCTATATTGTATTGCCCGATCGAGAAAAGAGCGGGCAATATATGTCAGATTGGCTTAAATATTGCCTAAAATCAGAACGAGAGCAAGATGAGAATCCTCCCGATTTTGTTCTCAAACTCTGCCAATTAAGAGAACAAAGAACAGTAAAACAGTCTGTAGGGTGCTGTTAGCGACAGCGTAACGCACCCCCATCTCAAAATCATCAATTCAAAAAGGGAAATCCTGCGATCGCTCTCTGAATCTGGTGCGTTACGCTTCATTCCATTACGCTAACACACCTTACCCCTTTCATTTAATATTTGTTTTACGAACAATCTCTCAAATATTACCTTTATATTAACCCGTTTTAACGGGTTTTCGCTTTCAGCCTTGGATTTGAATCCAAGGCTGATATAGATTTACATTTTTGAGATGCACCCAAAATCCAAAACTAATTTTTCTCTACCAAACGATGGCGAGGAATCTCATAACTGAAAAAATCCTTCGCCAAACAAGTATTGGGAAAAATCGCCTTTGCTTCCTCCAATAAATGCGTCACTTGTAGATCGTTTCCGGGGGCATAACGGGGACTGAAATGGGTCATAATTAACTGCTTCACTCCCGCCAATAACGCCACCTGCGCCGCCATTGTCGAAGTCGAATGCAGGCGATCGAACGCCATATCCGAATCTTGATGGGCAAACGTCGCCTCGTGAATCAAAACATCCGCATTTTGTGCCAACTCCACCGCCGCATCGCAAAACACCGTATCCGTACAATAAACCGCCTTGCGTCCCGTTTCTGGGGGTTCGCAAAGATCGGCACCGGAAATTTTTCGACCGTCTGAAAGCGTGACGGTTTTGCCCTTTTTCAAGTCGCCATAAATGGGACCCGACGGAATGCCCAACGCCTGCGCCTCTTCCACCTTAAAACGTCCCGGACGGTCTTTTTCTGCAATGCGATAACCGTAAGCGGGAACTCGATGTTTGAGTTGAATGCAGCTGACGCTAAATTCCTTATCTTCGTAGACCAAACCCGGTTGTACCCGATGAACTTTCAAGCGTCGGGATAAATCCATATAAGAATATTTAGAACAGGCGCGGATGTACTCCTCCAAACCCCCGGGCCCGTAAATATCGATCGCGTGACCCGATCCCGCCAAACCGATCGTCGCCAATAATCCCATCAAACCAAAGGTATGATCGCCGTGCATGTGGGTGACGAAAATCCGGCGAATTTGCGAGCTTTTGAGAGGACTGCGGAGGAATTGATGCTGGGTTCCCTCGCCGCAGTCAAACAGCCAAATTTCCGCCCGTTGCGGGAGGCGCAGGGCAACACTAGAGACATTGCGCGATCGCGTTGGCACCCCGGAACTGGTGCCTAAAAAGGTGATTTCCACGAGTCAGGATCGTTAAAATGCAAACAAAAAAATAAACTTACCGTTTGTCTTAGCCTAACGCACAATAATTCTCTAGCGGGTAAACCCTTCTTCGGGAATTCGGCATTTTCATCCTCCTCTCATCGTCGTGGGACGATAATATAGTCATTGGTTGAACTATAAAGAAACAAAAATTCTCGTGTTATCCACACTCATCGCTGATTTTAAGATTATCTTCGATCGCGACCCGGCCGCCCGCAATTGGTTAGAAGTTCTCTTTTGCTATCCGGGGTTGCAAGTTCTTTTATTCCATCGCGTGGCGCATTGGCTGTACCATCTGGGTCTGCCTTTTCTGCCCCGCTTTCTCTCCCATATTGCCCGCTTTCTAACAGGTATTGAAATTCACCCCGGAGCAACGATCGGTAAGGGCGTTTGTATCGATCACGGCATGGGTATCGTCATTGGCGAGACTGCAATTATTGGCGATTACTGTTTGATTTATCAAGGCGTAACTCTCGGCGGTACTGGTAAAGAAACGGGAAAACGCCATCCCACCCTTGGCGAAAACGTCGTTGTCGGAGCCGGAGCCAAAGTTTTAGGCAATCTGCAAATTGGCAATAACGTCCGCATTGGTGCGGGATCCGTGGTGTTGCGAGATGTTCCTTCCGATTGTACGGTGGTGGGTATTCCGGGGCGTATCGTCTATCAATCTGGCGTGCGAGTCAATCCTTTGGAACACGGCAGATTACCCGACTCGGAAGCGGCAGTCATTCGCAGTTTGGTCGATCGCATCGAGTCCCTCGAACAAGAGTTAGAAACACTCAAAGAACAACAAAAAGGCACTCATTCTTTAGTCACGGCAGCGATTTCGGAAGATTGCGAGAAAGAATTGGTGGAAGCAGGTCAAAGCTGTCAGTTGCGCGATCGCGAAATTCGCGAGTTTTTGGATAGTTCGGGAATGTAAGGATGTGAGGGGCGATCGCGGGGTAGTGACGGCTCAAAAGTTTGAGTTAAAATCCCACTCGTCGATCGCTGTTTGCTCTTCTCAATTCGCTGATTGTAAAAGCCATGAAAATAGCCCTCTTAACCCTAGGATCGCGGGGTGATGTTCAACCCTATGCCATACTCGGTCGTGCTTTGGCTCAAAGAGGGCATGACGTGACGCTTTCGACAACGAAACCTTTTGCAAATTTAGTTCAATCTTACGGAATTCATTTTCATCCCATACAAGCCGATTATCAAGCTCTTATCCAGTCGGAAGAAGGAAAACAACTCTTAAAAGCCAATCCATTTGTAATACAAAGAAATTTAGAAAAATGGATTTATCCCCTCGCCGAGCATTCTCTCGATGAGTTTTATCAGCTTGCATTGACGAGCGATCGCATTCTCTATCATCCGAAAACTTTGGTTCATGTTTTTGCCGATCGCATGCTACACAAAATGATAGGGGCGATTTTAGTTCCCGCTCTACAACCGACATCAGAATTTCCCAATCCTGCCTTAAGTGGTTTTCCGATTCCTAACTTTCTCAATCGGTGGAGTTATGCTCTAACTTCGTTGAGTATTAAAATGTTCCAAAAACCGATCCAAAAGTTCAGAGAAAAGCATGCTCTTTCACTTCAATATGATTCTGTATCACATCCATTTATCTACGGAATCAGTCCAACTTTTTTAGCAAAACCGACAGATTATCCCGATCATCATTATTTTACCGGTTTTTGGTTCGATCGCCATCCCCAGAAACTCGACTCTAAAATCGAAAAATTTCTTGCAGAAGGCGATCCTCCTCTCGTATTTACGTTGGGAAGCATGCCTTTTCAGAGTCAAATCGAACTGCCTCAATTGATATTAGCGATCGCCGAACAGTTCGATATTCGTATCATTCTCGTTAAGGGATGGGGAATTGACGATACGACAAAACTCGCCCATGATGAAAGAATTTATATTGTTGATTCCGTTCCCTATGATGCCTTATTTCCTCATGTTAAAGCGATCGTTCATCACGGTGGAATTGGGACGACGGCAGAATGTTTGCGAGCCGGAAAACCTATGTTAATTTGTCCGATTCTTCATCCTGTTGGAGATCAGAAATTTTGGGGAGATCTGGTTTATCAGAAAAAGATAGGGGTCAAACCGCTCCCTCTCGCTAAAGCAACTTTCAAGGCGTTTTTAGAGTCTATAGAGCGTTTATTGAATAACGAGGAACTATACAACAATAGTAAGAAAATTAGCGAACAAATTAGCTGTGAAGATGGAATCGGGAGAGCGATCTCGATCGTTGAAAATTAAAAGCGATCGCTTTCAATTCGGGAAGGGAGTCAGTCAAAAAATTTATTTAGTGGGTGGCAAAATCAGTGTATTGGTGTATGGAAGGTTCTTGAAAACCCAACACGATATCGGTTTTAGAGACTACTAGTTTTACCAACTCATTCGCGAAACCAATTTCCGTTCCATCGTGTCAGAGCGATCGCCAGACTTTTTTGCCGCGATCGCCGCATTTTCCCATCATCCTTGCTAAAATCGATCGATACTTCTGTTCGTTAGCTC
Organism: Cyanobacteria bacterium SBLK; assembly: GCA_017746715.1. Lineage (GTDB taxonomy): Bacteria > Cyanobacteriota > Cyanobacteriia > Cyanobacteriales > Spirulinaceae > CCY15215. The sequence goes on from JAGHZQ010000068.1 coordinate 25,794, forward strand.
GCGATCGCGTTAGAATAACGTATTCTGCATCGATTCTTGCTGCGATCGCTCATTGATAGATGGTTCATGTTAAAAGCGTCGAACTCTCTCATTTTAAGTCATTTGGGGGAACGACAAAAGTTCCATTACTGACGGGTTTTACGGTCATTTCCGGTCCCAACGGGTCGGGAAAGTCCAATATTCTCGATGCGTTGCTGTTTTGTTTGGGACTCGCCAGTTCTAAGGGAATGCGAGCGGAACGTCTTCCCGATCTCGTCAATCACAATTATCTTAACCAAAAAGGTACCTCGGAAGTTAGCGTTTCCGTTACCTTCGATTTATCCGATCTGGTGACGGAAGAATTAACGGAAAACGGAAACTCTAAAAATGGAAAAGTTGGGGAGTGGATGGCAAAAACCGAGGATAATACGGTTAATGGAGAAGCAATAACGGAAAATGACGATCTTTTAGACGTTGAAGAATTAGCAGAAAACGGGCATCATTCCAACTCGATAGAAGATGATGATACTCCACGCTTTACCCAAAAAGATTGGACGATAACGCGGCGTTTGCGGGTGACAAAAGGAGGCAACTACTCCTCAAACTATTTTATCAATAGCGAACCTTCTACGGCGGGAGATTTGCACGAACAATTGCGACAACTGCGGATTTATCCTGAAGGCTATAACATCGTGCTGCAAGGGGATGTTACCAATATTATCAGCATGAATTCCAAAGAACGCCGACAAATTATCGATGAGTTGGCAGGTGTTGCGGAATTCGATCGCAAAATCGAACGAGTCAAAACCACCTTAGAAGAGGTCAAAGAAAAAGAGGAACGCTGTCACATTATCCAGCAAGAACTAACGAAGTCTTTGGAAAAATTGGCAGGCGATCGCATCAAGGCAGAAAAGTATAAAAAGCTCAAAGCGCAAATTCAAGAAAAACAACAATGGGAAGCGATCGTGATTTGGCGTTCTTTGCAGCAGCAGGAACGAGAAATCCAAGAGAAAATTACCAAAGGAGAGATAGAATTAACAAAATTAGGAGAGAAGTTAGAGAAACTCGCCCAACAAATCGAGGAAGAAACGAAAAAGTTAGATGAACTCAATTCCCGAGTGAAAGAATTGGGAGAAGACGAACAACTTTCAATCTCTTCTAAATTAGCCAGTCAGAAACTCAAACGCAGTCAACTGCAACAACAGCAAGAGAATTTAAAAACTCTGCTTCAACAAACTCAAGAAACTATTGTTCGTACCACGAAAGAAATCGAACAGTTCCGCGATGAATTCGATCGCCTCAGTCAAGAACAATCCATGTTAGAAAATGAAACAATGGAGAAATTAACCGAAGAATGCGATCGCGATCGCAATAATTTAGCAGCTTATAAAGACCAAGCGAATGAACTCGCCGCAGCCTCGGAAATTTGGGTACAACAGCAAGCCGCTTTGAGCAAGCATATTGGTTCTCTACAAAAACTAATCGATCCGCAACGGACGGAACGGGCGCAATTACAAGAACGTCAAAATCAACTGGAACAAAAGATAGCCGAACAAACTCAACTGTTGCGATCGGTTGAGGAAGAATTAATCACACAAAATGAGAAATTTTCTAATTTTCAGTCTAAATCTTTTGAGTCAGAAATTCAAGCGATCGCGCAACAATTATCAATCGCAGAAGAAGAACGAAAAATTGCTGAAGAAACCCAAAAAAGACTGTTAAACGAACAGCGAGAGAAACAGCGAAAATTAGATAAGTTAGAAGCTAAAGCTCAAGCACAACAAGAAGTACAAGGCACTCGGGCATCCCAAGTTATTCTCAAAGCTGACATCCCCGGAGTCTGCGGTTTAGTCGCACAATTAGCGCAAGTCGAACCCCATTACAAAATTGCTTTAGAAACAGCTGCGGGAGGAAGATTGGCTAATATTATCGTTGAAGATGATACTGTTGCTTCAATCGCCATTCAACTTCTCAAACAAAAGAAAGCAGGACGCGCTACATTTTTACCTTTAAACAAAATTAGAAAGCCAAAAATTCCCCAATCTTCTCCTTTGAATCATGCCAGAGGATTTGTCGATTTTGCTTTTAATTTAATCGATTGCGATGTTAAATACGAGGGCGTATTTGCCTATGTTTTTGGCACTACAGTTGTTTTTGAAACCTTAGAAGAGGCACGCGCTAATTTAGGAAAGGCTCGCATTGTCACCTTAGACGGAGAACTCTTAGAAAGTAGTGGAGCTATGACAGGAGGGAGTATGAATAATCGTTCTTCTCTGCAATTTGGTACCGCAGTTCCGGAAAAATCTCAAGAGATTAATATCCTAACTAATCGCTTGAATGAAATTGAAATTATTCTCGAGAAATGCGAGCGATCGCTTTCAGATAAATCCCTAATTGTCAAGGATCTAAACCAAAACTTAACAGAAATTCGCCAGCAGCAGCGAGAACAAAACTTACGTCAAGAACAAGCAGAAAAAGAACGAGATCGCCTCTCAAAACAAAAGGAACACTTAACCGTTCAACTTACCTATAATTGTCAAGAGTCGGGTAATGTAAAAATTCGCTTGCAGGAACTCGCTAAAACTCTACCGGAATTAGAAGAACAACTGCGATCGGGACAAGGAAAATTAGCAGAATTAGAAGCCAATCAAACCTCTAGCGAATGGCAGGAAATCCAAACCTTAATTAAAGAACAAGAGCGATCGTTACAAGCTAAAGAACAGGCATTGCGTCAAGCCGAGAATAAACTCTTAGAACTAGAAAATCAATGCTTGCGCTTACAGGAAAAAGTCCAGCGATCGCGAGAAATTCTCGAAACAGAAAAAAAGAAAAAAATAGAAGCCGAAGAACAGCAAGTAAAGATCGCTCGATATATTGTTAAAGTCGAAGAACAAATCCAAGAAATAGAAGGGCTTTTGCAACTCTTATCCAGCGAATTGATCGAAGCGAAACAGGAACGCGATCGCGCAGAGGAAACCCTTCGCAGTCTCCAAGATCGCCAACAAAAAACCATTTGGCAACAACAAAAAGTCCAAGAAAACCAACAAGAACGCCAAGAATCTTTAAACACATTACAGCAACAACGTCAAGAACGAGAATTAGAACTTCCCGATCCCCTTCCCGAAGTCTCCGATCTCGTCCCTTCAGAAGGAGAAAAACTGACTGTAGAAACCTACAATACTCACATCGAACAATTGCAAAAAGAACTCAAAAATGCTCAACGCCGTCTCGAAGCCATGGAACCCGTCAATATGTTAGCATTGGAGGAACACGAACGTACAGAAGCACGTTTGCAGGAACTCTCGGAAAAACTGACGACTTTAGAAGGAGAACGTACCGAACTTTTGCTGCGAATCGAAAATTTTACAACTCTCCGTTTTCGGGCTTTTCGAGAGGCATTTGATGCCGTTAATGAAAACTTTCAAAACATCTTTGCAACCCTCTCAGAAGGCGATGGCTATTTAGGTTTAGACAACGAAGAAGACCCTTTTTCTGGCGGTTTGAATCTCATTGCTCATCCGAAAGGAAAACCCGTACAGCGTCTTAGTTCTATGTCTGGAGGCGAGAAATCTTTAACGGCTTTGAGTTTTATTTTTGCCTTGCAAAGATATCGTCCTTCTCCTTTTTATGCTTTTGATGAGGTGGATATGTTTTTAGATGGTGCCAATGTGGAACGATTGGCAAAAATGATTAAAAAACAGGCAGAACAAGCACAGTTTATTGTTGTGAGTTTGCGCCGTCCCATGATCGAATCCGCACAGCGTACTATTGGGGTAACACAGGCAAGAGGAGCTTATACTCAAGTCTTGGGGATTAAGTTGTAAACGCGAGCAAAAATGCAAAAATACTTTGGAGCGATTGCCTCACAAAAACACAGAAATCCTCGCATTTAAATAATTAAAATATAAGGCTTTCAGGGCGACGCAAGTTTGAGTTTGTTCGTCCGTTGCTTCATAAGTCGTTCCGATCCCCCCGGATTCGAGAATGCCTATAATGCAAAAGCGATCGCCGATTAACTCTCCTGCTTGATGTCGTTCCATAGCATCTCCGTTCAATGTATCGATTCCACACCCGCTTTTCGCTATGATAACTTGAGGAAATTCCGCCCGAGTTGGAGAAGTAAAATCGAAAATTTGCGCTATTATCGGATAATTAGACTACAGCGATCGCACCCGCGACATAAAATTTCATATTTTTCTTATCAAAGATGCTCGAAATGCAGGACACGATGACCGCCGACATTATTCGCCTTCGTTCTGACTTTATCAATACCAAGGTGATCGCCAACAACAACGCCAGACAGGTAGGCGTGGTTAAAGATATTTTAGTGGATATCGATCGCAGGGAAGTGGTAGCCCTAGGACTGCGCGATAGCATTCTCTCGGTCACGGGAATGCCCAAGTATATGTATTTGACGACGATAGAAAAAACGGGAGATGTGATTCTCGTTCCCGATGAAGATGTGATTGAAGATGTTGATGTCGAAGCCTATAGCAACCTCGTCAATTGCGAGGTGATTACCGAATCCGGAGAACTCCTCGGTCGCGTGCGAGACTTTCAATTTAACACGGAAGACGGTCAGGTTATCTCTATTACTATCGCTTCTATTGGTCTGCCGCAAATCCCCGAACAAGTTCTCAGCACCTATGAATTACCTGTAGATGATATTGCCAGTGTCGGACCCAATCGCATTATTGTCTTTGAAGGTTCCGAAGATCATCTCGTACAGATTTCTGTGGGAATTTTAGAACGTTTGGGAATTGGTAGCCCCCCTTGGGAACGAGATGAAGAAAGTCTTTATAACACCCCAGTGGTTAAGTCGGATAATCAACTCCCTACAGGAATCCCTGTAAATCCACCTCCGAAGCGTCAAAAACGAGCAGAACCGGAATGGGATGAAGATGAGTGGGAAGAAGCACAACCGCGCACTCTACCGCGTCGTCAGGCAAAAGCAATGCCCATGCCGGAATATGAAGAAGATCGCTACGATCGCCAAGAAGAATCCAACTGGAATGATGCCCCTCGGGATACCTACGAACAACGCGCCTACGTAGAACCCGAACAAGAGTATAAATATGACGAGGATGTTAAGCGAGATGTTTGGGATGATGATGTCAACCCCAAAGATTACAAGCCACAAAAACTCAATATTCCCGAAAAAACCAAGATGCCGGAATATGAAGATAATTACTAAAATATAGTAATTAACACAGTAATAAACTCGGGGTAAAATTAGTAAAGTTTACCCCCAATCTTAAAATTGGTTGAATCCTCATAATGTCGGCAGATTACACCGAGAACATCTACGCGGAATCCTGTAGATTAAATCTTAAATTTGTGAATCTATCTTCTGTTGGATTACATATACAAACTAGAAAACTTCAATGATGCAATCAATGAAATAGCAGAGCGCACCAATGGACGACTTCAACTCACGAGCGTGGTGGAAAATCGCAATCTCAACTCCTCCTCGCTCACATACAGAGAGCTTTACACAGAAGAAACCAAAATGATAATTGCCAAGAGATTTGAAAAAGACATTGACTACTTCAAATATACTTTCTAGAATTATGACAGGTGTGAATTTATCAAGTCAAGAAATAACGTAGTTTATTCGATCTAGTTTTTGCATGAATCCTTTGCCCCTCGTTAACAGTTCTGGCAGGGTTCATTCGTGAGCCAAATTGCACCTTTAAATTCGTTAATGGCTGGCAAATTTCAAACTCACAATTCAACTTCTCAGATAGTAAGAGATCGTAATTGAAATATAGAAGAAAATCAATTATAATCATTTCTTTCAAGTGTTATCTATTCTATTCCAATGAAACCAGAAACCATCGAAATTGTTAAATCCACTGCTCCCGTGGTAAAAGAACATGGGAAGGCAATTACTGAAAGAATGTATGAGATTGCTTTTAACGAGCGTCCCGAGTACAGAAGATTTTTTGAAAATACCCATATGAAGAGTGAGGAAGAAGGTCGCAAACAAGCAGGTAAGCTAGCTGCCTCCGTCTATGCCTATGCAAGTCATATTGATGAGTTAGAGAAATTGAAAGATGCAGTAGAACATATTGCGAAAGCTCATGTCAATACTCGCGTCATTGCCGAACAGTATCCCGTTATTGGAGAATGTTTATTGGCTGCAATGAAAGATGTGCTAGGAGATGCTGCGACTCCAGAAGTCATGGCAGCGTGGGCAGAAGCCTATAATAGCTTGGCCGATATTTTCATTAGCCGAGAAAAAGAAATCTATCGCGAACAAGAAACACAAATTAAAGCGGGTTTATAGAATTTTCCGTGAAAATGAGCCTTCTCTAACCTAATCGCCGATCGGGGACATTGAATAGAACATCTCCGATCGCGATCGTACTTAAAAAGGGTTGAGAGCGGGCGATCGCTCGAATTGAATTGATAGACTCATCCAATAATTAATAATTGCGCCAACAGACATCGAGATTACAGATGACAGAAATATGTTGCACGATCGCATCGTCTCGATACTCTTGGGTTTCTCGAGGTAGAGCATTGAGATCTCGATAAATTCCTGCATATTCGCTCTTTGTTGCATCCGCAGGCGCACCACCACCCAATGTTCCAAAATGAATGCGTTTGTCGGGTTGATTCTGGAAACTAACCGATTCTCGAGATTCAAGCTCGCTGGTGAAGAAGCTCGCTTCTCCATAAATTTTTTCTGCATCTTCAATTAACATTCCAGCATAAACGCCTTCTCGCGTTTTAAAATTGGGATTGTTAGTTTGTAACATCGTTACTAAATCCCTATCTTGTAAAGGTTGTTCGGCAGGATGAACGAGATAAAATAAAACCTCTCCATCCTGACGCACGGCGATCGCATCCGCATCAACAATATAAGGCGATTCGATAACATACTCGACTTCATCTCCCAAAACTTCCTTCACTTCTCTCAAAGTCATGCCAAATTTAACTTTTCCCATCCCGTCTGGAGAAATTAAAGCAGTATCGCGATCGATAATCTGTTGGCGAGATGCAGTATGAGGTGGTGCAGATTCTTCAACTGCAGGATTATCGGATTTCTCCGCAGACGTGTCGATCGCCTCGGGATCGGAAGCACAACCGAGGAACAGAAAAAAATTTAACAAACCGATTGTGATAATAAATCGTTGCATTGATCGACTGAAATAGAAGATTTTTCAAGTCTAACGTAAATAAACATGAACTCAGTATGTCCAATCCGGCCCGCCCTCGATAATCTTAAACAAAGAACGCCTCATCCTCGAATAACAAGGGATAAAGATTATGGGAATCGATCGCGATCGCTTTGCCGAAATCGTCCAAAAATGCGAAACTAGCGCGATCGGGAAGCACCTTCCCACTGCTCTCTACGTTCATATTAGCGCCCTCCCCGCCCTCGATCTCGCCTTGCAAGACTACGAACGTTACGCCAGACAAGCCAGCCAACAAATTCAAGGGGCAACTCTCGTTAAATTTAATACCGAACAACCCAAACTTTCTTACTTATTTTATCCCGATTTCGACATCGATCCCCATCCCGCCCTATACGCTAGCATCCAAGTCAATCTCGAAACCTTAACGGTCAATTATCGCGACTACAGTACCTCAGAAAATCCCCCTATTCTCCATCGCAAAGAAACTTTTGTTAATTTAGATTATCCTTTATACGAACAATTTTTTCAACTGACTCGCATTGAAGAAAGATTGGGGTTATTAGATAAATCTGGATTTATTGGTACGCGGAGAGAATGGTTGCAAAAATTACATCGAAGAGGAGTAAATATTCGCGGTCATGAAATTATTCAAAAAAAAGATAATCTCGTTCTCACAACCGATAATTTAACCCCTCGTATCGATCGCCATAAAGCCGCGATCGTTCGCAAGCATCTTTCTCGTCCCGTACGCGCAGCATTGGAAGCTGAATTATTTGTTCCCGATACGACTTTTTTCGATTACGGTTGCGGTTATGGAGGAGATATCGAACGCATCGCCGAACAAGGTTTTCAAAGTTCGGGATGGGATCCTTATTATCGTCCCGAGGAAGCATTGATTTCTGCTGATATTGTTAACTTGGGGTATGTCATTAACGTGATTGAAAATTTGGTAGAACGGCGAGAATCTTTAATTAAAGCATGGGAAATGACCCAAAAAATATTGATTGTCTCTGCACAAGTTTTAATCCGAGATAAAATTGACGGTCAACTTGCCTACGAAGATGGCATTATTACCCGTCGTAATACCTTCCAAAAATATTACGAGCAAGAAGAGTTAAAAACCTATATCGACCAAGTTTTAGAAGTTGATTCCATTCCTGTTGCTTTGGGAATTTATTTTGTATTTCGCGATGAAACAGAAGCCGAAAAATTTCGCGCCTCTCGCTTCCGATCGCGCGCTACAACACCCAGAATTACAATTAAAGTTCGGAAGTTTGAAGACTATGCCGAAATGCTAGCACCTTTAATGGCATTCGTTACCGAAAGAGGGCGATTGCCGATCGAAGGAGAATTGGCAGAAGAAGCGGAGATATTAGGAGAATTTAGTACATATCGACGTGCATTTAAACTGATTTTACAGGCAACTAATGAGGAAGAATGGGAAGCGATCGCGGAGAAACACCGTCAAGATTTAAAAGTTTATCTCGCCCTTACTCATTTTAGTAAAAGACCGCAAGCAAGGGAACTAACACCACAAACAAAAGAAGATTTTAAGGCTCTATTTGGCAGTTACAAACAAGCCTGTTTATTGGCAGATATGATGTTATTAACTGTTGGAGATTTGGAGAATATTTCCGACATTTGCCAAGCGAGTTCGATTGGAAAAAAATACAAAAATTCTTTTCTCATTCATATTAGCGTCCTCGAAAAGCTCGATCCCTTGTTACGTCTTTATGAAGGATGTGCCAGCCGTACGATCGGGCGTTTAGAGTCGGTAACGGTTATTAAATTTCATCTCAACGAACCCAAAATCTCCTATTTATACTATCCCGATTTTGATGACGATCCCCATCCTGCTTTAGAAACGACTATGCAAATCGATTTGCGAGATTTAGAAGTGAAGTATTGGGAATGCGATCGCGACGATCCTCCCATTCTCCATGAAAAAGAGCAATTAATACCCTCTGATTATCCCAATTATGAAAAATTTGCCAAATTGAGCCAACAAGAAAGAGATTGGGGATTATTGGAAAAAAGAAATTTGATTCGCAAGCGTCAGGATTGGTTGAAATTTTTGCGCGATCGCTGCGTTATTCTCAAAAATTATCGTCTCTATTGGTGCAAGGATGCCGATCCCTATAAATTGAAAACTTTGCGTGCGGAAGTGGCGAGAAGGAAGAGAAAAAAGCAGTCAAAGAAGCCAGTCAATAATTGATAACTACGATCGCATTTCGATCGGGCAAAGTAATCGCGTATATCGGGTATTTGTGGAGTGCGATCGTTTTGCCATATTAGCGGAATTGCTTGATTGGAGAAAAAAGAGAACTCTCCTGATTTTCAGATTTTCTTAATTGGAGGAGAAAGGAGAAAGTGATAATCTTTGACTCGGTAAAGATAAAAGAACCAAAAAACATGAAAAAACAAATACTGGCATTTCTAGCTATTCTTGCGATCGCTTGGGTGTGGTCGGCTTCACCTGCTACCGCTTATAATCCCAATGATTTGGATCGATTGTTAATATCTAATGAATGTAAGAAATGTGACTTGAGTATGGCTGAATTGAGCGAGGCAGACTTGAGTAAGGCAGACTTGATGGGGGCTGATTTGACTGGAGTTGATTTGAGTGAAGCCAATTTGACCGGGGCTGATTTGTCTGGAGCCGACCTTAGCTGGTCTTATTCAAATAAAATTAAGTTAGTTGGAGCTGACTTGACTGGAGCCAATTTATTCAGCGCTGACTTGAGTGAAGGTAATCTGTTGGGGGCTGAATTCAGTAAAAGCGATCTATCTGATGCCGATCTGAGTAACGCTGATTTGAGCGACTCATATTTGAGTCAAGCCAATTTGAGTGGAGCTTATTTGAGTCAAGCTCATTTAGAGCGAGCTTATTTGAGAGATGCCGATTTGAAAGATGCGGATTTGAGGGATAGTAGTTTCGATAAATCTTACGGGAGATTGGCTAAATTCTGCAACACTATCATGCCTGACGGTTCTATCAATAATACGGATTGCTAACATCCTCTAACTCAAAATAATTAAGCTGAGGCGATCGTTCGCCTCTATTTTTTTATCCCAAACAACTGCGATCGCTTTCCTCGAATCGCAATGCGATCGCTTTTGAGGGTAAATTCGTTGAGAAATACAATATACTTGTTCTTAATAAGATTTGAGGGAATATTGCCATGTCAGTTCAAATCACTCGCGAACCCATCCCCCAAGAGACCGCGATCGTGGATGAAATGCCCGTACTCCCTCCCAGCGATTTACCCTACGACGACGGAGAACCCTTGGAAAGCAATCGCCATCGCATTGCCATGAATGTCCTCATCGATTCTCTTCATCAAATCTACCAAGGGAGAGACGACTATTACGCGGGCGGGAATATGTTTATCTATTACAGTGCCAGACAAGCCAGAAACCGAGATTTTCGAGGACCTGACTTTTTTGCAGTGCTGAATGTAGACGGAACGAGAGAGCGTCGCAGTTGGATGGTGTGGGAAGAGGAAGGACGCTATCCCGATGTTATTGTGGAACTAATGTCACCAAGTACGGCGAGTGTGGATACAACCACAAAAAAAGACCTATACGAAAGAACTTTCCGAACGCCGGATTATTTTGTTTACAACCCCTTCGATCCGGAATCTTTGCAAGGTTGGCATCTGGAAAGCGATCGCGTTTACCATGCTTTAAGTCCAAACGATCGCGGTTGGTTGTGGTGCGAAACTTTGGGGTTATGGTTGGGAACTCGGGCAGGAACATTAACTAAAGAAAATGCCACTTGGTTGCGTTTTTTCGATCGCGATGGCAATTTAATCCTTTTGCCTCAAGAGGTGGCTCGAGTAGAACAAGAACGAGCTAATCGCGAACAAGAACGAGCTAATCGCGAACAAGAACGAGCCAATCGCGAACAAGAACGAGCCAATCGCGAACAAGATGAGAAAGAACAGACGCAAACAGAATTACAAGAATTGCGAGATCGCCTGATTGCAATGGGTTTAGATCCCGATAACCTACCAAATAATAGTTAATTCTTTTGCCAGTTCTGAAGAGGCGATCGCATTGCCAGAATTTGTCCGATCGCCCCCGATCGCCGATAATAAAAATTGTTTCTTGTTGTAGTTAATGATAGTTGTTGGCTTAATTAGCGGCACATCCATAGATGGAATCGATGCAGTGCTGACAGAAATTACCGGAGACGACCTCGATATCGAAGTCAAATTGTTAGCTGGTGAAACTTATCCCTATCCCGAACAATTGCGATCGCATATCCTTGGCGTTTGCGGCGGAGATTGCATTTCTATGGAAAACTTAGCAGAACTCGACGATGCGATCGCCCAACAGTTTGCGATCGCTGCCAACGACATTCAAAAAAATCAAACGCCTGCCACCCTCATCGGCTCCCACGGTCAAACCGTCTTTCACCGTCCTCCCAAGGAAAATGCGATCGGCTATACCTTACAACTGGGACGGGGCGACCTCATTGCCCAAATGACCAAAACCCAAACGGTCAGCAACTTCCGGGTTGCCGATATTGCCGCAGGCGGTCACGGTGCCCCTCTCGTTTCCCGCCTCGATCTAGCACTCCTCAGCCATCCCAAAGAATATCGCTGCATCCAGAATCTCGGCGGTATCGGGAATGTGACTTATCTGCCTCCCCGTCTCCTGCAAAGGGAGAACGAGATCGTTGGCTGGGATACCGGACCCGCCAACGTTTTAATCGATCTCGCCGTCACCCGCTTCACCGACGGACGAGACACTTACGATCGCAACGGAGAATGGGCAGCCAAAGGCATTCCCCATCACAAACTCGTCGAACGCTGGCTGCAACAAGATTTCTTTCACCTCCTCCCCCCTAAATCCACCGGACGGGAACTTTTTGGCGAAGAATATCTGACGTGCTGTTTTGCCGATGCCGAAGAAGAATTAAGTCAAGAAGATTGGCTCGCCACCCTCACGGAACTCACCGCTGCATCCGTCGCCCGCAGTTACCGGGACTTTCTCCCCCACTTCCCCGCCGAAGTTCTATTAGGGGGAGGCGGCAGTCGCAATGCCTATCTCAAAAAACGCTTGAGCCAACACCTTGCCCCCGCCACCGTTTTAACCGTTGATGAAGTGGGTGTAAATTCGGATTTTAAAGAAGCGATCGCCTTTGCCCTGCTCGCCTATTGGCGCATCGGCAACCATCCCGGTAATTTACCCCAAGTCACCGGAGCCCGTCAATCCTTGCCTCTCGGAGACATTCATCCTGTCTTCTAAGGGGGTTATACTGAGTAAAGAGAATATCTACAGGATGGTATTGTGGCTCATACCTTTTTATTAGAGGAGGGACGCTGGATTCTGCAAGGGAATTGGTTGGAGCGGAATGAATTGCCCGTTGTCGTTAAAGGCAAAACCATTGTCGCTTGGGGACAGCAAAATTGGTTTACGTGGGTGACCAAATTAGAATTTCCTCAAAGCGATCGCGCAGCCATTTCATTACAATATCGGGGTCGTCTGGAATCTGGAGAGCGCCAGTATAATTTCGCTCTCCAACATAGTTTATTACGTCGGGTCGAAGGAGAGGGCTGGATCGCGCCCGAATCCATCGTTCAACGTTATATGGTGATTAGCGACGACGAACGCCAGCGACAGAGTGGCTTTGAAACGCTTCACCGCTTAGACGATAATACCTATCGTCTTTCAAGTGGGATTCTAACCGGTCATTCTTTGACCGCAATTATGGAAGCCACCTTAGAACGCATTCAAACAACATCATGAAATCTTATTAGTTATGGGTTATTGGTTATGTACCATTTGTTAACTTGTCATTAACAGGTGCGTTAACCGATCTCCTCCCCGACAGGATTGGAGTCCGATTATGCCACAAGATCCCTATACAGACCGCGTATTGGCCAATCGCTATCATCTCGTCGAACTCGCCGGTAAAGGCGCGATGGGTCGAGTCTACCGTGCTGAAGATACGTTACTCGGCGGCGTAACGGTGGCAGTTAAATTTCTCGCCCAAACCTTACTTAATAAAAGGATGCGCGATCGCTTTGAACGAGAAGCAACCATTTGCGCCCTCTTGGCAGAAAAAACCATTCACATCGTTCGGGTGCGAGACTACGGGGTCGATACCCAAGAAGTCCCTTACTACGTCATGGAATTTCTCGAAGGAGAAAGCCTCAGCGACTTGATTCGCCAGCGTGCTTTACCTTTATCTCGCTTTTTAAAAGTGATTCGCCAAACCTGTCTCGGCCTGCAATGCGCCCACGAAGGGATTATTTTCAAAGGAGAAAAAAATAAAATCATCCATCGCGATATCAAACCCAGCAATATTCTTTTGGTTGAAGATTCCACTTTGGGAGAATTAGTGAAAATCCTCGATTTTGGGATTGCCAAGCTCATTGAAGAGAATCGCGAACAAACTCACTCATTTATGGGAACTCTCGCCTATTGTTCCCCAGAACAAATGGAGGGCAAAGAACTCGATAATCGCTCCGATATTTACAGTTTGGGAGTGATGATGTACGAAATGCTGGCCAATGAAATGCCCCTATTGCCGGAAAACAACTCATTCGGTGGTTGGTATAAGGCGCACCACGATTATAAGCCCCTGCCTCTCAAATCCGAACTCAATATCCCCCCCGAACTGGAAAATTTACTCGATCGGTGCTTGGCAAAAAAGCCCGACGATCGCCCGAAAGATATGGGGGAAATTCTCAAAGTTATCGAACCCCTCGCCGAACGTTACAATCGCGATCGCGACCCCGTTCGCATCGACAAGGAGACCCAAGCCGATCGACCGAGTCCCAAAACGGAATCAACTCTCGAGGACCTGTGCTTGAAAATGACTTGGCCGAAAAAAATGCCTCGGCAAAAAATTGTTTTTCCTCGCCTCTTGCGCACGCCTAAGGGAGCGATCTCGACCCTTTGGATCGCGATCGAACAGCAGGATATTTTTAATCGTCGTTTGAGTACTCGTTACAATCAGTTTCTTTTTTCCACCCTTCCCCATCCCATGCTGTTATGGATAACGGTACTTTACAATCCCCAGCACGGTCCTCGTTGGTTGCCTTGCTATTTGGATCTAAAAACACCAATGGGTCAAAATACAACGCGCTTGTTGGGTCAGTCGGGAAGTTACCGAATGCTCTTTTTTGCTTTGGAAAATTTCTCCAAGTGCCAGCACGTCATGCACTCTACAATCGATCCCGAACAATGCAAGCGCCTGCTGAATTGGGCCGATACCAGTAAAGGATTGCGAGATGCAGGTCAGGCATCCATGAGTAAAAATTTACTCAGGCAAGAGTTCGAGAAACTAAAACCCAAAATTTTGATGAAACTCGAAGCCGTACAAACTCAGTACCCGGCATCGGATGCTTAACAAATACTCATTAGCGACCAGCGATGCTCTGAGAGCTTTGAGCGAGCACAGCCGAAACGAGCGCAGCCAAAACAAGTGTGCCGAAGAGTCTACCCGTTATCGATTTATTTTTTCGGAGAGAAGAAAAGTACGGGAAACCAACTATGACGGAGAATTTCGTTGGCAAAACTGGGAGCGGTAAATTCTAACAAGGCACTTCGAGAAAGGTGGGAAGTCGCGATCGCGCTGATATCAAAGTTTAAAGCCGCATCTAGAAGTTCGTGTAGGGGATTGCCAGAACGGACTTCAACATTAACGTCCAGGCCAACCGTTTCTAGATCGGCTTTGACGGCTTCGAGCTTTTGCTTGGCTTCTTCAATATGATAATTTTCGGGCAGGCCGCGGCGAGCGCCTTCATTAACAACCCATAACAACATACATTGTCGCGGTGCAGCAGGCAGATTTTTGCGGGCATAACTCTTAACTCGTTCGATTAAATATTTTGCTGTCTTGCCGTCGTTATAAGGAATCAATAAATAGCGCCATAAATGCTGGCAGCGCAATGCCAGTTCTTCGCGAGTGTAGGTGGAAATTAACTGGGGACGGAGAATCATTAAAGGAATATCCGTGACTTTAGACATTTCTTGGGTCGTACTGCCAAAAAGTGTCTCTTCTAAAGCGTTGCGAGTGGGCATTCCCGTAAAAATTACGTCAATGTCATAGGCCTCTACTAATTTTGGGATAGTATCCTTCGGCCGCCCGATCGGCACCTCGATTTTAACTTCGACTTCCGATGGCACGCCAATCAAGCAGGGAGCAAGTTGTGCTTCGGCCTCTTTCACCTTTTCTTTATCGATTTTGGGAATCGAGCCTTCTTCTTTAATGGGAACGCTATGGGAAAAAATAATTCGTTTGAGTCCTCCGGCTGCAAGACTGGGAACGAATCCGATCAAACGGTGCAAGCCGTCAGAGAAATCCGTACAAATCAAACAATTCTGGAACATTGGTTATTTTTTACGATTATTTGTTATTGGGCGATCGAACCCAAACCAACTATAGTGCAGAAATATATTGTGGCCCTGCATTTTTTAATAAAAATGTACGATTGTCCTTGATTCCTTGGAATAGAAGAAGCGCTCCGCAATCCCTTGTTATGCCCGCACTCCAGAGACTCAACCCGAGAAAGAGGTGCTCCTATTGATTTGATTCTTTTGAACTCCTCTATTTGCCTTCAAGCTCGATGAAGTCTAGAAATCCATTGGTGCAATCCCCCATTCATGTTTGATGAACTCCTTATACATATTTTCCCGCGCTAACATTTGCTGGTAGAGCTTGACTAAAAATTCTTGTGCTTGTTCGCGACTCATCTTTTGGACTTGCATCTCAAAAGAGCGAATGTTGAATTGCTGTTCTAAGGACAATTCGACAGGTTGTGACATGGTTATACTCCAAACGACGAACTGGGTAATGAACTGAACTGTTGCGGAAGGCAAACGCCAAAAGATTGCCCGCTTTATGAAGAAATATAACATTGATTTGACAAAATTGCCAAGTATTGTATTATACCGTTCGTTGAGAGTATCTTTATCTCTTGACAAAACATGGGAGATCGCGCTCGACGAATAGCAAGGTTATACCAATGCGGTCGTGAAGAGATTGCTCGAAGCGAACAAAAAGAAGGAGGAGAGAAGAAAGAAGGATTAACATTTGCTATTTTTCGAGAGGGGTTGCATAATTGATGGTTGGGAATGGAATTAATAATTAATTGACGAATTATGTAGATGTTCTGTAATAATGAGGGTTGGGGTGAAGTTATAGGTTTGTCCTAACATCAACAGATGAAAGAACCAAGATGAAAAAAGCAACTGATGTCGATAGAGTTTTGGAGTTTTGTCCTGTCTTGTCCTCATGTTGTATGTCCTCATGCTGTATATAGTGCAGAATTGGTTTGCGTGAAATAAAATCGCCAACACCCCCACTTAATTTTGGATTTCCTCAAATTTGGAGAATTTTTTTATGTCTATTCGCCTTTATGTTGGGAATTTGCCCAAAGAACCCATAGACCGTCAAGCCTTGCACGATATATTTTCAGATATTGAAGGAACGATCTCGACTAAGGTTATCAAAGATCGTAAAACGGGAAAGTGTCGCGGATTTGCTTTTGTCACGGTTTCCAACGATGAAGCTGCCGATGCTTTAATCGAAAAACACAACGGTCAGACTTTTATGGAAAGCCCGCTAAAAATTGAGAAGGCTTTACCACGAGCGAAAAAGCCAGAAAAGGAAAAAGAAGGCAATGAAGGGGGGACTAAAGAAACAAAAACACCAACTCCTTCTGGCAAGCGCAACTCTGGCGGTAAATCCAAGCGCGGCGGTTCTCACAGTAACAACAATGATTCCATTCAGCCCGATCCTCGTTGGGCGGCAGAGTTATCCAAGCTTAAAGAAATGCTGGCAACTCAAACAACAAACTCATGATATATTTGTATCAAGAAGCGATCTGCATGCCTGTCAAGAGAAGAACTATACTCTTGTCGCGATCGCGAATTGATGCTTGATAAACGATCGCGATCGGTCGGTAATTGCTAACAGCTTGTTTAAATAACAAAGCAAAATCATCGCATCCATTCAATGTGATGATAATTTTTGTGCGAAAAAAATTCACATTCAAGGAGTCAAGAATCGTGACGGCAGATCCCGTTAAACTCATGAAACAAGAAGTCGGCAAAGCAGCCGCATCTCGCGTCACATCCGGTCAAATCGTGGGGCTGGGAACGGGTTCGACAACAGCTTATGCCATTCAATTTCTCGGCGATCGCCTCAAATCCGGAGAACTGAAAGATATTGTTGGCATTCCTACCTCTTTTCAAGCGGAAGTTTTGGCGAAAGAGTATGGCATACCTCTAACAACCTTGGATGCGTGCGATCGTATCGACATTGCCATTGATGGAGCAGATGAAGTGGATCCCCAGAAAAATCTCATCAAAGGCGGGGGAGCGGCACATACGCGAGAAAAAGTCGTGGATTATCTGGCGCAAAAATTTATCGTCGTGGTGGATGGAGGCAAACTCGTCGATCGCTTGGGTTCGAGTTTCTTGTTGCCCGTAGAAGTCATTCCCATGGCGATCGCGCCAGTAATGCGGGCATTAGAAGGATTGGGAGGAAAAGTGCAACTTCGCATGGGAGTCAAAAAAGCGGGTCCCGTGGTGACGGATCAGGGAAATTTAGTTGTGGATGTAAAATTTGAATCTCTTGGGGATCCTGTTGGATTGGAACGGAAAATCAATAATATACCCGGAGTTTTGGAAAACGGCTTGTTTGTCAATTGCGTCGATGTGGTTTTGATTGGGGAAATTAAAGATGGAAAACCCATCGTTCGCGAAATGTAGAATTTTTGATATTAGGGCGATCGCGGGGACGGAGACTACATTTTGCTCTATCCCCTTTATCAATTTTATCTTTTTTATCTAGGATGCCAGTTGAACGGGTTCGGAAATGATTTCTTGCTCTGCCTTGTCTCGTTCGGTCTGAAATTCGGCCAATTGTGCTTCAATTTCATCCCGGACAATTTGACGATACTCGATGAAATGTTCGAGATTGGCACAATTGGCAATATAAGACATAAACACTCGCGGATTCTCTTTCCAAATCGAGAAGAGTTGCTGCCAAAATTGGATTCGCGTATCCCGTTTAAAACCCTGTCGCCAAACGATCGTTGCCAAAGCACGAACTTCAATGAGTTCTGGCATTTTAAACTTGGGTTTGTGGGGTTTGGGTTTCATTTGAATGTGATGGCGATAGACTCGTCCCAGATAGCGATGGGGTTCGTAGAGTTCCCAGAAACAGCGCACGTATTCCCGCGCTAAATCTTCAATCGGACGAGTGGGAATAAAATTCATTAAATTGGTTTGATTTCCGGCAACTTCCTTGGATTCTGCCAGCAGGCGACCTTCTTTTTTCAACCGATCCCATAGTGCCGTATTGGGGAGTGCTTGCAACATGCTAAACATGGCAAAAGGAATCGCCGTCGCTTCCACAAAGTTAATAATGCGATCGCCAGCCCCCGGTTTTTCTCCATCAAAACCAATAATAAATCCAGCCATTACCCGCAAGCCCGTGCGATTGAGTTTAAGAACGGCTTCTACAAGGGAATTACGAGTATTTTGAAACTTCTTCGTAAGGGCCAAACTATCGGTATCTGGTGTTTCAATTCCCATAAATACCGCACTGAAATTCGCCGCCATCATCAATTCCAAAAGTTCGTCATCCTGCGCTAAATCAACGGAGGCTTCAGTAATCAGACTAAAAGGATAACCTTTTTCTTTCATCCACGGCGCTAATTCTTTCAGCAACAATTTGACATTGCGTTTATTGCCGATAAAATTATCATCCACGACAAAAACCAAGCGCCGCCATCCCAGATCGTAGAGGGTTTGCAATTCGGCAATTAATTGCGCGGGCGTTTTGGTGCGCGGCTTGCGCCCGTAGAGGACGATAATATCGCAGAATTCGCATTGAAACGGACAGCCTCGGGAGAACTGCACTGACATATCTGTATACGCTGTTAAATCTAACAGATCGTACCGAGGGATCGGTGTTTTGGTCACATCGGGTTTATCCCCGTTGGCTCGAAAAATTCCCGAAGTCTCACCTCTTTCTAAGGCTTCCACAAACAAGGGTAGGGTAATTTCTCCCTCATCCAAAATTAAGAAATCAATACCTGCGTCTTTTGCGTACTCGGGAGTCGAAGTGACGTAGGGACCCCCCGCAGCTACAAGTTTTCCACGCCGTTTGGCTTCGCGAATGAGGGTCAGCATATCGTCACTCTGAACGATCATTCCCGAAAGCAGCACTAAATCTGCCCATTCCCAATCTGCTTCGGTTTCCGCACAAATATTGCGATCGATGAGACGAAATTCCCACGTTTGCGGTAAAATAGCCGCGACTGTAATCAGCCCGAGGGGAGGAAGGGAGACTTTGCGACCAATCAGTTCTACAGCCTTGTCAAAAGACCAAAAAGATTTGGGAAAGAGCGGATATATAAGTAAAACTCGTAACTTTTTCATAAAGGAAATATTCCGATTTTGAAGTTTAGACATTTTAACGGGAGCAATAACATAGTAGATTAAGATGTGTAAAATTTTCCACCGATCGAAAATTGATAATCGACAAAACAAATGACTTTTAATAAATTTCAGATTAAGCCAGTTAAAACATCTATAGACCGAAAGATTTTTCTCGATGTTCCCGATATTGTTTATCGCGGTGACCCCAACTGGGTATCGCCACTTCGAGAGAGTATTGCCAACCAGCTAAGCGAGAATAATCCTTTTTCTCAGTACGGAGAATTTCAGGCGTTTATTGCCCTCTCGGACAGTTCGGAAGAACCATTAGGACGCATTGTAGCAGCAATCAATCAGCGCTTACTCGATCGCGAGACGCGAAAAGTGGGTTTATTTGGCTATTTTGAATGCGTTGAGGATTTGGAGGTGGCACGATCGCTTCTCGATACAGCTTGCCAATGGTTGCGCGATCGCGGGATGGCAGTGGTGAGAGGACCGATCGATTTATCAACTCATAATAATTGTTTATTCTTAGTAGAGGGTTTCGACTCGCCTCCGGTGATGATGATGCCTTACAATCCGCGCTATTATCCCGAATTTATCGAAAAGCTGAGTTGGCAAAAGGCAAAAGATGCATATGCCTACGAATTACCTCTCGATAAACCCTTAGATTACAAATATGAAAAGGGTTATAAAATTGCCCTAAAATCTGGAATAACTTTCCGAAATTTGCGGACAAAAGGAAAAGAATTTGAGGAAGACGTTCGCGACCTTTATCAACTTTTTACCACTGCTTTTACCAATAATTGGAGTTCTTCAGCTCGTACCGAAGAAGAATTTATGGCAGAGGCAAAGGATTTACAGCAGTTAGCAGACCCCGATATTTTTATCATTGCTGAAGATCGAGGCAAAATGGTGGGGTTGTTTATGTGTTTGCCTGACTATAATATTGCCCTGAAGCACGTCAACGGTACGTTAAACCTTTGGGGAATTCTCAAATTTCTCTGGCATCGCCGCAACATTACGACAACGCGGACGATCGCAATCGGTTCTCTTCCCGAATATCGTCGTAAAATGGTATCTTTAGCATTAATTTACTTGGGGAGGAAAGGAGGTATCGGCAAGAAAAGACCTTATACATGGTCGGAGCTCTCGTGGGTTTGGGAAGATAATTCCCCGTCGCGAAAAATTATTGAGGCGACCGGGGCAAAAATATATAAAACTTATCGAGTTTATGAAAAAGTCTTATGAAAGCATTTGTTACTGGAGTCAATGGATTTACGGGATCCCATTTAGCAAAACTGTTGTGCGATCGCGGCTACAAAGTCAAAGGTTTAGTTCGTAAATCCAGCAATTTATCCCGTTTGCAAAACTGCGACATCGAATTAATTTATGGCGATATTTGCGATCGTGATGTTTTAAAGAAAGCTCTTGAAGAGGTCGATTTGGTTTTTCACCTTGCCGCTTATGTAGACTTGGGATTAGTGGATGAGGCGAAAATGGAACGGGTTAATGTGGAGGGGACTCGTGCTATTTTAGAGGTATCCAAAGCATCTGGAATAGCCAAGATGATTTATTGCAGCACAATTGGCGTGTATGGGGATACGGGAGGTCAAATTATTGACGAAACATTTCAACGACAACAAAAAGATTTTTCCTCTGCTTACGATCGCACGAAATACCAAGCGCAACAATTAGTCAATGAATTTTATCGACAGGGTTTACCTGTCGTTAGTGTCATGCCTGCTGGAATTCTCGGGCCCGACGATCCTCATTTTGGTCCGATTATTAAACTTTTTTGTCTGGGGAAATTGAAGTTTTGGGTAGGAGGAGATCGCGTGACGGGAATCGTTCACGTAGACGATCTGGCAGATGCAATGATTTTAGCCGCTGAACAAAGCCGGTCGGGAGAGCATTATATTATTTCAACTGGAGAACTAAAAACGCGAGATATGTTTGCTTTGCTGGGTCAAAAAACAGGCATTGCTACACCTAAAGATTTACCAGAATTCATAGTCAGAATTATTGGTAATATTCTCGAGCCCATTGGCAGATTGTTCTCTTGGAATCCTCCGATTGGCAAAGAAAGAGTTCATTATCTGTACGATCGCTGCGTTCGTATTGATGGTAGCAAAGCACGAGAAAAATTAGGTTGGCAACCGCGTTCTCTGGCAGAAACTTTACAGGATTCCATTCAGTCATCGGTAGGATAGTTAAAACGAACCCTTGCATCTCCTTATGAATTTAAAATCCCGATGGACAACTCCCTTAATTGCGATTTGCTTATTCGCGATCGCGGGTGTGCCAATTTTTTTATTGTTGCGATCGGGATTTCGCCAACCCGTCGAACAAAGTTCGGCCAATTCAATCTCAACCCTCGAACAAGAAGAAGTTATTTCTGCCTTGGGACGGATTCAACCTAAAGATAAAATTATTACTGTATCCGGTCCTTCAACATTTCCCAATGCACGGGTTGCTAGGCTGTTTGTCGAGGAAGGACAGCAGATTAAGCGCGGACAAACCATTGCCATTCTTGAAAATATTACCCAACTCAAGGCGGCTCTCGAACAAGCAAAAATTGATGCTAAATTAGTCCGAGCGAAATTAGAGCGCGTTCAAAGAGGCGATGCAAAACGAGGTCAAATTGCCGCACAAGAAGCAAGAATTGCTAACTTAGAAGCACAATTTCGTGGAGAAGTTGCCATTCAACAAGCACAAATCGATCGCTGGGAAGCAGAAGTGAGTCGAGTCAAAAACGAGTTTGATATTTTCGTTCCCCTTGCGGAGGATGGGGCAATTTCTCGCGAATATTTAAACCAAAGTCGCTTGCAATTAGAAGCCCTTGAAGAACAACTCGATACAGCTAAAGCCGTTCTTTATAAAATTAATGCAGCCTTTCCAGAACAAATTTTAGAGGCAAAAGCAACCCTCGATCAATTGCGAGAAGTTCGTCCCGTTGACGTTCGCATTGCACGCACGGAACTCGAGCGCGCGAACGCATTTGTTTCCCGCGCAGAAGCCGATCTTGCACTCGCTTACATTCGTTCTCCTCTTGATAGTCAAGTGTTAAAAATCAATACTTTTTCAGGAGAAAGTATTAGCAATAGTGGTATTGTCGAATTGGCTCAAACCGAGCAAATGTATGCGATCGCAGAAGTTTACGAAACTGACATTACCAAAGTTCGCACAGGTCAAAAAGCCATTGTTTCTAGTAATATTTTTACACGAGAACTCCAAGGAATTGTAGAAGCAATCGGTTCGCAAATTGGTAAAAGAAATGTTATCAATAACGATCCAACGTTAGATATTGACGTGAGGGTGATTGAGGTTAAAATTCGCCTTAGTCCAGAAGATAGTCAACAAGTTTCTCGTTTTATAAACTCACAAGTTGAAATCAAAATTTATCTCACAAATTCATAAGATTTAATGTTTAAACAATTAACAATTAACTTTCAAAAAATACCAATTGCGTGGTTACAACTCCAACATCAAAAAAGCCAAACCCTAGCTGCAATTCTTGGGATTGCTTTTAGTGTTGTTTTACTCTTCATGCAAATTGGTTTTTATTCTGCTTTTTTAGATAGTTTTATTCAACTTCCCCAAAGTTTTCAAGGAGAAATCTTTTTATTGAATACATGGTCGAGAGAGTTTCTCACCACTTTTACCTTTTCTTCCCGTCACCTCTATCAAACTCGAAAATTTCCCGAAGTTGAATCTGTTACCCCTATTTATCGAGGAATGGTTTTTTGGCGCAATCCTCTAGATAAAACTGTGTTTCATCGAGGAATTATGGTATTGGGTATTCCCCTAGATTCTAATGCGATCGCATTACCTGGAATTGCAGAAAATTTAGATCGGCTCAAAGCGGAGAAAATGGTTCTCTTCGATCGCAAAGCACAACCGAATTTAGCTTATATTACCCGAGAATTTCAGGAGACAGGAGCAGCAATTTCCGAGATTTCCGTACCGGGATCGGGTTCGTTTCAAAAAATTCAGGTTAATGGATTATTTGAACTCGGTGCAAATACAACAATTGATGCAAGTTTGATTATGAGTCAATCGACGTTTTCTCAAATTTTTCACCGCAACAAAAATAATATTGATTTAGGAGTCATTAAATTGAAGGAAGGCGTCGATCTTGATACTACGATTGAAAAACTCAAAAATTATTTACCTCCAGATATTAAAGTTTATTCTAAATCTGATTTTCTGGTTTATGTGAAAAACTATTACGAACATGGTACGGCAATGGGAATTATCTTTCGCTTTGCATTAATTGGATCGATCGCTGTGGGAATTGTTATTTTATATCAAATTCTCTATCAGAAAGTTTCCAAACACTTACCTGAGTATGCTACCCTAAAAGCAATTGGTTATAGTCATCAATCTTTAGTTACTATTGTTTTGGAGGAAGCATTTTTACTCGCATTTCTGGGATACATTCCGGGTTTAATTCTTTCTGTCTTGATCTATGACTTTATTGCAAAGTCAACTGGCATGCCTGTCATTATGCAACTTAATACAGCATTAAGTGTCTTATTATTAACCTGTATCATTTGCTTAATTTCTGCTAGCTTTGCCGTACAAAAATTAAAAGAGGTCGATCCGGTTGAAATTTTCAGTTAAAATCTATGCTAACTACAAACGCTTTTAAAACCAATATTGTTGAAATCGATTGCCTTAACCATTACTACCAAGAAGGCGGTCAAAGAAAGCAAGTTTTATTTGATGTCAATCTTGCCATTCAGTCTGGAGAAACATTACTTTTGACTGGAGAATCTGGATCGGGTAAAACAACATTACTTTCGTTAATTGGCTGTTTGCGCGCCGTGCAAGAAGGGAGTCTGAAAATTTTTAATCGAGAGTTATTTGGCATTCAAGAAACACAATTATTTAAATTACGTCGTTATGTTGGCTATGTATTTCAACATTTCAACTTGTTAGACTTTATGACAGTCGGTCAAAATGTACAAATTTCTCTAGAATTACAAGATGATTTTTCCTCTCAAAAGGCAAAGAAAATGAGTCGAGAAATTCTTGCAAAAGTAGGTTTAGAGGATAAATTCAGTTCCTATCCAAGACAACTATCGGGAGGACAAAAACAGCGCGTCGCGATCGCTCGTGCTTTAGTTCATTCTCCTCCTTTGGTACTTGCAGATGAACCAACCGCAGCATTAGATAGTCGCACGGGTTTAGAAGCAATTGAACTCATTCAAAGCCTCGCCCGAGAACAAGGAAGTGCTGTTTTAATTGTCACCCACGATCAGCGTATTTTCCACGTTGCCGATCGCATCATTCAATTAGAAGACGGTCGTTTAAAACGAGGCTATAGCGAAGAAGCAGCTCTTGGATTATCAGAATTAACCGAACGTGAATTAAACCAGTTAGCTGAAAATTTTCACTTTAAAGTCCGTACTTATCAACCAGGGGAAATAATTCTTTATGAAGGCGATCGCGCCCCAGAATTCTACATTCTCATTCAAGGTAGCGTCGAAGTTTTTCAAGAATCGAAAAATGCTCGTAAAGTCGTTCTCAACCGACTTGAACGAGGTGATTACTTTGGAGAAATTGCGATGTTGATGGGACGGCGATCGCAAGCCAATGTGCAAGTTATATCCAATATCCCAGCGAGAATTCTCATTATCAATCGCAAAGTCTTTCTCGATACGGTTTCCGACTCTGGATTAACAAAAGCCGTATTATTACAACAAATGTTACAACGGTTGAAAATGTCAGCGACTTTGAATTGATTGTTCTTCATCCCAATTCGAAAAAATAGTTTACCATTCTTAAAATGGTATAATTATCAACCCCATTGAAAACAAGGAGAGAGTTCAAACATGACAGGATTACAAAACATAGCGATTGGTGGAGGCTGTTTTGCGATCGCTTTTGTCTTCAGCAGTTTTGTAGAATATTGGTTGCATCGATTGATGCACTATTCTCGACCTATTGGTAAGCGCCATCGCGATCATCACAAGCGTAATGAAGGACAGGGCGTATTCTGGGAATTTAGAGATTATGTCAAAGGAGCATTAATTGCGATGTGCTTGCCCTTTCTCATTTCTCTTCCAGTAGGATTGGGTTGGTTTGTAGGCGCTTTGATTTATGCTGCTTTTTCTGCTTATGCTCATCAACTTCAACACGAAAATCCTACAAAATGTTTTTGGATGAAAATGCCCGTTCACTATGTTCACCATAAGTATAATCAATGGAATCATAATTTTGGTTTGGGGGTTGATTGGTGGGATTATGTTTTTGGGACTTATAAAGAAACAGAGTGGCTCACTGACGAAGAATTAAGCCTAAATCAACCGCCAAAGAGTTATCTACAACTGCGTTGGTGGTAAGTTTTTGGAATTTTTAAATTTTTGTACTGGAGAATCAAAAATGTCAGGGAGTGAAGTCAAAGCCGACGCTTGGATTAAAGAATACATCACGCCGTGGGATGTATACGAACATGGTGTTAAACAACTGATTGCCTATAAAAAAACAGCTTTTCAGGAAATGTATATTATCGAAACGGGAGTTTATGGCAAAGGTTTAATCCTTGATGGGAAATGGCAGTCTTGTAGTGAGGATGAATTTCTTTATCATGAACCCCTGATTCATCCCGCTTTACTTTCTCATCAATCTCCCAAGACTGCTCTTGTTCTTGGAGGAGGAGAAGGGGCAACAATTCGCGAGATTTTTCGTTGGAATACCATCGAACGAGTGGTTATGGTAGATATTGATGGGGAAGTTGTAGAAGCGTGCACAGAGCATCTCTCAGAAATGCACCAAGGTGCGTTTGACGATCCTCGCTTAGAATTAGTCATTGGCGATGCATTAAAATATATCGATGAAACTCGAGAAAAATGGGATATTGTTGTTTCCGATCTTTCCGATCCCATTGAAGAAGGTCCATCTTTCCAACTCTTCACACAGGAATATTTTCAGCAAATTAAAGAGATTATGGCATCGGATGGCTTTTTTGTCGTTCAAGCAGGACCTGTAGCTATTGGAGAAATTAAATTACACGCTCGTTTGATTAATACTTTAAAAACAGTTTTTGCCAATGTTCTTTCTTATAATTCCCCTGTTCCTACTTATGCCGTCCCTTGGGGATTTGCGCTTGCTTCCGATCGCCCAATCGATACCCGTCCCGAGCCTGAAGCGGTCGATCGCTTATTAGCCGAAAAAACTAAAGGAGGCTTGAAACTGATTGATGGCGTTACTTATTTAGGATTAATACAAACCCCCAAATACGTCCGCGATGCGATCGCACAATATACAGAAGTTTATACCCTCAAAGAACCGCCAAAATTCTTTGGTAAAGGAGTAATTGGAGAAGCATGAAGAATCCACTTTTTATCTTCATTTACAACTTCTCAATTGCAATCTTAAGGCGATCGATAGCATCTTGAATATTATTGAGAGAATTGGCGTAGGATAACCGTAAATATCCCGTACCAAATTCTCCAAATGCTGTCCCTGGTAGCAAAGCAATTCCGGCCTCCTCTAATAAATAATCTGCTAAATTCTGAGAGTCTAGAGGCAAATTTTTAACATTGGGAAAAACATAAAATGCACCTGACGGTTTTAAACAATGAACGCCTTGAATACGATTTAAACCTTCTACAATAACATCTCGACGCTTTCTAAATTCCTCTCGCATCTGCACTACAAAATCTTGAGAGCTTTTAAGAGCTTTAACACCCGCAATCTGTGTAAAAGCACAAGTACAAGAATTAGAGTTGATCGTGAGTTGCTCTATTTTTTTTGCAATAGCTTTTGGTGCAACACCATATCCCAAACGCCATCCTGTCATTGCATAGGTTTTAGAGTAACCATCAATTAAAATTGTTCGCTCTTTCATATTGGGAATACTAATAATACTTTGATGAGAAGCATCATAGAGCAATCGAGAATAAATTTCATCTGCGAGAATATAAAAATCGTATTTGTTCGCCAATTCTGCGATCGCTTGCAAATCTGCCCTATTTAAAAATCCTCCCGTTGGATTGTGGGGAGAATTGAGAATGAACAAACGCGTGCGATCGCTAACAAGTATTTCTAAATCCTCCTTACGAAAGCAAAAATTCTCTTCTTCGATTAAAGGCAAAGAAATTGCTTTTCCCTCAACAAAATTAATAACCGATCGATAAGTCGGAAATCCCGGATTGGGATAAATGACCTCATCTCCTACATTCACTAATGCCAAGATTGTAAAAAAGATAATGGATTTTGCACCGGGAGTCACCACCACTTCATCGGGATGTATCTCCACTCCCCGCGTTTGCGAAATATGTTCCGCGATCGTTTCTCGCAATACCAATAAACCCGCAGCCGGAGTATAACCTGTATAGCCATCCTGCATCGCTTGAAATGCAGCTTGGCAAATATGGGGAGGAGTCGGAAAATCTGGCTGTCCAATTTCCAGATGGATGATTTTGCATCCTTGTGCTTCTAGCTGTTTCGCTTTTGCTAAAACTTCAAAAGCAGATTCCGTCCCCAAGCGATCCATGCGCGTTGCAAATTGAATATTCATCATCCAATCCTGCTGATTAACTTTTAAAATGATTACTTGTTCTTTTCTGATAGTGCTTTAATGCGATCGCTTTCTAGTCCTTCTTCTTTACAATTCTTATCGATTCTCCCCTACCCTCGATTGATTTTTGCATTATTCGGAGGCATCTTGATGGGCTTGACACCTGCCCCTGTAGAAGCCTTTCCTTTAGCATGGGTTGCCTTAATTCCACTTTGGGTTTCTACAATCCGCGCATCTCGAAAAATGGCAATTATTTACGCGATCGCGTGGGGATTTGGCTATTATGGTTTAGCACTTTTCTGGATTACCGGGATTCATCCGATGATGTGGTTGGGCATTCCTTGGCTGGGAAGTCTTGCAATCGCAATATTTTGTTGGCTTTTTATTACGTTTTGGGGAATTGGTTTAGTGATTGCTTGGTCATTTCTTTTACCCAAGAATAAAAATTTTAAGATAGGTCCGAGAAATAGTTTATTACGAGTTTTAATCGGAACGTCAACATGGTGTGTTCTAGAAACACTGTGGAGTTATACTCCTTTATGGTGGTCTCCTCTTGCTTATACTCAAAGCCCTCACAACTTAATTGTTCTCCATTTAGGACAAATATCGGGAACGACAGCAGTAACAGCAGGCATTGTTGCCGTTAATGGTTTCTTAGCAGAAGCATTAGTACTGAGAAAGAAAAAATGGATAGGTTGGGAATTAAGTGGACTTGCGATTGTCTTGCTTATTAGTTTGCACGGACTTGGATTGAGCTTGTATCTCCGTCCTCTCGTTAACGAAAATTCTTTGAAAGTTGGAATCATTCAAGGTAATATTCCCAATGAAATTAAACTCAATCCTGAAGGATGGTATAAAGCGATTGAAGGCTATACTTCAGGATATCGAGAATTGAGCGATCGAGGTGTTGATGCCGTTTTAACACCAGAAACAGCATTACCTTTTATTTGGCAAGATCGAGGACAATTTCAAAGCTCATTTTATCGTGCCATTTTGGATAAAGGAGTATTAGCATGGGTAGGGGGATTCAAGCAAGAAGATAAGAAAATCACG
Organism: Cyanobacteria bacterium SBLK; assembly: GCA_017746715.1. Lineage (GTDB taxonomy): Bacteria > Cyanobacteriota > Cyanobacteriia > Cyanobacteriales > Spirulinaceae > CCY15215. Next base: position 54,909 of record JAGHZQ010000068.1, read on the forward strand.
AATAGTTTATTTACTGTAACGAGTAAAGGTGAAAACATCAGCCATTACGATAAGGTAAAACTCGTGCCTTTAGGGGAATATATTCCATTTCAAAAGGTTTTAGGGAATTTTATAGATCGCCTGTCTCCTCTAGAAGCAATTTTAGTACCCGGAGACCCAAAGCAAGTTTTTGAAACTCCCTTTGGACGAGCGATCGTAGGAATTTGCTATGAATCGGCTTTTCCCTATCACTTCCAACGACAAGCAGCACGAGGAGGAGAGTTTATTCTGACTGCATCCAATAATGCCCACTATAGCAATGTCATGCCAGCACAGCACCATGCTTTGGATGTCATGCGAGCTATTGAAAGCGATCGCTGGGCTGTTCGGGCAACAAATACAGGTTACTCGGGAATTGTCGATCCCCATGGAAAAACATTGTGGATATCGGATATCAATACTTATGAACTTTATTCGGGAACGATTTATCATCGCACGACTAAAACCTTATATGTCCTGTGGGGAGATTGGTTGACTTGGTGCTTTTTAGCGATCGGGACGATCTCGTTCCTCCTTCAAGAAAAACATTGACCTTCAAAACCCAGTGATAGCAAGGCCTTGGCAAGAATCCGGAAAATCTTTCAAAAAATTTTGCGAAAAGGGGTTGACAGGTGCAAAAAAAGTAGATATCTTAGTAAATGCGCGGTTGAGAGAACAGCTCGAAACGAGGGACTCAAAACCCGCGAACCGAACCAAGAAAAAAGAATAAGTTTGAAAGTAATAATACACTTCCTCGTCAAAAAAGAAAAGAGTTAAGGAAAAAAAGTTGATGCTTCAAGAAATCTCTCGTTGAGATGAGTTGAAGACAAAACGGAGA
>JAGHZQ010000069.1 GCA_017746715.1 Cyanobacteria bacterium SBLK
TACTGGGAAAGTTAGTACAACTAAAATCATGGATTATATCAATGACCCTCACCATTCCTGATGGCGAATAAATTCGCCGTGTCGCTTTTCCACCCCGCTCTAAAGAGACGGGGCTACCAAGCTCCCGTTTTTTCTCGTGTCAAAAAACTGTTAGTGTTTGAGCTGCCGCTATTAATTCCCTTGTGGCATCTACTCCCCAATTCCCTTCGCATCGCCGTCCGGAATTGAGAATTAAGCGCAATTCGTAGGCATGGGGAAATCCTTCTACTTCCATCCAGAGGCGATCGCTTTCCACTTCGCAGGCAATGCGTTCTTCTTCCATTAATTCTCCTGCCATTTGACTCATGGTTTCCACCAATTGCCCCAATAAGCGGCAAAAATCCAGCCATTCTTCCCCGGTTAATTCAAACGCCCAATCGTCTCCCCCCACCAAACCGCAATATTGTTCGGCTTCGGGATGCCAACCCAATCGCCAACCCGAACCGCTTTTGAGGATGCGCTCTCCCATTGTTGACCTCCGCGATCGTCAATGACTTTATCCTTCATTGTTTCTCTCGGGTAAAGATCTCTATCGTCGAAAAATCACGGTACAGTCATAGAGAGCAAGAAAAACTCCCCTTCCATTTTACAATGCAACGCTACCTACTGGTTTTAAAACTATTTTGGAGTACTGCGATCGCCGCAGAACTCGAATATCGTCTAAATTTTCTCATTGCCAGTCTGAGCAGTTTAACCAATTTATCCGGTAGCTTATTCGGTCTCTTCTTATTCTACCGAACGGGTTATGAATTTCAAGGCTGGAATTGGGAAGAAGCATTAATCGTTCTCGGCATTTTTACCCTATTAAAAGGATTTTCTTCTACATTTCTCATTCCCAATCTTAACAAAATTGTCGAACAAGTTCAAGAAGGCACATTAGATTTTGTCTTGCTCAAACCCATTAGCTCTCAATTTTGGCTCTCGGCCAGAACGGTTTCCCCTTGGGGTTTACCGGATTTAGTTTTTGGTATGATTATCATTTTTTATGCAGGCTTTCGTCTCGGCTTGAATTGGAGTAATTATCTCCTTAGTCTCATTCCCATTTGCTTTGGCATTATTATTTTATATAGCCTTTGGTTTATGCTGGGGGCGACCAGTATTTGGTTTGTCAAAGTTTATAATGTGACGGAAGTTTTGCGGGGTTTATTAGAAGCCGGACGCTTCCCCATGGTGGCCTATCCTGCCTTATATCGTTTCTTTTTTACCTTTATCGTTCCCGTTGCGTTTTTAACCACGATTCCCTCCCAAACCCTCCTCGATCGCGTCCAGTTCTCATGGATATTCAGTTCGGGAATTTTAGCGATCGCGCTTTTATTTACCTCGAATCGGTTTTGGCGATTTGCCACGCGCTTTTATACCAGTGCGTCTAGTTAAGTTGAAGGGTGCAAGTTGCACCCCTTGAAACTCCTCAACACCCGATTGAAACTCCTCAACACCAAAACATAGAACATGGCTTAAAAACGGCGAGAACAGTGATAACTATTCATAGTTGCCATGCGAAGGACGATATTATCGATCGCATTAATCAATCGTTGCCCCGACTGTCCGGGTTGATTGACGAGAATGCTAAAAACAAGCACCCCGTACTCGGAATGTTCTATATAACCCGAAAGCGCTCGCACGCCCCGTAAAGTCCCGGTTTTGGCGCGAACGATATCTTGGGCGGGAGTCGAACGAAAGCGCCGTGCGAGGGTGCCGGTTCTACCAGCGAGGGGCAAGGATGCGTAAAAAACCTCCTTCCCGTGACCTCGTTGCACGATCGCTTTTAAAATATCAACCAATGCCGAAGGCGTCACTAAATTGTTTCGAGATAGACCCGAACCATCCGCCTGTCGAAAATCCGGTCGAACCCCCAAACGCGTCAGTGCCGATCGCACCGCATTCGCACCGCCGATTCCTCGCAATAGGGAATCTGCATAACCATTGTGACTTCTTTGATTGATGGTGCGAACCCAACTGGCCAAGTTCGAGGAACGAATGGGCGAAAGGGGATCGTACAATTGCAAAGCTGCCGCCGTGGTTAAAATCTTGATATTTGAGGCAGGAATCAAATACTGGTTCGTTCCGTGAGAGTACAGAACGCGCCCCCCCTCGAGGGTTTCAACGTGAATGCCCCACTTTGCCCCCGAAAACGTCGGATTGCGAATGACACTATCGATCGCCCCCTGCAACTGGTTGGGACAAATCCCTGCCGCTACGGATTGGGCAATTAAGGGGTTCGATGCTTCTGCTGCGGTTTCGGCGCGAACGACCCCGGAAGGCGCGATCGCCGTCGCCATCAGTACCGCTAGAGAAGCTAAGGATGCGAGACGTTTTTGTTTCATTCCGTTCCACTCCTTGATTTAGCAAAACGCAGTCATCTTAGCATTTATTTCTCGAGAGGCGAACCATAACCTCCGGAATTTTTTGACCCAATTCGAGGGATTGGGTAATCCTGAAAACAGAAAACGTTCGCGATCGCCAACGACAATACAGACTCAAGCTGCAATCAAAAGTTTCTCGGGGTGCAACCCGCAGCATTTACCCAAGGTGGGCGATCTCGATAATCGGGATTTTTCCCGATACAATGAGGAATTATCCATGCAGAATTTCTATGTTCCGAACTTTAGGGAAAATCTTTCAAAATAGGAAAAAAAAAGGATTGAGTCTGCGGTATAAATTAACGGCTGCTTACTCCTTTTTAACGCTTTTAATTGTAGGGATTTTAACAGAAAGTCTTTATTTTCAACTTCACCAAACAGAAATTCAGGATCTTCGCGCTCGCTTGAAAGATATTACGGCATTAACGGCATTGCAAATTACACCGAATTTTCATGGTTTGCTCGTCAATCCTCAAGATTCGCAAAATTATTACTATGGCGTTCTCATTGAACGTCTGGAAAAGATTATCGAGATTAATCGTTCAATTCAGCGAATTTCTACCTTTCGCCGTCTTGCCGACGATGAATTCGTTTTTGTTTTAGATTATGTCCCGCCGCCCGGACGGACGGCAATTATCGGTAAAAAAGTGACGCAATTTCCTGCCCCATTAGAGGCTAAAAAAAGAATTGTGACAGAGACATTCGTTGAAGAAAAATTATTTCGCAAGCCAAATGATAGTTTTGTCCTTTATAGCTATTCTCCCATAGAGGATAATTTTGGCGAACCAGAAGGATTTTTATTGATTGAATTTGATGCTTCGCCCGTTATTCGGAGTCAAAGACAGGCAAGACGAACATCCTTGATCATTTTTTCTGTTACTCTGCCTTTTGCTTTATTGATTGGTTGGTGGTTAACGAGAAGTTTAACGTCTCCTATTCGCGAACTTGTTGAGAGTACTAGAGCAATCGCTCGAGGAAAATTAGATGAATTTGTTAAGGTTCAAAGTCGAGATGAAATAGGTCTTTTAGCAGAAGCATTCAATCAAATGACATCTCAATTAAAGGACTCTTTCGATACTTTAGAAGCGAAGGTCGCCGAACGAACGCAACAACTCGAAGCAGCGAATGAAGCGATTTCCTCTCTCAATACGCGTCTAGAAAAAGAGAATACTCGTTTGAGTGGAGAATTGGAAATTACCCAAGCCCTACAAAAAATGTTTCTCCCTAAATCTAATGAATTGAAAGGAATTCCGGGATTGGATATTGCTGGATATATGAAACCGGCAACGGAAGTCGGAGGCGATTATTACGATATTGTGACTTATGGCGATCGCGTTAAGATTTGCATTGGCGACGTGACGGGACACGGTTTGGAAAGTGGCGTTCTGGCCATTGTCGTGCAGACGGCAATCCGAACTTTACTGGCCAATCAAGAAACTAATTTAGAAAGATTTTGGGATGTTATCAATCGCGTTTTAATTGATAATATTCACCGCATTGATTCTGATAAAATATTAACATTATTGTTGTTAGACTATCGCAATAATTCATTGTATTTAAGCGGACAACATGAAGAAGTAATTTTAGTTCATACCGATGGAAAAGTCGAACGAATCGACACGATTAATTTAGGCTTTCCTGTCGGCTTAGATGCAGATATTACTCCGTTTATTGATGAGAAAAAGATCGAGTTAAAATCTGGAGATGTTATTGTTATTTATACCGATGGCATTTCGGAAGCAGAGGATATTAATGGCGTTCAATATGGATTAGAGCGCTTGTGTCAAATCGTACAACTCAACTGCGAAAAAAATGTAGAAGAGATTCAAAATGCCATTCTGAGCGATTTAGAAAATTATATTGGCACGCAGGAAATATATGATGATATTACAATCGTCATCCTTAAAAAGGAATAGCAAGGCATGACAGAGCGATCGCGGTATAATAGCCAAATTCAATCGATCGCCAGCTAAAATATGAGTTTCCGAGACGAATTTGAATTACTATTGCGAGCTTGCTATCCCCTGATTTATATTCCCACTCCAGAAGAAGAACGGGCGGAAAGCGCGATCGCTTCATCGGCAAAGCGATCGGGCAATCGTGCTGTCTATATTTGGGATTTTGTCGAAGGCTATCAGGATAATCCCAACAATGCTGGCGTAGGTCGCCGCAATCCCCTACAGGCATTAGAATTTGTCGAACAACTCCCGGATGCTTCCCCAGTTATCTTCATCCTGCGGGATTTTCAGCGCTTTTTAGAAGATGTTTCTATCTCCCGCAAGTTACGCAATTTAGCCAAAAAATTGAAGTCTCAGCCGAAAAATATTGTGGTTGTTTCCCCGGAAATTACCATTCCTTCCGAATTAACCGAAGTCTTTACCATTGTTGATTTTCCCCTGCCTACTGCCGAAGAAATCAAAAGCGAAATTCAGCGCTTGTTAGGCGCAACCGGGCAAACATTAAGCGAAACTCTTTTAGACGAATTGACGCGATCGGCACGAGGTCTCTCTAAAGAGCGAATTCGACGGGTTTTGGCCAGAGCGATCGCGGCACATGGGAAAATCGCAGCGGAAGATGTGGAACTCGTCCTCGCGGAAAAACGTCAATCTATCCGCCAAACCCAAATCCTCGACTTTTACCCCGCTACCGAGCAAATCTCCGATATTGGCGGTTTGGATAACTTAAAAGATTGGCTCTTACGACGGGGTGGTGCTTTTAGCGAGAAAGCGAGGGCGTATGGTTTGCCTCACCCTCGGGGATTGTTGTTGGCGGGCATTCAAGGCACGGGCAAATCCCTGACGGCAAAAGCGATCGCCCACCATTGGCATCTCCCCCTTCTGCGTCTCGACGTGGGGCGCTTATTTGGGGGTTTGGTAGGGGAATCGGAATCACGCACCCGGCAAATGATAACCCTTGCCGAAGCCCTCGCTCCCTGCATTCTTTGGATTGATGAAATCGATAAGGGATTCGCGGGTTTTGAAGGCAAAGGGGACTCCGGTACGACTAGTCGCGTTTTTGGAACTTTTATCAATTGGCTCGCAGAAAAGCGATCGCCGGTCTTCGTCGTCGCAACTGCCAATAATATTCGAGCGCTGCCCCCAGAAATGTTGCGAAAAGGTCGATTTGATGAAATCTTTTTTGTGGGTTTGCCCTCCCAAGACGAGCGCAAAGCCATTTTATCGGTGCATTTATCCCGCCTGCGCCCTCATAACTTACAAAACTACGATTTAGAGCGATTGGCTTACGAAACGCCGGATTTTTCGGGGGCAGAAATCGAGCAAACTTTAATCGAGGCCATGCACATTGGTTTCAGCCAAAATCGCGATTTCACCAATGACGATATTATTGAGGCAGCCAGTCAAATTATTCCCCTCGCCCGCACGGCAAAAGAACAAATTCAGTTCTTACAAGATTGGGCAGCGGCGGGAAAAGCCCGACTTGCTTCTCGAACTTTCAATCAATATCAATAAACGATTCGACTCAAACCGATTCTCTCAAAATTTTACATTCAAGACTTTGGTGACAGGGAATCGAGACGATAAACTCCGTTCCTTCTCCTATGACGGAGGTGCAGGCCAATTTCCCGTCATGCTTTTCCGTGACGATCTGATGGGAGATCCACATCCCCAACCCCGTTCCTTTGCCTACGGGTTTGGTCGTAAAAAAGGGCTCGAAAATTCGCGGTTGAATGTCTGGCGGAATGCCCGCGCCGTTATCTGCGATCGCAATTTCGACGCGATCGCAGACGATCCCAGTCGTGCGCAGGGTAATGCGATTGGGATTCTCCTGAATTTCCGAGTAAGTCCGCCCCTCGTTTGTTTCCTCTAAAGCATCGATCGCATTGGTCAAAATATTCATAAAGACCTGATTGAGTTGCCTCGCATAGCATTCCACTCGGGGCAAATCGCCATAATCTCGCACGATTTCAATGGCGGGGCGTTGAGTTTGTGCTTTCAGTCGATGCTGTAGAATCATTAACGTACTGTCGAGCCCTTCATGAATATCGACGGCTTTGAATTCTGCTTCGTCCATATGGGAAAACATGTGGAGAGAAGAGACAATACTTTCAATCCGCTGGGTTCCGCTCTCCATTGAATCGAGCAATTTCGGTAAATCCGTCACGATAAAATCAATATCGATCGCCTCGGCCTCTTCTGCAATCTTGGACGGCAACTCGGTAAAGTGAACGCGATACAGTTCCATCAACCCGAGCAAATCTTTAATGTATTGATGGGCATGACGGAGATTGCCAGAAATAAAGCCGACGGGATTATTAATTTCGTGGGCGACTCCTGCAACCAATTGCTCTAAACCCGACATTTTCTCATTGTGGATCATTTGGGCTTGAGTGGATTTTAATGCTTGTAAGGTCTGTTCGAGAAGCTGATTTTGTTCTTTTAATTGCCCTTGAGATCGCTGCAATGCGTCTTCTGCTTGCTGTCGTTCTCTAATTTCTGCTTCGAGTCGAGCGTTTAGGCATTGCTGTTCTTTGGCTCGCTTGGCTAATTTCTCGTCTCGAGCGGCTAAACTATCTGCCATCTCATTAAACGTTTCCGTCAGTTGTCCGACTTCATCGGGAGCAAAAACTTCCGCCCTCGCTTGCCAATGGCCCGCAGCAAATTCTCGTGCTGTTTGCTGCAATCGTCGGGTCGGTTCTATCAAAGCGCAACCGAGGAGAATGGCTAAGCCAATATCTGCCAGCAGTGCGAGAATGGTAATGACGAGTTGAGTCGATAAACTATTGCGTAAAAGGGTATTAAGGGCGTTTTCTGGGGTTCCTCGAACCAAGACGGCAACGGGTTCTCCGGTATAGTTGAGTAAGGCTTTGGCCGCAAGGGTGTAGGTTTGCGACCCCACGCGCTCGCGCCCGGTGACAATTTCTCCAGAAGCCGCCACGACTTTTTCGAGCCAGCGATCGCTCAGATCCATCACGCCACTTTCTTCTCCCGAGGAGGAAGGCAAACCCTTATCATTTTCAATTGATAATGTTGAGGTCGGGGGATGGCGAATCGAATTCGCCATATCCAACCGACCTGTTGAATTTTGTATTGCTCCCAAAGTCTCATCGGTGTAAAAAGTGGCTGCGGGCAGGAATTCCCCGGACGGACGTTGCAGATAAACGGCACTATAACCGCCGTTCAACGTTTGGACTGCGTTCTGGACGATGGGAAGTTTGCCATTGACAATATCCCCAGAAACTAACACGCCGATCGCTTCCCCTGTCTGGCGATCGAACACGGGAGTTGCGGTATAGCGAATGAGGATATCTTCATCCACGAGACCCGTCGGTAATGGTGGGGCTTCTTGCGCTAATTTGGCAAGATCGACCCTTTCGCTGGTTTTGATTTGTTGGGCGCGATTCAAGACTGCGCTAACTAAATGATTGGGATTGAAGGTTTCTCCAACGCGATCGGCATTGGCATTGACAATAATCTTTAAATCGCGTCCTACCAGCGTCGCATATTCGATTTGTCGCGCTTGAATTTCATTTTGCAGAATTTCTTTGACCTGTTGCTGCAAATTGCGATCGAGGGGTTGCCCTCGATCGCGAGTGCTTGCTGCGGCAATGATTGCAGCATTGTCCGACTGTCCCCGAAATCCAAAGCCCATTTGATCGATCTTGAGATCGTACTGAATGGCTGTCACGGCCAGTTCCGATTTTGCCTGCTGGAGGAGTTGTTGTCGTCCGCCAGTGATAATTAAGTAGGTTCCTACGCCGACTAAACCCACCACTGAAATCAGTTCCGAGGTAAAAAGTCCGATCAATTGTTTTTGGCGAATGGGTAAGTTATAAAACCATTTCAGAAATTTCAATTTTTCTTGAATTCTTCGCATCGCTCGATAATCGGATTGTCTGCGATCGCCATTTTTATCAGTCTCTATTGGGGAGTCGGGTTGAGGAGTCGGTGAGGAAATCGGCATGGTCGATTTTGAGTCGAGTGGAGTTGCAAATATAGGGATATTGGTGAAATGCTCAATTGATAGATCGAAGAAACCGCAAGCAAAAATAAATTTGAAAAAATAGAATTAGAGAATTGTTGTCGAAGGACGTCGAGATCCAGATAGAGCCCGAAGCCCAAAAAAGAGTGAAAACCGCGCCAGAACGCAATTCGTCCCTCGAGGGAATTGCGTTTTTTTGTAAAGATTTAGTTTTGTATCAATTTCTACGCTTATGATATCGCAATATCGATTACCAATAAAAGGCGATCGTAAAACTACACTCGCAATAAAGTAGGCATTCCACTATGTAAATTCCGCATCAATAATTTTTAATTTTTCCTAGAAAAAATATGAGTAATTCTACTGTTGTTTCATCCAAGCAATACAGTTTTGCATTTGTTGTTGCATGGTTTCGCGATCGCTATGATAGCGCCGACCGTGGCCGGGCAGTACCCACTCAAAGGAATAATCGGCCAGTTTTTCCATTGAGTTAATTTGTTCGCTCCAAGAGTACCAACAAGCACGACGGAAGGCATATAAATCTCCCGTATGACGCGATTGCGCTAAATGATCGCCGCTAAATAAAAAGGTATTTTTATAAAGCAAAACCGTATGGCCTTTGGTATGTCCGGGGACGGGAATAATGAGTAAATCCGGTTCTAATAGAAAGGGTTTGTCTCCTTCGAGTTGGATTTCAACGTCTTGGGTACTACTGCTTATTTCGTTTTGATGAAGGATGCGATCGCACTGAAAATGCTCTCGAAATTTTTGATGATCGGCGACATCATCCCGATGGGTTAAATATAAATAGCGAATGCCTCCCATGACTTCCAAGCGCTTGACTAAAGGCAGCGAAAAGCGGGGTGAATCGACTAAAATATTGCCTTCCGGACGGACTATCAAATAGCTGGCAGCTGCGTAGGATTTTTCTGAATGATAGCCGCAATGGTAAACATTTTCAAAAACCGGCAACGGGAAACTTTCTTGGGCGATTTTAATATCTTGGGGTGCGTTTTCCGTGCCGATAGAAGCCGTCGGACAGGACAGTAAGGCTTGTAAGGCTTGCAATCGTTCTTCTTGGCTATTGGGTTGATGATAAACTGCCGATTGTTCTTCCGCACGATTAAAAACCGTCGGTGCCATCCAGCGACAAGTATCGCAATCGATACAAGTTGTATCGACATAAAAATCGCCACTCGCGTTTTGCGATCGCCGTTGTTGAAGTTTAGCCATTTTCAATTATCAACTATCAACTATCAACTATCAATTATCAACTATCAATTATCAACTATCAACTATCAATTTTTAACCGCGTGTTTTTTGAGATCTTCTAAGGCAATGACTTCTAAGGCTCGAATGTGAGTCGCGCTAAGATTGACGGGAGGAGCAACGCCGATTTCAAAGGCTTCTTGCCAGCGAGCGGCACACAAACACCAGCGATCGCCGGGTTTGAGTCCGGGAAATTGATAGGCGGGAACGGGAGTGCTGAGATCGTTCCCTCTTGCTTTAGTGAATTCGAGAAAAGCGGGAGTCATTTGAGCGCAAACGACATGAGAACCATAATCCTGTCCTCCCGTGTGACAGTGTCCATCGCGATAAAATCCCGTCATGGGGGAGGTACAACAACTTTCTAAGGGCGTACCGAGTACATTTTTTGCGTCAGTCATTTTGAGTTTGAGAAGTTATTTTTTTATTTTAAGTGGATACTGTAAGTTTTGAATTCTGAATTCTAAATTTTGAATTTATTGAATCCAAGGTTCATCCCAAGGTGTACCGCCAATTTCTAATCCGCAAACCCGACTCTCTGCTATAGCGATCGCTTCTCCTCGTCGCTGGCGTAATTCTAATTGTAAATGACCGCGTGCGGTATCTCGACAGCAAAACACTAATCCGGCTTCTGTCGGAACTCTAACAAGAGTTCCTTCGCGATCGCTCGTCCCGATTAACTCTATCTCAAATTCATCATTTTCTGCCTGCATTTGCCATTTTCCCCAGGGTTCGACCTGCCATTTTATTTTTGCATTCCAGGGCGCGAATTCGTAGAATTTTCCTTGATAGTGAATGCCAATTAAACCCACGGATTCTTTCCACCACATCACTTGTCGGATTCCTCCAATTGCGGTTAAAGCCAAATCGGTTTCTACTTCAAATCCATTACAATTCAACCAAAACCATTTTTGAGGAAAAGAATGACCCCAATTTTTTTCGCTATAGGCAGGGGCATCGGTAAAATAATATCTTTGCTCGTTCCAATCGATCCATCCCGTTGCTAATCCGTGCGCCATTAAAACTTGCCATCCGGGTTCTAAAATGGGCAAGCGAGAGAGCAATCCCGCTGTTGCTTGTTGGGGAGAATTAAAGTTTCCCCAGCCATAAATGGGTTGAATGGTATATTGCCAGCGACAGTAAGATCGCGATGCCGGATCGCGAATAAATCCTTGATTGAACGTATCGGTTGCTTGATATCCTTCCTGAATATTTTTCTCAAATTCTTCACGATCGAGTTCTTGGGGAGGAGTCTCTAATTCCGTTTTTCTCCAATGTCCGAAAGCAAGGCGATCGCGCTCTCCCCAAAAAAGTTGGGTATCGGGAAAACTTCGCCACAAATATTCATCATTCACGCCTAAAATTTGTGCCGAACCGCCGCTATATTGACCGCCTAATGGGTCTTCGAGGGAATACATAAATGCAAAACTTTGTTGGAGTTGGCGCAGGGTCACGCGATAATACCAACCTTCAAAAAAGCGTCGGCTGATTCCATCCCAATGATAACCACTGTCAGGCGTTTGCATTGCCATTATTAATCCAATATTAGCGATCGCTGACTGGCTATTTTAGCACGGATTGGATATGAGAGCGATCGCTGCAACACGCTATTTCTTGTCTTTCTAATAGGGGGTTAAACCCCGAACAACTTATCGAAGCCTTAAATTTGCCGCTTGAGATAGTGAAGGCGATCGCCAAAACCCAATCACGAGTTTTGGCGATCGCCTGACAATAATTTTGTGATGCGTTACGCTGTCTCTAGCTACGAGATCGGCGATCGCTATTGCCAATCGTGGATTTTCTTTTACGGATTTCCTTGGTCAATATAAGAATAGGTTTTAAGATCGGAGTAGAAGGTTATCCCCGTGTTAGTTGGATTCCCTAAACTGACCCAATTAATTTCTCCTGGATAAGGTGTGCCTTGATAATAACCAGTCGGTGTGAAATACAGAATGGTTGAGAACGGCATCTCTGAAGCAGGGTGATACGGCCAGTCGAAATATTCATCAAACGCGACTGAATAGGAAGACTGAATAGCGGGTTGCTGACCTTGATTCAAGTCTAAAGTAATCTTGCCAATTTCCGTTGTTACTTTCGTACTGTGGTCGTAAACGGAGCCTTTCCAAGTCGCTTGGGTTGAGGTAAGTCCATCTAGAGTCACCATAAAGTCGTAATCCCTATTCTTGAACCACTTATACGGAATGTGACAATTTGCTCCTGACCCATTATCAGCACCAGGATCGCAATACTTGTCACTATCTGCAGGAAAGGAAGCTCCATCACCAAAAGCACTAAAGAGTGCTGTCTTACCATACTCTCCTTCGCGCTGTAACCCAAAGTAAAAAACGTTGTTATGAGTAGATACAAATGTATCTTGATAAGCCCAGTAATAAGCTAGGCGTAACTTATTATTTGATTCTTCCGTCATGGGGCGCATGGAAAACTTAATCGCATCAAACTTCGATTGTGGCATATTTTTAAAGGTATACACGATGCCCGGAGAACCTGCGCCATTCTTCGGGGGAACTTTAGTTTGATTAGTCCGAGAAGGACTTTTCGGAAGGTCAGGATGGTTTATTTGTGTAAGTTTGGTGGCTTGAGCTAAGATATTTGCAGGAGTTGCATTTCCGTCTTGGGGCAATACCGTTACTGACAAGACAATGAGCATCATGAGAATGACAAAGCCCTGAGTCAATTTTTTCAACATTTCGTTATTTCGTTTTGTGATAAGATACTGCAGAAATACCATAAATAGGTATTGATGTAAAATTATTTTTGCTTTTAACAGAGATCTCTTTTTCACAATCGCGTTCGGCACACTATCCAAATCCAATTAGCGGACGTTATGGTGTAGGTTTCACCGCTTGCACCTCTCTAACATGGGATTTAATCCTTGAAGCAGTGAAGGCGATCGCAAAAACCCAATAAAGAGTTTTAGAGATCGCCTTATAATAATTTTGTGATGCGTTATGCTATCGCTAACGCATCTTACGATTGGTATGTTATTTTTTGCCAATCTTGTCAAGTTTTTCCTTATTGCACCAGAACATAACACAATTCGATTTCTAGAGGCCCTTCTCCTAGGTTGAGAATCCTGCCTCGGCCGAAGGAACTTGGGGTTTCAATGTAATGCGGGCCTCCAGGGATGATACTTCCGATATTGGCAAAGATTGGCAATTGAGCTCCTCCATCATAGAGATATTTTCCTTCTCCTGCCATTACAGAAAATAGTAACTTCTTTGTTGTTGCAGGAGTGAGTTCTGATGTGTATGGTTCTAATGTCATTGTCATGTAGGTCTCTGGACGTTCGCATCGTAACTGGGCTGCATTGGCAGGGGAGACGAGAGTCCCTACTAATAACAGCACTACCATTACGGCCATGAGTAGTTTTTTCGCTAAATAGTTCATTTTTGTTTTCCTTTGGTGGACTGAAACTGCTGGAAAGTCAAATTCTGACCAGCAAGTAATTGTCAAGCAGAATAACACTAGAGTATCTAGGTGTCAAACACTGCCAAGGGTGTTATATACAAAAATTGGAAATGGTTTTAGTGTCGTGTTATCACTTATATAACTATTTTTTACCATGCGATCGACTGCATTGATGGGCGGTCGAACATAAATCATTGCTTGGTTTTCATTTTCATATAGAGGGAAATCCCACCGCGATCGCCTCTCTCAATATGCCAATTTTCATCGAGATACGTTGTTTTTAGCCATCCTTTCGCCCAATTTCCCATCGGGATCGCGATCGCGGGTAACTTTCCCAGTTTCAAAATAACTCGAGTAAAAACAAACTCAATTTTATTGTTGGTATAGATAAACGAACCCATAACATTGAATGATGCGATCGCAGAGATAGCTTCATTTTCAAGTTTGTTGTTTTTGCTATTAATTCTTTGTACGATCTCTTGTTTAGTTTTCTGGATTTTACTCGTCTCTCCCGTAACTTGTAATTTTTGATATTGTTTCGTGCCGCTCGTCCAGATCAGTTGCCATTCTCCATCTAATTCCGATATTTTTTCGACCTTTAATTTTTCCTTTTCTAAAATTCGAATGGCATCGATCAGAGCAGCGCGATCGCATTGTCCGCGATCGACTAACTCCGAGAAAATTTGGGATGGATCGGATTGAATTTCATTCATAAAGAGACATCTCAATTAAGTATAAAGATTAACCTGTTCGACCAACCAAGGATCGGTGACTTCTCCATCTTTACGCTTGAGTTCGATTTCAACTATCATCGCTTCAACAGCACCGGGAGGAGCGGGTTTCTGGTGAAAAATAATTTCATATTCGTCGGGATCCTCATTGCGTTCTAATAACCAATCGCGGACTTTTAAGGTACAAAACATGGATTGCCCTTGCTCGAACATGCGAGTGACTTGCATTCGTAACGTGTAAGGATTAATTCTTGCCATAATTTTGCTCCTTAATGGATTGGATGTATTCTTTATTTGTGGGCGATCGCTCGATTGTTTTTGCTGGGATTTCCACAAAATATCGATCGCATGTTAATATACTTACCTCTATTATTGCAAATATTATGCGGGAACTCTATTCAGCGCTCGAACCTTATAACGAGGGCAAATTAAAAGTGTCCGATCTGCATACCCTCCATTATGAAGAATCGGGAAATCCGACCGGAAAACCGGTTATTTTTCTTCATGGGGGTCCCGGTGGCGGGATCGAACCCATATATCGACAATATTTTAATCCCCAAGGGTGGCGAATTATTATTTTCGATCAACGCGGTTGCGGACAAAGCACCCCTCACGCAGAATTGCAGGAAAATACCACTTGGGATTTAGTCGGCGATATCGAGAAACTGCGAGAACATTTGGGAATTGAAAAATGGGTGGTTTTTGGAGGCAGTTGGGGGAGTACCCTCTCTTTAGCCTACAGCCAAACCCACCCCGATCGCTGCACGGGATTAATTTTACGAGGCATCTTCCTACTTCGTCAAAAAGAACTTCGCTGGTTTTATCAAGAAGGCGCAAGCTATATTTTTCCCGATGCGTGGGAAGAATACCTCAAACCCATTCCTCCAGTAGAACGTTACGATTTATTAAATGCCTATTACAAACGCTTGACAAGCGACGATCTGGCAACCCGTCAGGAAGCCGCTAAAGCCTGGTCGGTGTGGGAAGCCAGCACGAGCAAGCTGATCGTTTCCGACAATTTAAAAGAAAGATTTAGCGAAGATGGATTTGCTGACGCGTTCGCTCGCATTGAATGTCACTATTTTGTCAATAAGGGGTTCTTTGCAGAAGAAAACCAACTGTTAAAAAATCTCGATCGCATTCGCCATATTCCGGGAGCGATCGTGCAGGGACGCTATGATGTTGTTTGCCCCATGACAACCGCTTGGGAACTCCATCGAATTTGGCCCGAAGCCGAATTTATTGTCATTCCCGATGCCGGACATTCTATGACCGAACCGGGAATTCGCAGTGCTTTAATCGAGCTAAGCGATCGCTTTCTCAACAACGAAATTTGATAGCACGATGCAACTCAATGTTGAAATACGGGGAACGGGATTTCCCATTTTATGCTTGCACGGTCATCCGGGTTCGAGTCGCACCCTCTCCGTTTTTACCGATCGCCTCTCCCAAACTTATCAAACCCTTGCCCCCGATCTGCGAGGATACGGCAAAAGTCAGACCCGACAAGACTTTGAGATGAGCGCACACATCGACGATCTTGAAGAACTCCTCGATCGCCAGCACATCCGAGAGTGTATTTTACTGGGATGGTCATTAGGCGGTATTTTAGCGCTAGAACTCGCCCTGCGATCGCCCCAACGCTTTACCGGTCTCATTTTAGTAGCTTCTGCTGCTTATCCCCGCAGCAACCATCCTCCCATAACGCGGCAAGATCTAATCTATAGTGCGATTGCCGGATTGATTAACTGTTTAAAACCAGGTTGGCGATGGAATATCGAGACCTTTGGTAAACGTTCCTTATTCCGCTATTTACTCCATCAACAAACGCCGCTCGCTTATCAATACCTCGCCGCCGAAGGCACTCCCGCTTATCTACAAACCTCTAAAATAGCGCAAAGAGCGCTTTCTAGAGCGCTCGCTGCGAGATACAATCGCCTTGATGAATTAGAGCAAATATCAATCCCTTGTTTGGTTCTGGCTGGAGAAGGCGATCGTCATATTACTGCAACTTCCAGCCAAGAAACTGCCCGGCATCTCAAAAATTGTCAATGGTGTTGCTATCCCGACACCGCCCACCTTTTTCCTTGGGAAATTCCCCAACAGGTTCTCCACGATATAGACTGTTGGCTTCAGGCA
This sequence comes from Cyanobacteria bacterium SBLK, assembly GCA_017746715.1. Taxonomy (GTDB): domain Bacteria; phylum Cyanobacteriota; class Cyanobacteriia; order Cyanobacteriales; family Spirulinaceae; genus CCY15215. Next base: position 15,905 of record JAGHZQ010000069.1, read on the forward strand.
ATTTGAAGATTTGCCGTTTCCCGATTTCCCAACAAAAAACGGGATAGGGACAATTTTATGAGGAAAACCGACCGCTAAGGGTGGACATCATCTCGCGATCGCTCGACTTTCCCAAGTCTTCCTCAACGATAGTGAGTTCTGTGGGTTTCATCCGTCCGATATTGACATTAATTCCTTGCGCCCCTTCTTCTTTTAAATCTTCGATATATCCGGGAGCCATCTCTCTGGCTTCGCGATCGCTGAGAAAGGGTCCAAAATAGTAGGTACAGCGAGGATTATCCGTTTTTATTTCGACCCAGTAAGCAAAACCGGAAGATTCTAAAAATCGTATCAAAACATTTTTCATAGTTTCCCTCGGGGTAGCGGAACAGAACTTAATTGGGCATTATAACGCCAATCTTTACAATACTTAATTTTTCCGAAAGCAATACTCCTATTTATAACTTGACTTTTTTTGGCGCAACCGTTTCCGAGGGCACAATTTAGGGGGAAATTTTTCTAAAATTTCTCTGGCGAGAGATCTCATAGACCGCCATTGCCGCAGCAACAGAGGCATTGAGACTGGGGGTTTTTCCCAGAAGGGGAATCGATGTCAGGAAATCACAATTTTTTTGGATGGATGAACTGAGTCCCCGACCTTCGGAACCGATAACCAAAGCGATCGCACCTTTCAATTCGAGGGCGTGCAGGGGAGTCTCGGCAATGGAGGTTAACCCGTAGACCCAAAACCCCGAGGTTTTCAGTTCTGCGATCGCCCGATTCAAATTGACGACCCTGGCCACGGGAAAGTGTTCTAATGCCCCGGCCGAGGCTTTCATCACCGTCGGATCGATGGCTGCCGCCCGTCGTTGGGGAATGACCAAACCCTGCATTCCCATGGCTTCGGCGGTGCGGATGATCGCACCGAGGTTGTGGGGGTCTACGATACCATCGGCAACGAGAATGACGGGTTCTGCACTTGCTTCTACAGCAAGGGCGATCGCGTCGGCCAGTTCGAGATAGGTATAGGGGGCAACTTTGGCGACAATGCCCTGATGGTTGACTCCGGGGACGAGTTGGTTGAGACGTTGGTTGTTAGTTTCGTCTACAATTGCCCCGTTGGCTTTGGCGCGATCGATCGCCTCTTTAAAACGGCGATCGCGTCGCAGTTGTGGGAGTACCCAGAGGCGGTTGAGTTGGCGATCGCTTTCCAAGGCGGCGAGGACGGGATGGCGACCGTAAATGAGGTCTATGGCTTTTTTTTGTGAAGGAGAGGAAGAGGTGCGATCGGTCATGGAAGAATAAATTTTTCATTTGCCCTCTTGTTATACATCAATGCGCCGTTGTCGTAATAGCGTGCGAATTTTTTTGGCCGCACTGCTAACGGCTGATTTTTTGCTATCCCATTCCCATTCGTTTTCGTCGCTCAAACGTACATCAAGAATATAGGGAAAGTCAACATTTTTGCCGTCTGCTGTCCCAATAATTAAATATTCCCTCAAAACCACCTTTTGTCCGGAAGTATTAATATTTGAAGTAGCTAATGAATCTTCTTGAGTTGTCACTGAAACAATCAGATCGTAAAGATGTTCGCTTGTTTCTATCAATATAGAAACTCCTTCAATAGCATTCCAATAACATTTAAAGTAACAAAGAAAATTGTTACATAAATAAATTATCATTAAAGCATGAATGCTATAGCGAATTTTCCCATCAATTCCTTTTTCTGCATAACAATCATCTTTCTTCAAAAACTTAGACGCAAAACTTTTTTTCTTTGGAATATAACCACTAATTAAGCGAATTTGATCCTGTATGACATTTTGAGCGGACATTGGTACATTTTGTGTAGGGCCAACTTGGATAACATTTAAGCGATCGATCGTTGAATCAAATAATGTTTTGCGGTCTTCAAGTTGCCATTGATCGATTTGTTCATCTGTGACTTTGGGACGAATATTAGGACTAACTGGAATTATAGCAAGGATAAAGCCAGCAACAATGAGTAAAACTGTTGCGACTGGGCCCATGAGCAAGGAAATTAAGAAAGTAGCGATCGCTCCATAAGCATACCATGCCTCAAGAGGCATTCGCTTCTCTTTCCAATGAGAGAAAAGATCTCCGACAATTTGCTTAATGAATGCTTCCTTAGTTCGATTTCGCTTTCGCAAGCACTCAAAATATTCTTTGATTAATTTGCGCTTGCGCTTTTCTTGTTCGGAAATTGCCATTTTATTGTCCTTCCATTAAGGATAGAATTTTTGATAAGGTGGAGTCTTTGACGATCGCGCTCAATTTTAATGCGCGATCGCTAGAGCTAAGTTTCCCCGCTCGCATAACTGTCCCTACCTCTTTGTAGTAGCTTCGATCGCTATTGAATCTGTAGCGATGAAAAGGAACGGGAAAGCCTTTGCTAAAGTAAGAGCAATAACTCACGACCAACATAAAAATCTCTTTTTCAGATGGAGTAAGTTCTTCTTCTGATGCAGAATTTAAAGTTTTTAGCAAGCGATCGCATTCTTTAGGCGGTAGATATTCTAAGTAGCTGTATTCTGTGGCAATATTGTCAACTAAATTCAGAAAAATACTATCTTTTTGCGATACCTTTTTAGGGAGAAAATCTTGCCAATTCAAGGTTATTTCAGAAGGATGCTGACAGAGAACAGGCAACCACATTGCACAAGGACAACTATCTTCCCAACCTTGCAATCTTTCTCGAGCTTCTCTGACTGCAAGATATAAAGGTTTTCCACTAGAATAAGCTAAGAGAAATTGCTTTAAAAATTCATGTGCAATGAGATCGGGTACGGGTTCGCGCATGACAATAATTTGTGGAATTTGTAGATCCGCTAACTCTTTTGCTAAACCCAATCCATCGCAAGAGTTAAAAATTGCAAGATGAGTGCCTCGTTCGATTGCTTTTTTTAAGGCAAAGCGAAAGGCTTTTAGACTGTAACTCTCGGTACGATTAAGATAAATTTTTCCGCGATCGCCTTGAGAATTACTGGAACTATGTCCGGCAAAGAAAATAATATTCCAACCTCGTTCATCCCAAAGATAGTCTGTTAATGTCGGGCGATCGGGTTCAACTAAAAAAGCAATTTCTGTATCGGGTAAATTTTTTAAAAACTCTCGATCTTTCTGCGTATTAATACGATCGCCATTTCCAAGAATTGCCAGAATTCTGATTTTATTTTGTGCAGTAATTTCTTGCTGAATTTTCTCATAAGTAGAAAGACTAAGGGCAATTTCAACTTTTGTAAAACCATCCCAAAAATCCCAACAATGCCAAGGAAGTTGCCGGATTTGATGATTATCAGTTTGAATAACAATGCGAACATTATCTGATTTTACTAATTGTTCTAAAAGTTTATTATAAATTGGACGAAACAAAGAAGAATTCAACCAATTATTTAAATTTTGTGCGAGTTTTTCTCCATTTTTATTTATTTTTGAAGTCAATATTTTAGTAGAGTTTTTGGAATTCTTGTGATTTACTCGATCGCTGAGAGAACGTAAAAATTGACTGTATTTTAAGCGACGATAACTGTCTTGCCAGCTTTTGTAAGAATCAACTAAATTGATAGCAGCTGGAAGTTTACCTCTACTTAGTGCTAGAGTTATATAATCCTCGTCTTTAATTTCTAGACTGACGGGAATTTCTAGGTTTAAATTGTTTTGATAGAGATCGAGAATGACTAATTTGTTCATAGTTCTAATCAATTTTTAAATATCGTACAAAGAGTAATTCAGCCAAAATATTCTGAATTTTTAGAAATTCATTAATTTACACTCCAACATGATTGATTTAAAATTTTGAACAAAAACTAAAGTTGCACGCCAGCACTGTGAAAAATCTGTTGAATACTTTGCGCTAAATTAACCTTATGCTGTTGGCCATAAAGCTCGATCGCGCGACGATAAGAAGACCATAGGAGACGAAAATGAGCAATCTCCCCATCAGCATTTTTAAGATGGAGGAGAACCCATCCTAAATTGTGATGTGCTTCGGCATAATCTGGTTTGAATTGCACTGCTTTTTCGAGAGCGATTTTTGCTTCTTCCCATTGTCCGATGCGCCCCAAAACCGTCCCCCAACGGAAATAAGCAAACGCATTACTCGAAAAGTGCTGAGTACAGATTTCATAATCTTGAATAGCACCTTTTAGATCGTTTTTTCGCTCCCGAATAATACCCCGATTGCATAACATCCAGCTCGGCATTTTCGCACGATCGCTCACCCGATTAAAACTTTGCATGGCCTCCGGCCATAACTGTTGTCTGGCTTGTTTCCACCCTTGAAATCCCCAAGCGAAATCATGTTGGGGAAATTGGGAAAGAATCTCTTGCAAACAGCGTTCTACATCGGTAGACTTTTGGGTAACAACCGCCTTATCTAAAGCAACAAGGAGACAAGAATAAACCCAAATACGAATATCTTGGCGATGATTTAATTGTTTGGATTTAAATAGCGTCGATCGCCCATAACGAATCGTCGATTTCCACTGCTGTTGATTGGCTGCAATCCATGCTTGTAACCCCATTGCAAAGAGAGATTGATTGTCTAATTCGATCGCCCGAGTTGCGGCTGTTTCTGCTTCTGACCAGCGATCGCATTTCCCTAAAGCCCAAGCCAAATTTGCCTGTATCCAGCTTTCACTAGGAGAGAGATTTGCAGCCGTTTGTAGATGATTTAAGGCTTCAGACCAATTATGGCGACGACAGGCAATTAAGCCTAATATTCCGTGTCCTCGACCATCATTGGGTTTGGTTTGGATAGCAACTCGGGCGGCGACTTCAGCTTGCCCTTCGTTCAAATAAATGAGAACTAAGCTGAGTTCTATGGCTGCATCGCCATTTCCCGGTTCGCTGTCGAGGCATTTACGATAAGTATCTACTGCTTCTGAGAGCTTCTGTTGCTTGACAAATTGTCTAGCACGACTGAGAATCGGTGAAGTGAGATTTCCTTGCAGAGCTTGGATCATTTCATCGGCGTTTTGAAAGCGATCCTCTGCTTTCATCCTCATTCCAGTCAGTATTACTCTTTCCGTGACGGGATCGAGACTGGGAACGATTTGTCGGGGAGGTTTAAGGTTATCGACATGAACGCGATCGGTTGCTTGAACGGGTAATTCTCCGGTGATTAATTCGTACATTGAAGCACAGAGAGAATAAATATCTAAACTAGGATTGCGCCTTCCTTTTGCACTCCCTTGTTCGAGGGGAGCATATTGCGGCGTACCGATTTGAGTCATTTTCTGAGTTTTTCCAGCAATAAATTCTCTCGCATTACCAAAATCAATTAAAATAGCTCGATCGTCTTGATTGACGATAATATTTTCAGGCTTGATATCGCGATGGAGTAAATTATTGGCATGAACAATTTTGAGGGCTTGAGCTAATTGAATAAAATATTTTTTAACTTGATGTTCGGGTAAAATAGTTTGTTCTTCAAGCATTTTTGATAATGGCTTTCCATTGACAAAATCCATCACAATATATGCCGTATTATTTTCTTCAAACCAATCATAAACTCGGACGATATTAGGATGAACGCATTTAGAAAGATATTCTGCTTCTCCTTTAAATTTATTAATCTGTTCTTGCCTCGATTGAGGAGTAATTGAATTTGACCAAATAATTGTCGTTCCTTTCCGAACGGATTTATCTGGAAACAATTCTTTAATAGCAATGTCGCCAGTATTCGTGCGATCGCAGGCTTTATAGGTAATCCCAAATCCTCCTTCTCCTAAAGTTTTATCAATCTGATAGCGACCGTGTTTCAGGGAAGTTTGTGGAGCAAGATGTAAAAGGGAATGAGAACCAGATTCTTCGTTATCTTGCAAGGTGCTTAAGTCAAATCCACAGGCTTGACACATAGTTGCTGTTGGTGGATTGAGCGCACTACAAGCAGGGCAAAAATTATCCACGATCGATCCTCCTTTGAGTTAAAATATTTGGAAAAGAAAACGAATTTTCCCGAAGCTGATTTCATCCCCAGAATTCACAAATTCGGGAACGGCAATTTTGGGACTAAATTGAGAGCCTCCGGAACGTTTAATATAAATGTGATTAGTCGAACCTAAATCTCTGACTTTCCAGCGATCGCCTTCTTTGTAAAGTTCTCCGTGACGGCGAGAAATGCTATCGCGATCGCGAAAATGATTGAGATCGATATCTACTGCACCCGTTTGCGAATCCGATCGCCCGATAATGGCACGATCGCCCGAGATCTCAAATTCAAAGGCATCAAATCCGAGGTGAAGATAAACCAGTCTTGCGGTTCCGACGATATTAAACCCATTTAAACATTCCATTAATTTCCCCGCACTTTGAAAGCGACTTTCGCGATCGCGCGCCATGCCAATTAACAATATCTTTTCTAAGCGAGAATCGACATTCACTAATTGACTGGGCGGAATTAAGCGATCGCTGCTAATCCTGTCTGGTGCTTCGGCAGGAGGATAGCCGGTGAGAAGATGGTACATTGAAGCGCAAAGGGCATAAATATCAATAGCGGGATCGTGTTTTCCCGTTGTCGAATACTGTTCGATCGGCGCATAAGCAGGGGTTAAAATTGCGGTCATTTTGCCCGTTTTTCGTGCTTGATATTCCCGCATGGCTCCAAAATCAATTAAGATGGCGCGATCGCGGGAATCGATGAGAATATTTTCGGGTTTGATATCCCGATGTAAGAGATTTTTACCGTGAATAACTTGCAAAGCTGCCGCAACTTGTAATAAATAACGAAGCCAGCGATCGATCGGAAATCTGCCATTTTCTAAAAATAAGTCCCAAAGCGATTTTCCTTGGATGAAACTCATGACCGTATAAGCCGTATCATTCTCTTCAAACCAGTCATACACTCGAACGATATTGGGATGAATGCACTTCGATAAATATTTGGCTTCATTCTTAAATTTTTGCAATTGCTCTTGTTTTTTTTCTTCATTCTCTCGCATCCAAATCACGGTTGTTCCTTGACGGACGGCACTATCCGGCCAGTTTTCTTTAATTGCTACTCGCAAAGAATGAAGGCGATCGATCCCTCGATAAGTAATGCCAAATCCACCTTGACCGAGAGTTGTTTCGATTTCATATCGTTGTTGTTTGAGTCGCGTACCGGGAGGAAGCTGCATGATTTTAAATGGACAAGAACGGTAAAGAAAACGTAAAAATCGAAGGAGTGCTTTAAAACTGCTTGATTTCGCCAAAGCATTTTAAAGCAATTAATGTCGCATTATCATCTGCTCCTTTATTGAGGACTTGAGTAATTGTTTCATCAATGGCTTGTTGCAGATCGGAGGAATGGGTAAAAATTTTTGCCAGATCGGTCGGCGAAACCAATCCCCAAACACCATCGGAACAAAGAAGCAAAATATCGCCATCTTCAAGGAAAATCGAAAAATCCTCGCCAAATCGACTTAAATTCTGCACGTATCCCGTACTCAAACGCGGTTTAGCACCGAGAGATTTAAGGAGAAGATTGCTATCGGGATGATCGAGACTTTCTTCATAAGAAATTTCACCACTGGCTAACAACATGGCAACCATTGAATGATCTTCGCTAAGTTGACAAATCGTGTTATTTCTAATCAGAAAAATACGACTATCACCAACATGAGCGAGGTATAAATTCCGTTCGACAGCAAAGGCAAGACTGAGGGTTGTCCCGCCATCTTTAACGCGATCGCTCACTGCTTGATTGGCTTTTTCCACCAGATCCACAACCCAATCTTGACAAGGTTGAGGTTTCGTTAAATCGAGAGGGAGAGGCGTTTCTAAAACAGTTTGAATGGCAAGTTGGCTGGCAACTTCTCCTTCTGCCATCCCCCCCATTCCATCGGCAACGGCGGCGATAATCCACGAAGGGGAATGATTGGCGGGTTGCTGGCGAATGCCGTAGCTATCCTCGTTATGCAGGCGATGTTCTGAAAGTCCGACAGTGGATTGACTGGCAACTTGCCAGCGAATTTGCCGCGATCGCAAGGCTTGTCGCGTTTCCACCAAGAGGCTGAGGAGTTGAGAGAGGTAAAAGCGATCGTCGGCGATCGGGTTGAGGGCAATTTTGAGAATTTGATGGATGCGAGGAATTTTGTCAATATCCGGATTTAATCGATCTATAGGGAGGCGGTGATGGATGGCTTGGTAAAGTAAGAGTCCGACAATATAGGTACTCATCTGCTCGTCAACAGGACGATCCGAGGCAATTTCTGGAGGGCAATAGTCTGTCATTAAGCCAGTTTTTAAAACCTCTCCTGTTGGATACACTCCCACCAGATCGAAAAAGCGAATCGGTTTTTGCATTTGTACAAACTCTGTAAAAAGAGAAATTAGGCAATACCCTTTTTGAGAGAGAACGCGGAAGAATTGACAAACTTGACTGGCGAGAAGAAGAGATTGCTCTCGCGATTGCTCCTCTTTTAACCAAGTTGTCAGGGTTTCTTTTTCTGGTGGCAGAGGACTGAGAAAGAAGAGCCGATCTCCAGAACTTTGGGAAGCGATCGCGACGGGTTCGTAATACTCCTCTTCTAGAAACTCCGAACTTGTGGCGGAGTCTTCCTCTAAAGGCTCTGGAGCAGTTTCGAGCGGGTTTTCTTTGCCCGCGTTTTCTAATGCTTCAACCCGTGCGTCTAGGATTTCACTTTCTTGAGGAGAAATCTCTTTTTCTCTGTCTGATAAAGAAGAATCAGAAGATAATGCGATCGCCTCTTCTGTCGCTATTGCTAATAAAGGAGAAAGCATTTGATGTTTGCCCAATACCTCCCGTAGTTCTCGCTCTCGTTGCAGTCCGCTTTCCGTGCTTCCAACTCGTAAAAGTCCGGGTTTAGAGAGAGGTTGAATGTATACGCGAAAATAGTCAATTTCGGCAAAGTGACCGAGTTGTTTCTCTACTGTAACTTGAAAAGTATCGATTTCGTAAGTGCGATCGATTTCAATAATCAAAGATCGTTCCATATTTCCTAGGGCGGGCCGCGCCCGCCTCAAAATCTCTACATTAAATCAGTAATCTTTCAACAAAGAGTTTTAAGCACTCTGAAAGAGAAAGCGGATTTTTGCGATCGCAATTTCATCGCCAGAATAGAGGGGTTCGGGAGTCATAATTCGCGCTCCAAAACGAGGCTGTCCGGCTCGCTTAATAAAGATTCCATTCGTCGAACCGAGATCTTTAATTTTCCATTGACCTCCCTCTTGAAATATCTCGCCATGATTGCGAGAAATCGTATCTTCTCCGGGGAATCCTTCGAGATCGATATCTACGGGGCCCGTATCGGGATCGAAGCGTCCGACTACTAAGTTACCGCCGTCGAGAACGAACTCGGGATAGGGGCAACCCGCTTGTTTGGCAATTAGTCGCGCTGTATCTCCGCTAAATGTCGGCGGTGAGGGCGTGGGTTGGGGGACGGGCTGAGGATCGGGATAAACTGTCGGGACGGGTTGCGGTGCGGGAACGGGATCGGGATAAATGGGTTGAGGGACGGGCTGAGGATCGGGATAAGCTGTCGGGACGGGTTGCGGTGCGGGAACGGGATCGGGAAAATTCGTTGGGGTAGGTTGCGGGGTGGGAGATGGTGCGGGAGCGGGAGCAACAGTTGCCGTTAATTCATTCCCGCAGGCTTCACAAAATTCAGCCCCATCAATATTTTCGTAACCGCAAGCATCACAAATAAGAGTCATTTTTTCTCCTGTTCGGGTAATAAGTATGAGTTACCGATCTTGAAGTGCCAAAGGTCAGATACCGGAAATTTTACGGATTTGTTCGTCGGAAATGGCATCGTTAACATCCCCTCCCATGCGAACGGTTTTTCCTTTGGATCCCATCTTGATCGTTTTGCTGCGTTCGGGAGAAATCTTGCGGGTTTTGCGAAGTTCGTCCCGAGCGTCTCCAAGCGATCGCGTCATGCTGCTATTACCCAAGCGTTGGGTGATTTTTTGAGCAGTTTGTAGCAGGTGTTCGGCCTGTTCCGGGTTGCTATCGGCAAGGATGGTGGCGCGTTTGACCATATCGCCGATATTGCACTGCTGCACGTAGCCCATTACTTCTTGGTCTACTTGCGCTCCCATTTGTCCGGCAACAAATTGTACGACAACGTTTTGCGGAGGAAGCTCTCCTCGTCGATTCTGTCCGGGTACATCATAAGTGAGCCCCAGCCGGGCGATGCGAACCCTCTGGGCAGGACGACTTTCAAGGTTAAATTCGAGGATAAATATAGTCTCGTCATTTGCCGTGGCGTTGCCAATGGGGTAAGGATCGTTAGTGAGAGAAAATTCCGCTTGTTCGGGATAGGCGCGAACGATCCGGTTTAGGGTTACGCCTTTAACGGTTTGTACGGTCATTTTGAGATTGTTAATGACATCCTGTTGGGCGCGATTGAATTCTTGGATAATCGTATTGGGAAGCTCAGTAATGGAGATCGCCGGACCTCCCGGTGTTGCATCGGGATCGACGTGGATAGGAAAACCACCAGTCGTATCGCTGAGTTTGAGTAACAAATCATCTTTGTAGTCTCCGACTCCAATGGCGGTAATCGGAATATTGCTAGTCGCAAAGTGAGGGACAAGTTCTAAACAATAGTCCTCGTCGAAGGTTTCTCCATCGGTAAACAGCACGATCCGACGACTGGTCATCTGCTGGCTGCCCAAGAGATCGAAAGCATGGCGCAGTCCCAAACCCATGCGAGTCCCTCCGGAAAAATCCCGCAATTTGGCGATCGCATCTTTGATCGTCGAGGCTTGGGTTGCAGACGTAAGGGGCAAAATCGTCGTAGCACTATCGTCAAACTGGATCAGGGCAACGCGATCGCTGACATCCAGTCTGCCGGAATCTACTAAAGTTTGCAGAGATTCCATCACGATATCAATTTTGGATTTTGCCCCAGTTACTTCGTTGTATTCTTTGCCATCGGAAAAGAAGGTTCTACCCGTCGGTTGAGGTTCTCCCACCACCACTTCATACATGGAACCACTGGTATCGATAATAAATGCAAAAGTCGTAGAAGGTCGAGAATTAGCAGCCTCTTGAGTCGGTCGCAATTTCAACATCAGAAAGAGCTTTTGTGCGGGGCTATCTGCGGGTAAAAATTCTCGATGGGGGGTAATCGAAACATTGAGCATTTTAACTATCCTGAAATTGGGTTTGAATTAGGAAAAAATGAGCGAGGGAAATGCACCGACTTGTGGTTCGATTTCCTTGAGATCGGGGGGGAGAAGGGCGGGAATTTCTTGATTGCCACCTTCGCGAACATTTTTGATATTGGTAGCAATTAAGAGAGTTAAATCTAAGATGACGGTTGTATCTCGGTAGCCCTCGCGAATATCTTCGATCCAAGCCGAAATGATTTGATTGAGGTGTGCTGTACCGATTTTACAACCGCTTTTGTTTTGCAAAACATCTCGCATGCGCTGACAAATTTCTGGGGTAAAGATTTGTTGAGGATGATTTTCTTGATTGAGATTGAGATCGAGAGGATAGGAATATTTTTCGTTGGGATCGGGATCGTCTTTGATTTTGAGAGAAACTTGATATTTGACCATTTTGGAGACAATTCAATGCTAATTAGTCGAGCGATGGGTTAGGGTTTTTACTTCTAAAAGGACATCGCCTAATTTGCGGCGATCGCCGTCGTTGAGTTCGTGGCGCAGTTTTTTCATGGATTTTAAGTCCCGCATTTTGTCATCAAATTGCATGATGATTTTCTCCTTTTCTTTAAAAATTTTGGCGGTGATAGGCGGAAAGCCTTTATCTTTGCGTAAATAAACATGAGCGTCTTGGGAACTCCCTAAAAGAATAGGTTTATCGCCGAGGGATATTTTGGTTTGTTCTGAGAGATTCCAATGGACGACTAACCACGCTTCTCGGCTGAGTTGTTCGATCAAGGCGATCGCAACGCCCAGAAATGCCCCTAAAATAGCTGCTCCTAATAAGCGCCCGATCGTGTCCCCGAGGGCATTTGCAGCCAAAAGAAAGCCCATCGATCCCCCCATTCCTCCTAAAAGTCCGGCAAGCAGGGCGCGCTTGAATTTTAAGTTCGGGACAAAGAAGGACATTCCGCCCCCTACTAAAGTGCCGAGAATTGCCCAGCCGCCAACTCTGCCCACAACGGCTAAGAGGGAAAAGCTGGCGATCGGTGCATAAATGAGCTGCCCGATCGCTCCTGCCGCAACTCCAGCCCCCAACCCTCCCAGTAAGCCGAGAGAGCCTTCATTGAAGGAGAGGAGACGGCGGCGGAGGTAGTGATTTTGACCGAGAATGAGGGCGAGAGAAGCCCCGATGGCAAGGAGCCCCGTCCAAATGCCAATTCGGAGAAGAGAATAAAGGAGAGGGTAGTTATATCCGTCTTCGGATTCCACTAGTTGCTTGCCATAAATTGCCTCTTCTGCATCACGGAAAGCACGATCGAAGTCCCCCGCACTGGCAAAAAAGACAAGATCGGGATTTTCAGTGAGTTGTGCCAAAAAGTTGATATCTGCATCTCCTGTGGCAACAGCAACGAGGTTAATATTGCTATTTTTGGCGTTTTGTCCGGCAGTGAGAGTTTTGTTTGCCCCCGAGAAGGGATTGAAGCCTGTAGAACTGGGAGCACCGTCAGTAAATAGCAATATATGGCGATTTTCTTCGGCAAATTGAAGTTGCTCGACAGCTGCATTGATGGCAATATCCATAAAGGTTCCACCTCCATCCGAGAGGTTAGCGATCGCGTTTTCGAGGATATAAGAATCGGAGGTTAAAGGAGTGCCGAGATGGACTTCATTACCAAAGCCGAGAACAGTAAATTTATCATTAGTGAGATTTTGGCGTTGGACGAATTGGATGGCGGCGTTTTTGACTTCTTGCAGTTTGGCTCCATTCATGCTGCCGGAACAATCAATGAGTAGTGCGATCGCTTGAGACGGGCGAAGGAAACTCGGAGTTTCTTTGGTTAGTACGAGGAATACTTCTCCAAAAAACAAGGCAGCAATTAAGCACCCCATTGCTCCATATAAGCCAAATAGGGCGGGTTTATTAAGTCTTTGTCTGATTTGAGTAAGGATTTGTTCGACAATCATGAGTCTAGTAATTCGATATTCGAGATATTTTTGGGATTATCAGAGGCAGATATTTAGAACACCCAATATTTTTGAATTTGACCTTTTTTTAGATATTTATTTGGTCTTATATCTGTTGCGATCGCATTCTCTTTCGGCCATACGTCGGAAGACAATGCAAGAGAGGTCAGGAAATAGGGTGATATCCTGAGCGAGATCGGGTGAGTTATCCAAGAAAATGGCTAGGATATATTTAGTATTTCCCGATTCAATATAAGCGACTTCTTGTCGAGTTTTGGAAGTCCATCCTGCTTTGGAAATTAAAGTCGTATTTCTTGGTAGATATTCACCGAAAAATCTAAGAACTGGATTGAATTCCATTTGAGGATTAATTTTATTCCAGTCATAACTCAAATCTCTTGTAAGTAATTGACGCATCTCATAGTTAGATGATGGTATTGCTTTGTTATCGACAATTTCATACATTAATCTTGCTGCATGATCTGTTGAGATTTTGTTTCGTATTGGATTGTTAGGATCGCCTCGCATTCTCAATTCATATCCTTGGGGAGAAATTCCATATTTTCCAAGTTTTGGAAAAGGAAATGGAAAAGTTTTTTGGCTAATATTAATATCAGCATAACGAGCCTTTTGAAAAAAATCACTCATCCGCTCACGTCTTCCAAGCCAATTATAATAGTCACCATCAGATTTAGAAGGTGCATCACTAATTAAATCGACAATATTACTTGCTGCTTTATTATCTGATTTGAGCATCATATTTTTCATATCTTCTAAAGAATTGTCATATTCAATCTGAGTCAAATTACCAGAGTTCCAGAGATCGTAAAAAATGACCATCCAAAACATCTTAATAACGCTTGCAGGAAATCTAAGTTCATCTCCTTCATAATGAGCAAATTCTTTTTCTTTGGTATCAATTAATGTGATTGATATATTATCTATTCGTAATACTTTTCCTTTTTTTGTTCTATAATAAATAATCTCATCGATAATTGACTGTAGTGTGTTGCTATATCTCAATTGAGGTAATAGAAATGGCTCGTAAACTCTTTCTATTGAAGAAGATGGAGGATTCGCATTAATATGAGTAGAAGCAGTGAAAGGATGTGCAGGTAATTTGGTTGGTGGACGAGAAGAAGAAAGATGAGAATTAATTGTTGATTTTTCCAACCTTAAAGTTAAATCATAACTTGTTGCTCCTTGTAACATAGACAGATCGATTGCATATTTTCCTTCTATTCGTAAGGGAATTTGCAAATTCTGTAGAACACCACTGTAAATAGGTTGTACACCAGAAGCCAAAATATTTAAACATATTTTTTGCTCGGCTGTATAAACAGTAGGTTCAATATAAAGCACTTGATTGAGTTCACCTTCAAAAACATATTGAATTGGCTGACTTTGACTAATTGTGCTAGATTTATTGGTAATTCCTTTTATGAAATCCACTTCAAATTCGATAGTATTTACATCTCGTTTTGCTTGATTTCTTATCAAACAATCATCTGGAGATAAAGGCTTATTACTCTTGACATTTGAACGCTGTAAAGGGTTAGTACATCCAAAACAAAATCCTAGAGCTATAAAACTAGTTACAACGCGATTCCAACAATACCTAAGATTCATCATTAATGACCTCAAAAAGACTTTAATCTGTATCTACTAATTTGTCATAAATTAACAAGAAGGACGAGGATTATTCTGTCTACTAATGACATTGACAGTGTTGTAATCTGCAATTTTCCAGCGACCGTTATCATTTTGGAGGTCATAACGTACTCGCCGTTTATCTAATGATGTATTGTTATCTCTACTGGGTCGTCCTCGATTACAAAGTGTCCGTTGTTCTGTCGTTGTTACCTCGATCGCAGCCGATTGATTTCCGAAAGTTTGAAAATTGCCTACACTATTAATTTCTTGCTTTTGGTAAGTGTAGTAAGCACTATTATTTTGTAACCATTCTCGCGAACTTTGATCTCCGGGTTTATTAATGTTATCTCGGTATGCTTTCCCAGCTAAAAGTTGACTTCCAAGCTGACTATCATAAGGATAAGCAAAAATTCGTTGTTTTGCTTTTTGCCAATTGACAACAAGTTGAACTGCTTCATCTTTCGATAAAGAACTCGATTGAGGTTGAGAAAGTGGATTAGTTGGAATTTGAATTGTTGTTGAGTTATTTCCTTGAGAAATATTAGAAGGAGGAGAAGAAGGGGATGGATTAGAGGTCGGAATTGAGATCGGATTAGAAGCAGTGGGAATACTCGTATCTAAACCTATTGTTAAATCAAAACTGCTCGATCCTTTGGGAACAGTAATTTGTATCGTGTAAGATCCATCTTCTTGTAATGCTAAATCGTTGATTACTTCATTATTAGGAGAAAAAATCCAGATGCACAAATCTGCTTCGGTACTCAGTTTGAGTTTTTGACCTTGTTTAGCCTCAAAACTATAACCGAGATAATTTCCTTTTCGGACTCGACTCGATTCTTCAACAGCTTTCCCATCAATATCAATTTTTTTGACGTTTTGAGATTTTAACTCTCCCGGTTCTACAGGACAACCATTATTATCCAGTTCTGTTGCTTTTGATTCTCCCTTGTTAAAGGAGATGTTGATATCTGGTAAATTCGCACAGCCAAAAAGAAATAAAGGTAATGCCAATAGTAACAGTTTTTGTACTTTCATGATTTTTACTCTCCAAAGAAATAAAGTATTTTGATTTTTTGCTTATGGTTTCTTTTTCTGGTCGATCGACCAATCACCAGAAGAATCATTCCAAATCAAATAAATTCTGCGGTTGGAATCTTGAAAAGACTTCCCTGTGTTCATGACATAGCGTAAATTTGCATCGACGATTGCATTCCTTTCATTCATATCAATTAAGCGCATCTCCCCAATTTGAATTTGTCGTACTGTTTTCCACCAACTTACATATTGAATATAGCCTTTAGCGATCTTTTTAAAGTTAGGGGTAAGTCGATTCCACGTTGTTTGGTACTGACGCTGATTCAATAAAATGTAGTGGTTTTTAACAAACCCAGTTGGTGACGTTCTCTGAATTTTTGGCGTATTATTCGGAGAAGTGGGTACGATTTCAATTGCAGATGAAGGCGATACCGAATGAGATACAGAAAGTTGGGATGTAGGAGAGGATTGAGGTGTCGATTGATTCGCATCTAACCCCATTGCTAAATCGAACGTTGTCGAGCCGCGAAGTGCAGTAATTTGAACGATATAAACACCGTCCTGCGTTAACTTTCCGCTATCCAATAACGCCATATCCGGTGCATACAGCCAAACACAAATATCTTGTTCGGTTTGATAAGAAAATTTTTGTTCGGCTTCTGCTTCAAAGCGATAGGCGAGGGATTGATTCTTTTTGGCAATTCCCGATTGAACGATCATAGTCTCTGTTAAATTGATAGATTCGACAGTATCTTTTTGTAGAACAACCTCTGGTTCGGTAGGACACACTTCGGATGCTTTTTGACTCCGATCGGCGTGAGACTTGGTGTTGTTTTGAGATGAACTCGAACATCCATTCAAAAGCATTAAAAGCATCACTAAAAGTAATCGTTTCATGACTAAACGATCTCTTGTATAGGTTATGAATTGACTTTAATTCTTGTGATTTGCCATTGACCTCGACTGTCATCCCAATCGAGAAAAAAGCGAAGTGACTGGGGAGTGATATTCCCTCGATTCATATTATAGTTATACCAAATATCGACCGTTGCTGTGTTGGTATAACTCTCTACTATCCTAACATCTTTTACATCAATTTTAGCAACTGTTGTCCACCAATTGTAATAAGAATTATAACCATTAGGATGCAATTTTGAATTGTTTTTGATTTGAGAAGAAAGAATATCCCAGGCTAAAGAATATTGCTGACTATTGATGTAAGAATAGTATTGTTGAATCGTATTTTTGGGATCGGGTCGAATGGGAGAAGATGAGTTATTTTGTGGTGGCGAAATTGGCGTGCTAACTGGATTATTTTGTGTTGAAAAACTGGCAGAACTTGTAGGACTGGTTTTTGGTGCTTTGGTAACAGTAGAAGCAATGTTACTTGTAGGATTAATTTTTGGTGATTTAGCGATAGTAGAAGCAACATTTTTTTCATTGGTTAAACTCATGGCGAGTTCAAATGTTGTTGAACCTTGAGGAACGGAAATTTGAATGATATATTGACCATCCCGTTCAAACTTCATCTCCTCTAAAAGTTCATTTTCCGGATCGTAAAGCCATAAACAAATATCTTGTTCGGTTTGAAAGTCAAAGCGATCGCCAGCTTTCGCCTCAAAACTATAGCCTTTATGCTCGCGACGGCTGACTTTTCCCGAAGCGATCGCTTCTTCCGAACTTAGATCGATCGCTTTGACATTCCCTGATTTGAGTGCAACTTCTGGAGTCTGGGGACATTTTCCATCCGAAGAAATTGTCTCATCCTGCACATTGCTGCACCCCCAACCCAGAGACGCGATCGCCAGCAGAATAACAAAATATTTAATGCTCGAAAAAGTTCTCAAATTCATCATTGCCTCATTTTGAATTTTGAATTTAACTCTCGGCTTCTTCCTTTAACTTCTTCCCCCAAAACCAAAAAGGAAGAACGCCACCTAATCCCAAAATGCAGACAATAATTCCCATCATTGCCAGACGAACTTCTAAGGGTAAAGAGCGACCAAAAACCGCGATCGTATAGCCAGCGATCGGAGATTCAATGCTGTTTTCAATAATGGCTTTAACCTCGTGTTTCGATCCTCGTTGAGTATTAGGAGTCGTGTAAACCAATTGATATTCCAGTAAACTGTTAAAGAACAATTGCAGTGCTTCTGCAACAGCTTCCTCTTCTCCAGAAAACTCAGCAACACCTCCCGTCATATCGGCAATTTCTGCGAGGCGATCTTTATCGACAAATTCTGCAAAAGGAACTTTGCCTTTTCCATTGCCTAAATCTTTGCGCGTTGCAGGTTTTCCCAGACCATACTTTTCGCCTAACTGCTCTGGAGTCAACCCATAACCCAAAGTATGAACGACAATATCTTCGTGTTTTTCTAGCAAATATTGAAGGGTTTCAAAATCCTGTTGTTCTGTCTCTGTTTTGGTGTGATAGCCATCAGAAAGAAGAATCACAGCAAGACGGGGTTGCGAAATTTTCGACTCTTCGGGTGGATGAAAGCGAATGTCATTGTTATCGGCTAAAAATCGTACAGTGCGGTTGAGGGGTTCGTAAAGATCGGTAGAAGCACAAGGTGTGCGCTTACCTAAAGTCTCTAAATAGTTCTGTAACTTAAAATCTCCTGTCGGAAAGAAACGATCTAAAGTTTTTTTATTAACAGGAGGAATGTCAGCTACCGGACAGCTTTCTCCCGGTTCCCCAAACGGGACGATCGCCACCTGAATATCGCCACCACTTTCCGCAGAGCGATCGATAAAGGCATGAATGGCTTTGATTGCACCTTCATACTTAGTCGTCCCTCGGCTGTCTTTTCCCTTCATACTGCCGCTAAAATCCAGCAAAACGACAACCCATGCAGGGGGAGGGGTGGCATCTTCGGCACTCTCCCACTCTTCAATCTCTACCGC
The DNA here is from genome assembly GCA_017746715.1 of Cyanobacteria bacterium SBLK. Lineage (GTDB taxonomy): Bacteria > Cyanobacteriota > Cyanobacteriia > Cyanobacteriales > Spirulinaceae > CCY15215. The sequence continues at coordinate 34,526 of JAGHZQ010000069.1, forward strand.
TTGTCCATCCACTTCTAGAGCAAAATCTCGCTCATCTAAGGTAACAATAGGTCTACCGTCAGCTCGTCTCACTTTAACTTTTAAAGTAACGCGATCTTCGTCGGTTTCCGGAGTACCGACGATTTCTGCTTCATGTGCCTGTCCCCAACTGGGAGAAGTTAGAAAGCCGAGCAGAAAGAGAGCACCGAGAAATGAGAACAAAGAGTGATATTTAAGCCTGCGGATCGAGAAAGCGATTGTAGTAAACAAATCGATAAATCGGAGCTTCTGTGTCAAATTCATCTTCAGTTTTCCCATAGAAAGTGAGGACATCATTGTGTTTTAAACGAATAGGAGTTTTAGAAGAGACGCGATCGCCATTGATTTCAATGGTGAAAAAAAAGCGAGGATTGGGAGTTAGAATCGTCCCTCGATGTTGCAAGTCGATATCGGCTGAATGGAGGGGAAGATCGGGGATGTGAATATTAGCTTTAGGTGCAGAACCGATTCTCAGTTTTCCTTTATCTGGAAGTTGAATAGAAAGCCCTTCCTCAATCTTATTTTCCTCGCTATTGCTGACAAATTTGAGTAAAGGTTGTTCAATCGACGGATAGGATTGACTTGCGATCGTTTCATAGGGATTGAGATCGTTTTCTGTGACTTCAAATCCCGTCCCTGCTCTCAGTGCAGCCATATAACTGGGAGAATTAGAAATACTAAATGCTAATCCTAGAAGTAATCCTAAAATTAGAAAGCCGATCGGATCTTCAGCACCCCTAAATTCCTTGGGCATTTCTCCGAGAGGAAGACGCAATAATTCAAAGAGAAGTGCCGCAAATAAACTCGCACTACTGGCAGAAATAATACTGAGTTGGAGACGTTTTCTAAAGCGTTTTCTGTCTCCTGCTTCAACAGTTTGCCAGCGCCATGTCCACCCCTCGGCAATCCCTACAGAACTACCGATAAAGAGCCATCCCAAAGAGCGAACGACAGGTGTAGGAACGCGGATAGCAGGATGAAAAAGAATCTGAGAAATTCCGCCGGAAATGAGTCCTGCCAACAATCCCAATCCTAACGCAATGAGCAAGGGAATTTTTACTTTACGAAAGCACAATTTAGGACGGGTAGGACTGCTGATAAAGATTTCATTGAGTACCATTCCTACGGCGAGAGAAATGGCAATACAAGGAAAAAGAACGATTTCGGGAAAGGGTTGGAGAATCCCCAGATCGGTGAGGAATAGTTGACCGATATTCCAACCAATTAAGGCTGAGGTTATTCCAGCTAGAATGTAAAGATAGGTTCGCATTTTACTTAACCTTCACCTCCAGGAGCATTTTGCAAATTGGTGTTTTGATTTTTTGAATAGCAAATTTTATCTTGATTAGGAAATGTAATATCGAGACGCTTGGCAACATCGCATTTCAATGTATTGCTAGTATCTTTGTTTGTGTTAATTACTCCATCTGGTGATAGAAACTCTCTTGTTAATTGATAGTTATAAATTGCTTTAATCCATTTATTTTTTTCTTGTATATTTCCTGTCTTTGCTGTTGCATAGTCTAAGCTATCTGACTGTTCTGCCTTCAAAACTTGTTTGAGTTCCTGAACTATTTCATTTTCTGGCAAATTTGATTCAACTTTAAGTTCATTGATGAGCGCTGTTAAATTTTGTATTGTTAAATCAAATTTTTTATTGGCATTTGCTAGAATTTTTGTATCTATTTCATTATTTGAAATATTTGAATTAGTGGAAGTTTGAGATTGTGAATTTTTGAAATTATCTTGTTCAAAATTGTTTTGCGAATTTTGTCTGTAAGTCGATGATGTCTTTCTTTGATTTGTGTATTGTTCTGTTGGTTCAATTTTCGTTAGTTGTGCACCTGCAAAAAAACCACCAGAGAGCATAAAAATCATGAGAAAAATAACATATGGAAGTGGCATGATGATTTCTCCTAATTTAAGAATAAAATTTGACAATTGTTCAAAAATCCCAACTTCTCGATTAATGTGAATTCCATAAACTTCAGAATGATATCCACGAGATCGAAGCTCAAAAACAATTTCTTTAGGGACAGCATGAAAACAAATTTGATAAAATAATGCTGCTATTTTTGGATTTCTCAATTGAGAAAATAAATCAGCTAAAGGCTCAAATTTTTTACGAGGGTTAGCTTGAATTTGCCAAAAAATCGCAATATCTTCTAAGATTTTTTTCCAGCTTTGATCTTGAGTTGTTTGAAAATCTAAATTGTTGTTCTTTTGTCTAACAAACTGACTCATTAAACTTAAATCGTTTTCAATTTCATCCCTGACTTTCTCTTTATACCAATACCCCCAAATCCTTTGAGATGAAGCCAAAAACCAAACTACAGCAGAAACTAATTCGGGCTTATTAATGACCCTAGGAATGAGCGATCGCACACCTCTCACAGCATTTTCTCGGCAATTCCTCAATTGCAAAAGTTGATTGGACTCGATTAAAACCTCACTTTGAAAATAGGAACAAATCTCACTTTGAAAATGAGAACAAATCTCCCAATGCTCCTTCTGTTTGCCCGATCGCGCCTTCATCCACTGGACAAACTCCGGCAAAGTTTCTGGCAAAATCATCCCTCGCAAAGTGAGTAACTTCACCATTTGCTCGCTATACAGTCCCTGGGAACGAGCCTTATCTGCTCCCTGTCCGTTAAATATCCCCTCCCAAAACCGCTCGTCGATCGCTGGATTCTCTAAAGCATTGTCCAGCACCAGCAACGCCTCCGGTTTAACCTTCCGCGTCAACCCCTTCACCGCATTTTTAATCGCTTGTTCCCCCGCAATAGGAGTCGTTAAACGCGGTTGCGAAGCCAAAGCACGGCGCAATAAATCCTCAGCGCGATCGCTTCCCGGTTGGATGACTTGGAACATTCTCGGTTGCTCCAATGCCTCGACTTTAAATGCCCACGCGATCGGCCCTCCGTTACACTTCGCCATTTGTTTCGCCATCTCATTGAGACTTAAAGGCATACAACGAACCCCCGCAGGCACGATCGCCGGAGCAGCTCCCGAGAGCAACGCATCTAAATCTTCCCGTAACTGAAACCCCGTCCGGCTTTTAGGGCGATACTCATTGGGCTGTCCGACTCGCTTGGGCTGGAACGGATCGAAAATAATCCTCCGTCCCTGCTGTTTTTCCTCATTCATCCAAGCGAGAATATTCTCTAACTGCCCTCGCCCTTCTGCCAGAAAATATCGATATAGGGATGCTCTGCGTCCGCGATCGTCTTTTTCTTTAGCGATCGCTGCGACGACAGACCATTCCTCTCCATATCCGGATACCACTCGCCCAATCGTAGCCGGTTCGTTACCATGACCCCCTTCCCCTACAGAAAACTCGCGGTTGGTAATGGCATCTCGCAGGGCTGGCGGGATCGTGGAGAGAGTCTTATTCATGTAATCTCCTGTAAATCCCTTGGATACCCATCCCCCATCTGATGTGCGTTCGACCTGAATTCCCGTACTAAATTCGTGAATTTGCATGGTTTTACTGTTTAACTGCAAAATGTGAATGAGAAACTATTCCCGCTCTAACTCTCGATAGCGATCGCCAGTACAGAGCCAATAAATCGGAGCAACCAAGCCAAAAGGCCGCCATCGCCTCGGATCCTTAATCACTGAAGTCGTTCCTTGGCGATCGCGGGTTAACTTTTTCGAGTTGGGTTGGGTAAACTCCCGACCCAAAACCCCAAAGGCAGAAGTCGCAAAGTATTCCACCGTGCCATTCCCCAAACTCGCCCAACCCTCCAATTTGTGACGGGTCTGAGGAAAACGCGCCTCGGCAATTTTTCGCGGATCGTGGCGATTCACCCATAACTGCTCGATTTCGCATTTCGTCATCGTGAAGGCGATCCGCTTCATTTTTCCACCCCCATCCACGGCATTTAATGCCCCGAGTAACTTATCTAACCCCCGCGCATAATCTGCATCCTTGCGCGGAGCCGTTCCATCTACCAAAAACATCAACCCCGTCGCGGCTCGACAATCCTCGAGGTAACTTTTCAGCTTGGCATCTCCACTTTTGTGAACGACATCGGCGAAAAATTCCCCCGCGTAATCCTTGCAACCAACGGTCAGCTTGAGAATTTTGGGAAATAATCCGGTTTTGGTAGAAGAGAGAGATTTAACGGCGATGCTGAGGAGATAATCCTTCACATCATCCGCACTGGCATTAAGATCCGTCGGCGGCAATTCCAACCCCTGCTCCAAAATATTCCGCGCTTGATTAATCAACTCCTGTGCCTCTTCATTGACCGGAGTGACATCTTGTACTGGACTGCTGGAGTCAGCATTCGGCCAGTAAGCCAGAGAAGCCATATACGCCGTCTTTCCCGAAGCGCGATCGCCGATAACCCGCAAAGTTGCCTCGGCATCCAAGAAGGTTGGCACTTCTTCACTTTTGTTTTTCAACCATTTCAAAATCATGAGTTTTATCCTTTACTGAGCCAATAGAGCGGTTCGAGCAAGTTGTACGGTTTCCAATCAGAAACCTTTCGCAAAGTTGAGGCTTGACCGGATTTCCCCCGATCGTCGATGCGGTTGGGTCGGGGATCGTTGCGTTTCAATACACCAAAGGTAGAAATGGCATAAAAGCGAATATTTTTCGGCGCAACTTTCCTTCGCAAGGTTGTCGTTGTCTTGCTCAAATGTCTCTGAAATAGGTCGGTTTCGGGATCTAAGCGTCCCGGCCACAGTTCCCCGCGCTCGCATTTGCTCATCGCAACTGCCAAGCGCAGATCGTGAGTGCGATCGCGAGCATCCATTAACTCCAAAAAACGACTGATGATACGGTTGTAATGGTTATCCGTCCCTTTGACCCAATCGGAAAACAGGATCAAACAGCCTTCTACATCTTTGCGAAAACATTCCTCGATAAATTCCTCTTGAATTGCATCATTGGCATGGGGATCGGCAATGTTCTCGAACACTTCACCGGGATAATCTTTAAACACCAATTGAAATTTTTCTGGGTTCAAGCGCGGGAATTTTCTAATGGAGATTTTAAAAGAATAATCCGGTAAAGTATCCACGGAAGTAACTTCCGTCGGCTCAAAGGCTTCTCCTTGACAGATAATATTTTCTGCTCTGTCTGCAATTTTTTGCGAATCTTCATTTAAAGGCGTAATCGTCAGTCCTTTTGAACTTTTATAGTGTTCGCGTTTGTAGGCTAAAGCCGCTAAATAGGTAGTTTTTCCTGAAGCACGCGGACCGATAACGCAAATATTCCCCATGATTTTCTCCTTTTAATTGGCCAAGAAACTTCCCAGATAAATCCAAGGCAATTCCAATAAATGGCGATTATGAATGCTGGTAATAAAACAGCGAACTGCCAACCCAGAAATGTTTTGATTAAGTTGTTCGATTTGCTTTTGAACCGGTGCAAAATAGCGCTGCATCACGTAAGCATTGCGTTTTTGCCATGTCATGGGAGAGCGGTTGGGAATATAAGCCAGACGAGAGGCTTCTTTATTCACATCGCAAAAAAGATCGGCTTTGTTCAAGCAAAGAACGAGATGGCGAACTTTAGAACAGTCTTGCCGGAAAAATTTAACCCATCGTTCAAAGCGATTGCACCATTGCTGTTGAGTGATGTAGTCTTCGCGATTTGCACCCGATACGATCTCGCGATAAGGAGGAACAACCAAAAGAATTCCTTCACTCTCAACAATACTATTGAGGAATTTTTGCCATTCAAGTTGATTTTCATCTACCCGTTGCCAATAAGTACGCCAGATTTCACCGGGAGTATCGAGCCACTCTAATAAAATCTCTTTTTTTCCTGTTGGCAATTGTACTTGAATTTCTAAAGCACGATCGTAAATCGCTTGTACTGCATCTGTTGCTCTAGTTTGGCCTGTGGTTTCATCATAAAGCAATGCTTTGAGATTTTCATAATCTGGATGAGTGACTGTAACGTATTGACTGGATGGGTTTGCCAGTTCTAGTGCTAGAGAAGTTTTCCCAGTTGCGCGATCGCCAATGTAAATCACTCCCATTATCACCACCTCCTCAATTGCTTTGATTTACAGTAGTAGCTTTGTTTTGATTAATGCGAGATCTGTTTTATGCACCTCGTTCGATTTGAATAATTTAAAAGCGTTCAAATACACTTTCTCTTTTTTCCAGAAGTTTCAGGAAATTTTAGATTTTCTTTGTATTGTTTGGGAACAAATCGAGCCGACCTCTTCTAGTAACCGATCCGGGTTCTAGTAACTTCTAGGAAGGAGAAGATTGCATTTATGCGCTTGTTAACAGAACTTCATAAAAGAACATAAGAACTATCCAATCCAACCCAGAGAAAGTTAACTGCTCTAGTAACTTCTAGGAAGGAGAAGATTGCATTTATGCGCTTGTTAACAGAACTTCATAAAAGAACATAAGAACTATCCAATCCAACCCAGAGAAAGTTAATTGCTCTAATTATTGCTTGGAGGAAAAATATTGGGTTTATGCAATTTTCGAAAAAATCTTTTTGAGGATACAAAAAACGAAAAATATCTGCTATTCGATTGACTCAAACTCAAGCAAAGAAAATAACTCGTGCAATCGTTCAATATTCATGAGATACAAATAACCGATTAAAGTTTCCCAACCCGTGGCTTGTTGATAAACCTCTGCATCGAGACGTTGGGGCTTGCGGTTGACGGCGTTGCGTCCTTGACGAACGATCTCTTTTTCTGACTCTGTTAAATGTTCAAAAATAAATTGTAATTGTTCTGCCTGACTCTCAGCGCGAACTCTAGCAACTACACGATTGTGATAATCAGAAATCCGGCGAGGGGGCAATAAAAAATAAGTTCTAATATAAAGTTCGTAAACTGCATCCCCTAAATAAGCCAAAGCCGCAGGAGATAAACGTTCGATCTGAAAAGGGAAAACAACGCGATCGCTCATCGATTGCAAGCGATCGCCTTTCCAGTCTCGAACATCCTTCACATTTTCTGCTGACGGCTCTTCTACCAAGGTGTTTACTTCCTATCAATGCGATCGCTAGAAAGAGGACTTCCTCAAAGCAAAATCCTTATTTTCCTTTCTTATCCGACTTGCTAACATTGGCGATCGCCGCATCCAAATTCTCTTGGAGAGAAAGAAATTTTTCCAAACGCACGAGTTTGACGGTTTGCGTCACCCGAGCGTTAGTTACGATTTGCAAGCTACCACCAGCAGTCTGAGCTTTTTTCACGAGTTGCACCAAAGCCCCCAAACCCGAACTATCCACAAAGTCAATTTGAGATAAAACTAAAATGACATGATGCGGACCTTCCTCAATATGAGTACCGAGAACTTTTCGGAAAGTGGGTTCAGAAAACGCATCGAGCAATCCGGTCAGCCGGAAGATTTGGTATGTTTCTTGAATTTCCCGCGTGCCTCTCAAGCTCACGGTCAAATTGAGTTGCTCTGGAATAACAGCCTCCTCACTACAGAGTAGGAATTCAATGCTTTAGTATAGCCATTATTGGCAATTTTTGGGGGATCGAATCGGGAATTAATCATGGGAAGAATACCCTTACCGTTTAAGCGCGTGTAGGGGCGATCGCTTCACTTCTTATGCTCCCGCATCAATTGCACGAAGCGATCGAACAGATAATCGGCATCGTGGGGTCCCGGACTGGCTTCGGGATGATACTGCACCGAGAAAAAGGGTAGCGTTTTATGGCGCAATCCTGCCACGGTTTTATCGTTGAGATTGAAATGGGTGATTTCGATATCTTCTCCCAAAGATTCCGCCGTCACTGCAAAACCGTGATTTTGACTGGTAATTTCAACTTGCCGATCCAATCCGCAGGGTTGATTTAAACCGCGATGGCCGAATTTGAGCTTAAAGGTTTCCGCTCCCAAAGACAAGCCGAGAATTTGATGCCCCATGCAGATTCCAAACATGGGCTTTTGGCTTTCTCGCAAGACTTTCACCGTTTCGATCCCCTCCTGCACCGCCGAGGGATCCCCCGGTCCGTTGGAGAGAAAGATACCATCGGGATCGAGAGCCAAAATTTCCTCGGGGGGCGTACTGGCAGGAAGGACGGTAATTTGACAGCCATAGCTCGCCAGTCGTCGGAGGATATTGCGCTTGACTCCAAAATCGAGGGCGACGACTTTTAAGAGGTCTTCAGAGCCGTCCGGACTTGCAGCAAATTCCCATCCCGCCAAGGTTTTTTCCTGCCATTCGTAGGCCGCTTTTGCCGTCACTTCCTTAACCAAATTCAAACCCGCCATACGGGGAGCGGCTTGCACTTCATGCAGGAGTTTGTCCGGGTCGAGAATTTCCGTAGAGATGCCCCCATTCATGGCCCCAGTAGAGCGAATTTTGCGGGTTAGGGCGCGGGTATCGATGCCATAAATTCCCGGAATGCCGTGCTGTTTGAGGTAATCCGGCAAGGATTGAACCGATCGCCAATTGCTGGGACGATAGCAGATATTGCGAGCGATCGCGGCTTTGATTTGGGGGCGATCGGATTCTTCATCCTCGGGGGTGACTCCCGTATTGCCCAATTCGGGATAAGTAAAAACAATCAATTGACCGCAATAACTGGGGTCGGTTAAAACTTCTTGATAGCCGCTCATCCCCGTATTGAAGACAACTTCGCCGATGGCGGTACCGGACGCGCCAAAAGCAAAGCCTTGATAGATGCTGCCATCGGCAAGGACGAGGAGTGCGGGATTAGCCTGAGAAAGTGGCATAAGGGTAATTTGACAAGATAGAAATTTTTAGTTAAATGACATTCTATCTTCGATTCTTCATTCTTCATCTCTCTTCCTCTATCCCTTTATAATTCCTTTCTAGTTCTCCACTCGTTACTCGTTACTCATTACTTTTTCCTCTCAACTCCCATGACTCCCAAAAACTTTTTTCTTCGCAATATTTGGTATTACGGCTTACCCGGAACTCGCCTCAAACGGGGAAAGATTTTAGCCAAGACTTTATTGGGAGAGCCGATTTTATTCGGTCGCCGTCAAGATGGGCGCGTTTTTGCCCTGCGAGATATCTGCCCCCATCGTGCCATTCCCCTCAGTTGCGGGCGTTTTGATGGTACGGAGGTAGAATGCTGCTATCATGGCTGGCGTTTTGATGGAGAAGGAAATTGTACGGCAATTCCGGCTTTGGTAGAAGGACAAACTCTCGATCTCAAACGGTTCGGAGTACAATCCTATCCCGTCAAAGAAGTTCAGGGCAATATTTGGATTTATATACCGGATGCGACCCACCCCCAAGAACCCAATGTAGATGTGCCTAGGGTGGCCGAATTTGGCGATCGCCCTTATCAATTTCTCATGACCATAAATTTCCCTTGTTTTGTGGATCATGCGGTAGTGGGGTTAATGGATCCGGCGCACTCTCCTTTTGTCCATCGGGCGTGGTGGTGGCGGACAGAAGGCAATTTCCAAGAACAGGCGCGGCTTTTCATCCCTTCCCTTTACGGGTTTACCATGGCTCGCCATAAAATCGATATCGTTACCCCCATGTATCGTTTTTTAGCGGGGGGGAGGGTGCCCGAAACCGAGATTTCTTTTCGCTTGCCCGGGGTTCGCATTGAAGAGTTGCGATCGGGAAATGCGATTATTACCAATTTAACGGCGGTTACGCCCCTTACAGAAAGGGAAACCGAGGTCAATTTTGTCGCTTATTGGACGATGCCTTGGTTAACGCCGTTAGTTCCTTTGCTGCGTCCTTTCGCGAAAGCCTTTCTCAATCAAGATCGCCGCGTGGTCATCCAACAACAAGCGGGTTTGCAATACGATCCGCCCCTCATGTTAATCAATGATGCCGATACCCAAGCAAAATGGTACTACCAAGCCAAACATGAATTCTTCCGAGCGGTTGTAGAAGGTCGCCAATTCGAGAATCCTGTCAAAGAACGGGTGTTAAGGTGGCGGGGATAAGTTGATGAGGATAAGATAATATTAAGAAAGAAGATAACAAGTATAAACATCTATATTTCGTCATTCCCAGCGATCGCAAATACTTCAACAAAACCCCCGGCCGGCAACCCACTCCACACCCCCAAAATCGATCCCTCCAGAGGGGGGTTGAGGGGTTGGAGGGAAGAAGGGAGCTCGATAACCAATAACTAATAACCAATAACCACTAATAATCTTTATCTTTACAACAATCTCAAACCAACTTTATCTCGATCCTTCCCCGAATCACGGATCGGAGTGATGTAGATTATTTTGGTTCTTGATGAACATCACCCCACCCAAAGAATCGCATCACCCAATCAAAACGGGCGCATCTCTATACTTGAAGATAAGGGGATTGATTGTTGCAAACCCTTACGGGGGTTGATTCAGAGTGCGGTTGCTAGCGTGGGGACTGACGCAAAACCAGTTCTTACCTTTCCCCGATTTTCACCGATCGCCAGCGAGAAGTTATTATGCCAACACCATCTTTTTCCATCGAAGCCCGAGAAAACGATCGCCTGTCTCAAGCCGTCGAATTCAATACATCGTCCAACTCCCTCGAGTTCGAGGTTGAAGGCATAGACGCGATGGAAACAACAGCCAAGCGCTCCAATCGCAACACCACCGATCTAGTGCGCTTATATTTAACGGAAATCGGTCGAGTTCCCCTATTAAAGCGCGATGAAGAAGTCGCCGAAGCCCAAATCATTCAACGTTATGTCGGCTTGTTGGACTTGCGCCGCGAAATGTCCGCACGAGCCGCGCAACCGGAATTATATCTCACTTTAAAAATTCTTTTTGCTTCTACTGGAGCCGTCGAAACGGAGCAAGCGCTCTGGCTGTTGTATCTTCTCTATCGCCATCAAGCGAATGTCATGCACCGCTTTGTAACGGCGATCGAAGCTCACGATCGCCTCGCGTCTCAATTGGGTCATCGTCCATCTTGGGAACGTTGGGCAAAAACGGTGGATCTCGATGTGGTGACTTTAAAGGCGCATCTCGCTTCCGGGAAGGCGTATTGGGCAATGCTGGCAAAGTTGGAGGTCAAAGAACTCGAAGACCTGCAAAAGTCCGGTATCCGTGCCAAGGAACACATGATCAAGGCAAACTTGCGTTTGGTGGTTTCCGTGGCCAAGAAATATCAAAATCGCGGTTTGGAACTGTTGGATTTAATCCAAGAAGGAACTCTCGGTTTGGAACGTGCCGTCGAGAAGTTCGATCCTACCAAAGGCTATCGCTTCAGCACCTATGCCTACTGGTGGATTCGTCAGGGGATTACTCGGGCGATCGCCACTCAAAGCCGCACCATTCGCCTCCCAGTTCACATTACCGAGAAGTTGAACAAAATTAAGAAGGCACAGCGCAAGATTTCTCAAGAGAAGGGACGCACGGCGAAAACCGAGGATATTGCCAAGGAATTGGATATGACCCCGGATCAGGTGCGAGAAGTTCTCTTGCGGGTACCGCGATCGGTTTCTTTGGAAATTAAGGTCGGGAAGGAGAAGGATACGGAGTTAGGGGATTTATTGGAAACCGAGGAAGCCTCTCCCGAAGACAATTTGATGCGGGAAGCCTTAATGCGAGAATTACAAAATCTGCTTTCGGATTTGACGACGCGGGAACGAGAAGTGATTCAATTGCGCTACGGTTTAAAAACCGGAAGCCCTTATTCCCTCGCAGAAATCGGTCGCGCTTTAGAATTATCCCGCGAGCGAGTCCGACAAATTGAAGCCAAGGCGTTACAAAAGTTACGCCAGCCCAAGCGTCGCAATCGCGTCCGGGATTATTTGGAAGCGATTCAATAAACAAAATTTAGAACTTTGGGGACGTAGAATTTGCGTCCCCGCAATGTTTTTAAGGGCGATCGCGGGATTCCAACGACGGAGTAGATTGCCCGTTTTTATTTAGGATTATTAGCGCGATATTTTTAGCATCAAAAACCAATAAATTTAGGCGATATTTATTAACAATTAACGTTCCAATCGGTTCGGAAAAAATCCCTTGATACGTTGCCCTAGGAATTGCCAAATACAACAAACAATCCTCTCGTACTTCCTCCAAAACCGCCCGATAAAGCAAATATTGCCCTAACGCCTGCTCTAAATCGGCGATCGCCGAACGACTGGTAAATCCTTTAATTTTAAACTTTCTAACCCAAGTCATCAAAAATTAGTCTTGCCCGAGGCGATCGCTTCCTTTAAATCAAGAAAACCCCTGCATAACAAGGGTTTTCCAGTAAATTTCTCCTCGTGGGAGCTTAAACCATTGCTCCTTGAGGATGAATGCGTTCTTTGTTCTGCATCGACGCACAGAGACGATTTAACGCACTCACGTAGGCGCGAGCAGAAGCCACGATAATATCGGTATTCGCCGCATGACCTGAATAGGTGCGCTCTTCGTGACGCAGGCGAATGGTGACTTCTCCCATTGCATCGATCCCCTCGGTAACGGATTTCACCGAATATTCGATCAACTCGTTGGGAATATCCACCACGCGATTAATTGCCTTATAAACCGCATCTACCGGACCCGTCCCGATCGCTGCGTCGCTCAATTCTTCCCCTTCGGGAGTCAAAAGCGTCACCGTCGCCGTGGGTTTGGCGCGATCGCCGCAGGAAACCTGTACGAATTCGAGGCGATACAACTCCGGCACCCGTTGGATCTCGTCATTAACAATCGCTTCGATATCGAGATCGGAAATTTCTTTCTTTTTATCGGCCACATCTTTAAAGCGCAAAAAGGCTTTATTGAGTTCCGTTTCCGAAAGATCGAAACCCAAAGTTTCGAGGCGATCGCGGAAAGCATGACGACCGGAATGCTTGCCCAAAACAATCAGATTTTGCGTTAAACCAATGGATTCTGCATCCATTATCTCGTAAGTGAGCTTGTTCTTTAGTACCCCATCTTGGTGAATGCCGGATTCGTGAGCGAAAGCATTGGCACCGACGATCGCTTTATTGGGCTGCACCGACATTCCCGTCAGATTGGAGACTAAACGAGAGGTTTTCGCAATTTGGGTCGTGTCGATATTGGTGAGAGGCGCGGTAGATTCTACAGGACGACCGAGGAAGGGGTTGTAGTATTGACGGCGGACGTATAACGCCATCACCAACTCTTCAAGGGCTGCATTTCCCGCCCGTTCCCCAATGCCGTTAATGGTACATTCAAGCTGGCGAGCGCCATTTTTCACCGCTTCGAGGAAGTTCGCCACCGCCAAACCCAGATCGTTGTGACCGTGGACGGAAATAATGGCTTGGTCGATATTGGGCACATTTTCCTTAATGCCGCGAATAATTGCGCCGAATTCCACTGGGGTAATATAACCCACTGTATCGGGAATATTAATCGTTGTTGCTCCAGCCGCGATCGCCGCCTCCAAGACCCGATACATGAACTCCGGATCGCTGCGAGCGGCATCTTCCGGGGAGAATTCTACATCATCGGTGAAAGTTTTGGCATAAGCCACCATTTCCGGGACAATATCCAAGACTTCTTGGCGAGTCTTTCTAAGTTTGTATTGCAAATGAATGTCAGAGGTGGCAATAAAGGTATGAATGCGACCTTTGGCTGCCGGTTTAATCGCTTCTCCCGCTCGAGCGATATCATCTTTTCTAGCACGAGCGAGACCGCAGATCGTCGGACCGTCTTCCGTCCCCACAGTATCGGCAATTTTTTGAACCGCTTCAAAATCGCCGTTACTGGCTCTGGGGAATCCGGCTTCGATGATATCCACACCCAGACGTGCCAGCGATCGCGCAATGGTCAGCTTTTCTTCAACATTCAGGGTTGCTCCGGGGGATTGTTCGCCGTCGCGGAGGGTTGTATCGAAGATCAGGATGCGGTCTTGTTCGTTGCTCATGGTGTTTTACATCAAAGCGGATACTACATATTCTTTACAGTATAGTGTTTAATCCCCCCGCATTTCTCGCGCGGTAATCCCCATTGCCGTCCCCTCGGCATATTTTTTGTAGTCTTGTAGGTACAGCGTATTGGAGTTGGCGATCGCTTTGACGCTTTCTCGTTCTTTCATTTTTCCCCGCCAGCGATCGAGGTGAGGACAAGTTGCGGGAAATTGCAGCCCGCGATACTCTTGCAGGACGATCCAACGCTCGAACCACGGATAAAACGAGATATCCACTAGCGAAAATTCCCCGAGCCAATACTCTCCATTTCCGCCCAGTTTGCCAATGCCTTCAGTTTCCATGAACTGCAAGCGATCGAGGACTTCCTGTTTCCAGTGCTGTTGCTTGTCGGGATTCTGTGTTAGCAAGAGCTTGTAAAATGCCGGAATGAGTTTGGTATTGGCAAAATCAATCCAAATTCTCGCGATCGCTTTTTCTCCCGGTTTTTGAGGCAGGAGCGGGGGATCTCGAAAGGTTTCTTCGAGATATTCATTAATAATTGCCGACTCCCAAACTCGATCTTTTCCGTAAATCAGAACGGGAACTTTTTCATAGGGAGAAATACGAGAAAAATCAGCGGGTTTATTAGCAAGATCGATTTCTTTAAGGCTGAATTCAAGACCTTTTTCTAATAAAACCAAGCGGGTGCGATGGGCAAAAGGACATACTTTGGCGCTATAAAGTTCTAATTCCGTCATGAATATCCAAAAACTTTGTTCGACGAGTAAGATAACTCGTGTTCGAGCATAAAGCAAAAGACAATTCGCAATTGTGTCAGAATACCTCTTCGATACCCATAGACCCTCGTTAAGAGATTGTTCGTAAACCAATCGTAAGGTGTGTTAGCGTAATGGAATGGAGCGTAAGGCACCAGCAGTCTAAAAGTTGGTGCCTTACGCTGTCGCTAACTGAACTCTACTTGCTTAATTTTTATTTTATAAACAATCTCTAAAATAGACTAATTTTTGAACTGATAATTTTGAATTGACGTACGATCGCCGATAATGCTAAATTATAAAACCGATATGACTGCAAGTATCTATGATTTCTCTCAAACGCGATCGCTTTTTTATTCGTATCGGCAAATACACCCTCTTTTTTCTTTTTGTTTTTTGTTTCAGTTGGGGAAATAGCAGCGCGATCGCGCAAGTCGAAATCGATTTACCCTTACCCGAACCCCCTCAACCGCCTCCCCCGCAATTTATTTTTCCCGAAGCAGAGACGATCGCCATTAAAGCCGTTGGAGATACAATCCTCGGAACCAATTTTCCCAGCAACCAACTCCCCGCCAATCCCGCAAGTTTATTTAATAACGTACAATCTCTTTTGATGGGGGCTGATTTTCTCTTTGGGAATTTTGAAAGTACGATTACCACTTATCCCAACAGTGCAAAAGTCCCCGTATCGGGACGAGTTTATGCCTTTCGCAGTCCTCCCAGTCATGCAAAGGTTTTACAACAAGCAGGGTTTCATATTCTCAGTGTTGCTAACAACCATTCCCACGATTTTACCCAGCAGGGATTCCGCGATACCATGCGCTACATTCAAGCGGAAGGAATGCAAGCTGTAGGCGCAAAAGGACAAATCGTTTATACAGAAGCCAATAGGATTAAAGTGGCTTGGATCGGGTTTAGTTATTTAGGCTATCATAACTCATTAAATAATCTCGGACAAGCGGCTGCTTTGGTCAAACAAGCCGATGCCAATGCCGATATTATTATTATTTCCGTTCATGCAGGAGCGGAGGGAAGTAACGCCCTTCACGTTCGCAACCAAACGGAAACATTTTATAGTGAAAATCGTGGTAATATGGTACGCTTTTCTCGCGCGATGATAGACAATGGTGCCGATTTAATTTTGGGTCACGGTCCCCACGTTCCCAGAGCGATCGAGCTTTATCGAGAACGATTAGTCGCCTATTCTTTGGGTAATTTTATCGGTTATCGAACTCTCAGTGCGAGCGGACCCAAGGGATATTCTTTGATTTTAGAAGTGCAATTGGATCGAGAAGGAAAACTCATACAAGGCAATATTATTCCTTTGCATTTAAATGGGGAAGCGATTCCCTTTCCCGATCCGGAAAAACGCACGATCGCTCTCATGCAAAGATTGACTCGCAGCGATTTTCCCAATACACCCATCGCGATCGATGCTAACGGCAATCTGATCTTCAAGAATTAATCAAAACACTTAAAACGATCCTAAAAGAATTAAATTTTTTGCATTTCAGCAACGGATTTAGGAACGTCAGACGTTAACACCTCGCAACCATTTTGAGTCACTAAAACATCATCCTCGATGCGAACGCCGATACCATGCCAGCGATCGGGGATTTCGGGTTGTTCTTCTGCGGGTTTAATATGAGGAGAAATGTAAATTCCCGGTTCTACTGTCAAGATGTGACCGGGTTCCAAAATCACCGATTGTTCTTCTCCATGTTGATAAATTCCTGCATCGTGAACGTCTAAACCCAACCAATGTCCCGTTCGGTGCATGTAAAAAGGTTTGTATTTTTCTTCTTCAACAATTTGCTCGAAATCTCCTTTTAAGAGTCCCAAATCGAGCAATCCTCCCACTAAAACGCAGACTGCTGTATCGTGAATGGTTTTATAGTCATTTCCCGGTTTGACTTGAGAAATAGCTTGTAATTGTGCCTCTAAAACCAACTCGTAAATAATTTGTTGTTCTTTGCTAAAAGGCGCGCCCACTGAAAAAGTACGGGTAATATCGCTGTTATAATAATGATACGAACACCCGGCATCGATTAATAACAAATCTCCTTGTTGAATTTGACGATTGTTCTCGACATAGTGCAAAATACAAGCATTTTCTCCCGAAGCCACAATCGAAGGATAAGCAATATCCATACCGTGAGATTTAAATGTATATTCGATTTCGGCTTGAATTTGATATTCGCAAACCCCCGGTTTGGCAAATTCTAACGCGCGGTTGTGAGCTTCTGCGGCTACTTTTGCTGCTTTGCGAACGAGTTCGATTTCTGCCTCGCTTTTAATTTGACGCAAGGGGTGAAGCGTTGGGTTGCTATCTTCGATCGCGATGGGGCCTTTTCCTCGTTTGGGATATTGCTGAATAAAGTGCTTCCAATGACGAACGATCTTGTTATTAAACGCCTCATCGCGTCCCAAATGATAATAAATGCGATCGGCATTTTTGAGGTATTCGGGGAGTTTCTCATTCAGTTCGTTAATAGGAAACACCTCATCCGCATCATATTGTTCTTTGGCTTTCTCGACTCCCGTGCGATACCCCGTCCAAGTTTCCTTTTCCAAATCTTTCGGTTGGACGAAAAGAACGAACTTGTGTTCTTCATGGTGAGGCGCAAGGACGACCACCGCCCCCGGTTCGTCAAATCCCGTTAAATAGAAAAAATCACTCTCTTGACGAAAAGGATATTCGACATCGTGGTGCATGACCGAAAGGGGTGCACTGGCAAAAATAGCCGTACCCTTGCCAATTTTGTCCGTGAAGCGATCGCGCCTGCGGCGATATTCTGCTGCATCTATGGTCATTTTGCTGAAATAGGCAACGTCAATCTCATTTAATCCTTCCTATTTTAAGCGCTCTTTGCGCGAATGCTCAAATCTCGCCGCGATCGCACATTCTGTTTTAGAATGGTGAAGAATTGTAAACATTTCCCCAACAAAGGACAAGCGGCCATGACAACCTCCGAAGTTCCCCAACCCGAAACGACTTCTTCAACCCCCGAACCCACCGTTCCCCCCGACTTACTCGAACCCAAATTCGGTTTTAATGACTATGCAGAACGCTTAAACGGTCGTGCGGCCATGATCGGTTTTTCTCTAGCCCTCCTCATTGAAGTGCTGACGGGTCAAGGATTATTAGCTTGGTTGGGCTTGCAGTAAAGCGATCGCAACAATATTTAACATTACGGGTTTTTGGGTAAGGACGCTGCAAGTTGCGTCCTTATTGTTTTTGGGTAAGGACGCTGCAAGTTGCGTCCTTATTGTTTTTGGGTAAGGACGCTGCAAGTTGCGTCCTTATTGTTTTTGGGTAAGGACGCTGCAAGTTGCGTCCTTACATTTGTCGAGTTGTAGATGGTAGCGATAAAGAGCAACAGGACGGCCAAAGGTGGAGAAATAGTCGGGATCTTGGGGTGATAGATAAATTGCCGTTACTTGTTCTGCATCGATATTTCCCGACTCGAGCAAATGGTAGTCGGTTGTGGTCTCGACTTCATTCAAATAAATGCCCTCGGGACTGCGGAAAATCTGCTGAACGAGTTCTGTGGCGACAAATTCCGTCGGGGAAGGGATTTCCCTAGCACGTCCGGTGACTAAAGAAATTAATTGGCGATCGCCTTGCAATTGGGTGAGTTGACGATTGGGATCGCGGGGGTCTACCGTAACGGAGAGGATTTGACCCTCTCCCAAATAAGCCCTCGCAATTTCCCAGCCATTAAACTGGCGATCGGCAACAATGGGGAAAAAATCTTGAACTAACGCAGACAATTGAGGGAATCCGAGGGGAAAACGAGAAGAGAGGGGGAAGGTTTTCTGAAAACGCACCCGAAAGCGAATGGGATGGTGGAGCAAACTTTGATTTTGGGCAAACCCCGGAGTCACGATTTCTGGGGCGAAGGGGGCGATCGCATCAATTAGGGGACTGTTAACCCGCCACGTTCCCGCCATCCAAGAAGGATACGCTAAATCCCCCCGTGCTGGGGTTACGGGGGGTTTGCTTTGCCAGTGGGGGAAATCAGCTAAGCGATCGGCAAGTCTTCCAGCAATTGCGCGATCGGGCCAAGAAAAAGATAAAACCAGAAGCAAGCAAAGCAGGATCGGGGAAAGCAATCGCCTTATCTTTAATTTTCCAGTCTTCGCGGATTTTACCATAGGGGATCGCAATAGAGATTAATTTTTAACTCTCGTTCTCCGCCCGGAATTGAACTAATACAGGCGCAGATGGCGGTACCGTCTTCTAACTCCACTTCGCAAGCATGACAAGATCCCATCAAGCATCCGGTCGGAATGGTAATTCCTGCGCGATCGGCGACGGCTAGCATGGGTTCTCCGACTTCGGCATCTACGGTTACATTATCGGGTAAAAATTGCACGCGAACGCTCATTATTATTATTTTTCGGTAGATCTAATTTTAATTTAACATTTCTCGCGGTTTCTTTCGGCCCTCGAACTTTTCTATCGAGAAGGAAATGCGATCGGTAAAACCACCTAAATTTTCGAGTTTTCTACCCCTCATTCATAACACGAGAGAAAACTCTCTCATTCTTAGCGAGAAATTTTTAAATTCATCCAGATTGTGCCAAGAAAATCCGTATCAGGTAATAGAACCCGATACGGAGTTTAGATTATGTTCAACAACACTACTTTACTGCTCATCTTGAGCTTTGTCGCTATTTTTCCTTTCCAAAAGGCTAATGCGATCGATACCGATGCGATCGTAGCGACGCAAAACCCCGTTGAATTCTCTACCTTGGATTCTCCAGCCAATACAGAGCCCAATTGCGATCGCGGTAGCGGACGACTCCATTGCTATAAAACAGAAACGCAACAATTCAACAAGGAGCGGGGAAGTGGACGAATTAACACTGAGGAACAAACTTATAAAAAAAGCCTGCATCGCTAATTTCAGTCCATAACCCCAATCATCAGGGACACGAAAAAGTGTCCCTTTTTTATTGGGTTTATTTTTGGCGCAATAACTTTTGACGAACGCGAGAACTCAGCATTTCTAGTTCGGTTAATTTCAATAGCATCGCTAATGAGAAAAATACAGTTAAAGCAACCAACGTACATGCTCCGAGTTGACCCAAAAGCCAGAAAAAATTGCCAGCACCGAGCCACTGTTGCCAGAGTTGACTCGTTCCTAAACTTGCGAATCCGGCGGCGATACTGCAACCGACTAAGCCCAATAAAATTCCGCCCCATTCCCACAAAGGTAAACCCTGCAATCGACGATTTAAAATCCCTAAAAAGACGGCCATAGAAATCGCGTTCACCCCAATCGTTGCCATGACTAAACCGGGAGTTTTAAAGGCATTCACCAAAAAGTAATCGAGAACGACATTGAGAAAAATATTAATGATACTGATCCGAAAAGGCGTTTCTCCATCTCCAAGGGCGTAAAAAACCCGTACTAAAACATCGCGAGCCAAATAGAAGAACATGCCAAAACCATAAGCCATAAGGACGGGGGCAACTAATCGCGAGGCCTCTTCATCAAAAGCAAGTCGCTTGTAAATGACATCGACAATCGTTCCCGAAACCGACATGAAAATTGCGGTTAAAGGTAACATTGTCAGAGCCGTTAAAATCAATCCTTGGCGAATGCGAGTTTTCAATTCCGGCCAATTTTCAGGGGCGGCGAGGCGGGAAAATACGGGCAGAAACGGCACGAGAATCATATTAGAAATAATTCCCAGGGGAGTAAGAACAATAAAGTTTGCATAGCGCATAGCTGCTGCTGCCCCTTCAATACTAGAAGCGAAGAAGAGGTCGGTATAAACGTTAATATGTAGCATTCCAGAAGAAAGCGTTGCCGGAGCCATCACTTTCATGACATCTCGCACGCCGGAATTTTGCCAGTTAAATCGCAGGCGAAACGTTCCCATTCCCGATCGCATTTGGGCAAAAAGTTGCGCCAACCATTGCAAAATTCCTCCTGCTAAGGTTCCCCCTGCGAGGACGATTCCACCAATTTGCACGTATTCCGGGGCGCTGATTTGCTGTCCGATTCTCCAAACTAATAAGCCAATTCCGGAGATAACGGCAACACTGGAAAAGAGAGGACTAATACCGGGCAACCAATATTGATCCGCTGCATTTAAGGTACCGAATCCAATCCCGATTAACCCGGCTAAAATCGCCAAAGGTGCCATAATTTGCAACTGCAGAATGGCAAGATCGCGAGTGGTTTCATTCAGTCCGGGGGCGAGAATATCGATAAAAACATGGGCAAAAACAATTAAGACGATCGCTACACCAATTAATAACAAACTAACAAGGGTGCTAACGGCTTCGACAATCGGTGCGGCTTGGGATTTTTCTCGCTTGGAAAGAACGCTAACTAAAGCACTGTGAAAGGGTCCGTTAATGCCTCCGAGGAGAATGAGGAGAAAACCGGGGATAACGTAAGCATAAGCGTAGGCATTCACCACTGGACCCACGCCAAACGCCGCCGCGATCGCTTGTTCGCGAAAGAGTCCAAAAATTTTACTAATCAAGGTCGCGAGGGCAACAATACCAGCAATACCGGCCAGAGAACGGGATTTTTTCACAATGAATCAGGAGCAACAATCGATCGCTAATTATCGGCGATCGCCGAACCATTTAATTATTCAGTTCTACAATGGCAATATTCCATCGTCCGAGTTGGCTGGTTTGGAAGGCGACAGAACTGCCATCGCCGCTAATGGTGGGGTTGCGCGAAGACCCCCGTACATTCGCCGTTAAGAGCTGCGATCGCGAAGTTTGGCGATCGTAGACGTAAACATCGCTTCTGCCCCGTTCTGTGGAAATATAGGCAAGATAGCGACCGTCAGTGCTGAGGGAGGGTTGGTCTTGGACGGCATTGCGTCGGTTGAGGTTGGGGAGGGGAATGAGGGTGCTTTGTTGGAGATCGTAGAGGTAAATATTGCGCCGTCCGTTGCGATCGGAGGTAAAAGCTAAATAACGTCCGTCGCCACTATAAGCGGGGTTTTCTTCGGGGGAGTTGCTATTCAGTCCTCCCGTAAGAATTTGCGGGCGAATGAATAAACCGCCACAACCGTTTAAGAGAAAAGTAATAATAATAAGCTGAATAATTCGTTTTTTTGTCATTATTAACTGGTGTTATTTTCGCTGCTTTCACCTTCGTCAGCTATAATATTTTTTAAAATGTTGGAGTTAGCGGGAATGAGTAGCGATCGCTTAGACCGAATCGAGCGTATTTTGGACAATGTAGCACAACGACAGGAAACTATCGTTCAAACTCAGCAGCAGCAGGATGAGCGTCTTTCTGAAACTGGAGAAATTGTCAGAAATTTCATTCAAACCCAGCAGCAGCAAAATGAACGCATTGATAATGCTATCTCTAATCTAGCTCAAACAAAGCAGCAGCAGGACGATCGCATCGATCGCTTTGTTGCTGAAACTGGGGAAATTGTCAGAAACCTCGTTCAAACTCAGCAGCAGCAAAATGAGCGCATGGATAGCGTGATTTTTGAAACCGGGCGCATCTTGGGTAATTTTGGGGAACGATTGCAACGTGCAGAAGCAACTCTCGCACAACTGACCGATAATGTTTCTCGTTTGACTCAGAATGTCGATCGCGTCAGTCAGAGCGTCGATCGCTTGAGCGAAAATGCAGAACGCGATCGCGAAGTCATTCGTGGAATGCAATCGGAAATTCGCGGTATTCAAGTAGAAAATCAGCGCATTATTCGGCATTTTTTCGGCGATGATGAGTAATCTAAACTGACAAGAAGATGAACAACACAGAATTCAACCAAGAACCAGAAAATTCAAATAACTGGAAAGATGAAGAGTTAGATCGAAGTAATCAACAAAATCCCTCTCAAAAATCTGATGATCTTCATACAATTCAAGGTTCTCAGAGTGTAGGAGGGGAAAGAGAGATTTTTGTTGATTCTGTTAATTTTGTTCGTGGGGATTTTGTTGGCAGAGATATAGCAGTTTATCATGGTTCTGCTTACACAGAAGGAAATACATATTTTAATGAAACTCATTACTCTACGCAAAATTCAGAAAATTTTCATCTTCTACCGACGAAACGAACTATTGAGCAAATACAACGATTACGAGGTAGAGTAACAAGATTAATTCCGACCCATAAATCTCTATCCAAGTTAGATAAATTACGCCGCCCTTCAACAACTTTTCAGCACCGAGAAACAACTATTAGTTTATCTTATTTAAGTCTTCTTAAAATTCATACAGTATTTATTTCTCCTCAACAAAAGAAACATCCAGAAAATTTGTTAGAAAAACTGGAAGAAAAATATTTGACAGTTCTTTATGATATAGAATCAAAGATTTCTGAAGAGATGGATACTCAGGAAAAATCAGATTCACTAAGATGCTTGAATTCAATTACTGATGAAATTAATGTTCAAATATCAAACTTAAATTCTCTCTTTAATAGTTTTGTGTATTCAGCTAGCTCGGCACAAGAATCTATCGGAAATATGACTACCAAAATTGGTCATAAAGAACTGAGAGAAGAAGCTCAAATGAATCTAAATATAGTAACTCAACTTGCCTCTAAGTTAGATACAGAAGAATTAACAAATGCAAATTTTGACGTTTTAAGTAATGAAGCACAAGTAGCTCTTGGCTATATTTCAGTTTGGGAGCTAATTTACAACTGGGAGAAACACCGCTTAGCGAACTAAAACACTAAAACTTGCACTATTTGGAATTCCTTGGCCTGTTGCACTATGGAGTTTACTTGGTAGTTTTGCAGCCATGATTTACCGATTTAATCGCCGACCGATTCACGATTTTGGCGATGCTGTAAAATGGATGCTAACTCGTCCAGTACAGGGTGTTGTTCTCGGTTCGACCTTTTATTTGGTTTTGGTTTCAGGACTATTTTTACTCACTGGAGGAAATACTACTGATTCTTCTGGAATTATTAAAGTAGATGAAGTGATTTTGGTTTTATCGTTTTTGGTTGGATTTAGCGATCGCTTTGCCGATACTGTATTCAATACCCTTGTTGATAAATACGCAAAAGTCAAAAAAGATGACGACCACAAAGAAGAAAAATAAATTAAAAACTCTCTCTAAATCTCAAACTTCATCTGAAATAATCAAATCGATTGCCTCATTTCTATTCTTACGATAAATCCTAAAATCGCTGTCAAGCGTTAAAATACAGCTTCCTTCAATTAACTCGCTCATTTTTAGGTTTAGCGATCGCCTGCGTCATTGTCCTTTCTTCCTTAAATACACTTGCCAATCTTGCTGTTATTATACCGAACCCGCCAATCGCCTGTCGTAAAATCCGATCGCCGCGATCGATATAATAAATAGACTACGATCATCGTCACGAATCCAGCATATGAGTGCAGCAACCGCAACCAAAACCGACTACGAAGCCGTTATCGGACTGGAAACCCACTGTCAGCTAAACACCGCAACCAAAATTTTCAGCCCCGTTTCCACCGAATTCGGCGCACCGCCAAACACCCACATATCCCCCATTTGCCTTGGCTATCCGGGGGTTCTCCCGGTTCTCAATGAAAAAGTCCTCGAATCTGCCGTGAAAACGGGACTCGCCCTCAACTGTCAAATTGCCCCTTATAGTAAATTCGATCGCAAGCAATATTTCTATCCCGATCTCCCCAAAAACTACCAGATTTCTCAATATGACCTTCCCATCGCCGAACATGGATCCTTAGAAATTGAAATCGTGGAAAACTCCGGCGACGAACCCATCCGCAAAACAATCGGCATTACTCGCCTGCATATGGAAGAAGATGCGGGAAAATTGGTGCATGCGGGAAGCGATCGCCTCTCCGGTTCTACCCACTCCCTCGTAGATTTTAACCGTGCGGGGGTTCCCCTCCTCGAAATCGTCTCCGAACCCGATATTCGTTCTGGGGTAGAAGCTGCCGAATACGGTCAAGAATTGCGCCGTATCGTTCGCTATTTGGGGGTTAGCGATGGCAATATGCAGGAAGGATCCCTGCGCTGTGATGTGAATATTTCCATCCGTCCCGTGGGACAAAAAGAATTCGGCACCAAGGTAGAAATCAAAAATATGAACTCCTTTAGTGCCATCCAAAAAGCGATCGACTACGAGATCGATCGCCAGATTAAAGCGATCGAAAAAGGGGAAAAAATTCGTCAAGAAACCCGACTTTGGGAAGAAGGCAGCCAGAAAACCATTAGCATGCGGAGTAAAGAAGGATCCAGCGATTATCGCTATTTCCCCGAACCCGATCTCCCTCCTATCGAAGTTTCTCTCAAACAATTAGAGGAATGGCAATCTCAACTCCCGGAACTTCCCGCCCAAAAACGCCGTCGCTATGAAACGGAACTGGGACTCTCTGCCTACGATGCCCGAGTTCTCACCGACGATCGCGATATCGGTCGGTATTTTGAAGAGGCGATCGCTGACGGTACAAACCCCAAACAAGTCGCCAACTGGGTCATGGGAGATATTGCTGCCTATCTCAACAGCGAGAAACTCGGCATTAACGACATTGCCCTACAACCGAACATCTTAGCAGAATTGGTGGCGTTAATCGAAAAAGGCACCATTAGCGGCAAAATTGCCAAGGAAATTCTCCCGGAACTTCTCACCGAAAAAATCGATTCTCTTGCCGATTATGTGGAAAGTAAAGGCATGACGCAAATCTCTGATACCGGAGAACTCGAACAAATGATTGATGAAATTCTGGCAGCAAATCCCGATAAAGTCGAACAATTCCGCAATGGCAAAAAGAAATTGCAAGGCTTTTTCGTCGGTCAACTCATGAAGAAAACCAGCGGACGTGCCGATCCAAAATTGGCTAATCAACTG
Source organism: Cyanobacteria bacterium SBLK (assembly GCA_017746715.1). Classification (GTDB taxonomy): domain Bacteria; phylum Cyanobacteriota; class Cyanobacteriia; order Cyanobacteriales; family Spirulinaceae; genus CCY15215. The sequence goes on from JAGHZQ010000069.1 coordinate 59,876, forward strand.
TTAGGCAAAAAACTGAATGGGTAGATTTACTTTTGTCAACCGCTAAATTTAGGGAAACTTCATCAAAACTTCATGAATTTGGCGGGAAACTTTACAAAAATAGCAATAAAAAGGGGCATTACCCCCCACTCCAACCTGCTATAGTGTCCACAGTAGATGCACCCTGATGATGGGGAGAAGCCACCCGAGTGGCTTCTCCCTTTTTCTTTGTTCGTTCCACCTTGTTTAAATCATTTTTTCATAAAAACAACTGAAAGGATCGGCAGAATATCCATTGAAAGGAGCAATCGCATAAAATCCAAATTTTTCGTATAATTTGATAGATGCGACTTGTTTCCTACCGGTTTCGAGTTGCAATGTATGAAGGTGTGAATCTTTGGCAAATTGAATGAGGACGTTTAAAAGTTGGGTGGCAATTCCTAAACCGCGATCGCTCTGCCGCACCCAAACGCTTTTAATTTCGGCGACACCCAATTTTCCCGAGACTAATGCGGCACATCCTACCGCGCGATCGCCGCGACGGGCAACAAAAAAGTAACTGCCATCTCCCTCTAACGCTTCGGGATTCAGATTATGATTGCTTTCGGGAGGATACAATTGCGCCAAATAGCAGTCTAATTCGGCAATGAGTTCTCGAGGGGCAGGGTTGGTGGGAGATTCTCGAGCGATCGCAATACTCTGCATCAGATGAATTCAGGCCAGACAAAATACGCTTTTTTTTCATATTATCGAGATAAGCGACTCGATAGCGAGTCTATTCGTCCTCGAGTTTGCCAATGGGATCGTCCTATAACCCTGTTTTGCCGAAAACTCCCGCCTTTTGTCCCTTGATTAATCTGGGGAGAGAAAATATACTGCGATCGTTTGCAGCCTCTGAAAAAGGGGATGCGATCGTCCCTACCATCTCTAGGATTGGCAAAATAAAAAATAACTAAAAATCTCTCTAGACATTCTGTTAGAAATTATTCCCTCGTTTATACTATGACAACTCGAACTTTTACCCAACAATCCACCAGTATTTTTGATGGTCTTTCCATTGAAACCGACAGTCAAACAGCGCCTACTTTTGCCGATCTTGATGGTGATGGAAATTTTGATGCCCTTGTTGGTGTTGGCGATGGAACTCTTCCTTATTTTAAAAATACGGGTTCGAGCACTGCTGCAACTTTAACCTTACAAACAAGCAGTAGCACTCCCCCAGATCCTTTTAACGGTATTTCGGTTAGTGGAGTGAGTCACCCCGCCCTCGTTGATATTGATGGAGATAGCGATTTCGATCTATTCGTAGGCAATACCTCCGGTAATATTTATTTTTATGAAAACACGGGTGATGCTAATAATCCAACATTTTCAACAACAGCAACGCGATCGACAGTTGCGGGAGATCTATTTAATATTTCTGCTGTCGGTCAATATGCAACGCCAACGTTTGTTGATATCGATGGCGATGGGGATCTAGATGCATTTATCGGCCAATACGATTCTCTTGTTTATTATCAAAACGATAGTCCCTCTACAATTACCAGTCTCAACGATATTACATTTACCCTAAAGACCGGTAGCGATAATCCTTTAAATGCTGTTTCTAATACTTCATCCGCTACTCCCGCCCATAGACGATTAAATGTTGCCTTTCTCGACCTAGAATCTGATGGAGACCTCGACGCATTCATCGGTCAGGGAAACGGACAGATTGAGTATTATGAAAATCAAGGAATCTCCACGAGTGCCAGCTACGTTCAATTAACGGGAACGGATAATCCTTTCAATAGTTATAATACGACTTCGGCAACCAATACCCCCGCCCGAGAACTACCAACACTAACATTTGTCGATATTGATGGCGATGGTTTTTCCGAAGCATTTATTGGATCGCGAGAAGCACAAAGCGATAATGGAGTTGCGGGAATTGTCTACTTGGAAAATTCAGAGGTAACAACGGACCCAACGGACCCGACAGACCCAACGGACCCGACAGACCCAACGGACCCGACGGACCCGACTACAGTCAGCCAATTTTTAAGATTTGAAAATAATAGTTTCATCGTGGGTTCCCAAGGAGGGAGTAATTTACAACTGACTCTAACTGGAGATAATGCTTCGGAAATCTCCGAAGTTTTCATTAATTTTTCCTCAGCAGGGGGAACGGATTCGCAAATTTTCTCTATCCTTCCGAATAGTTTGCGACCGACGGGATTTAGTATCAGTGCCCAAACGGCAATTTTTGAGGGCGTCAGTGCCGATCGAACGTTTACGATCGAATTAAGAAATTTGAGTGGAGCAACGATCGCTACTCAAGTGTCGGCGACGGAAATTTCAACGGGTCAATTTTCCGTAGATTTCTCGAATGGAATTACGATAACCCTCGAACAAACCAGCACGGGGGAACCAACTGGAGCGGGAAGCGACCAAAAACCCAGTCAAGAATTACTCGACTTGCGAAATATTAGCAGTTCGATTCAAGGAAATTTCTCGGTTTATCGAGAAGCTCGTTTTGATAATACGGTGGGTTTCTATAAAGTTGACGATATTAATGGTACGGTAGGAGGCTTTTCTCCGGGGGATTCCGGGTATGCCAAAGCGGCGATTGAAAATCGCGTCAGCGATCTCGCCCTCAGCACGAGCAATAACTCGACAGCATCGGCCAGCGTAACCTTGGACGGTGCGGCTCTTTACGCTCCCTTTATTATTGCCAATGGAACCGTTGATGAATTTCTCGATACGAATTCCACCAATTCAGCAACGGCTGATGTGGTCTCTTATTTCTCTTATATTAATGCCAATCCCGATGGTGCCGATCATCTGATCTTACTCGGAGATAATGTTTTTGGTTTTGAGGATCTCTCGGGAGGCGGCGATCTCGATTACAACGATCTCATTGTAGATGTCAATTTTGGCTAATCCCTTGCATATTTCTCTGAATATTCTCTTGACCCGTTATCTGCGCTCTAGTGTCGCGATCGCAAACTCCAACTCAATCGACGGTTGTCACGAGGCTTGTTTTTGATTATGATGCGGTTGGGATTTTCTCCCCGTAAAGCATTGCGATAACAATCCCTGCACTGGGTAAGGAGCAATCGGATTCGATCGTCAAGGGTGTGCGCGACCATTAATCGCCAGATAGAGCAAATTGAAGGATAACAACACAATGAATTTGCCGAAACCGATATCGAGAGGCAAATTAAAACATTCGTTCGCAATCGCGCCTCTTCGTTCTCATTTCTTATGGGTCCGCAACCAACAGAAAAAAAGAAATTTACACTTTTACTTTTCCCTGCTGCTTTCCCTCGGCTTTTGGGCAGGCGGCGATCGCGTTTTGTCCCAAGAAGTCATCAATCAAGGATTTGCCACAGGAGGCAATTTAAGCGGTACGGTCACTTCGAACACCACTTCGTTCTTTGTTGAAGAAACCAGTCTCGAACTGATCAAAACTGCCGATCGCGCTGCGGCCGAACCGGGAGATACGGTAGTCTATCGCCTCTCTCTCAACAATACGGGAACGACAACAGCGACCGATGTCGTCATTACCGATAATTTACCCCTCGGTTTAAATTTTCTCTCCCAATCCGTCCAAGGGGCAATTTTTGAAAATGGTACGACGACTTCTGTTAGCCTATCGGGGGTCTCGAACGACAATCGCACGCTTTTGTTTGCCTATTCCAGTCTTGCCCCAGGACAAACCCTCAATGTCGTTTATGCCGCCCTCGTTACCCCCGATGCCGTGCGCGGGGATGGCAGAAATACCGCCCAAGAAACCCGCAGTAATTTAGCGAGTTTTTTGGTGAGAATTCGCGACGGAATTTTATCCGATTGCGGGACGATTATCGGGCGAGTTTTTGTCGATAAGAATTTTGACGGGGAACAGCAACCCGGAGAACCGGGGGTTCCTAATGCCGTGATTTTTATGGATGATGGCAACCGCATCACAACAGATGCAAATGGGCTATTTTCCCTTGCCAATGTGGTTTCCGGCAATCGAACCGGGACTTTAGACTTAAGCAGTTTACCGGGTTATACCCTCGCCCCCAATCTTTATTTTATCGAACGCAATAGCCAATCTCGCCTTGTCCGTTTGGAACCCGGTGGATTGGTACGGATGAATTTTGCCGTCACGCCAGCAACGGAATCAGTCAGCGATCGGCGACGCGCTGAGCCTGCCGAAGCGTCACCCGTAGGGACGTTGCATGCAACGTCCCTACCCAGTCACCAAGGAGGACAAGAATGATGAAAAGCACACTTTGTTCTCTAGGTTTGGTTTCTTTGGTTGGGTTGGGGATTATTGGCGGATTTCCCGAGAGTGCTGCAAGTCAGGATGGGGGATCTTTGGCGCAATTGCAACCGGGAGATGGTTTGGATCGCGTGCTGGAGAACCTTTCGAATGAAAAACTCGCTCTCGATGAAGTTCGCATTCTCTTTCCCGTCGCGGGAGAAACGCGAGAGCGATCGACTCATTTGATTTTGCAATATCACGCCGAGAGCGATGTTACCATTCGCATCAATGGTCAACCCCTCGATCGCGATATCCCCACCACTCTCGAACGGGATGAGAGTCAAAATTTAGCCATTCAAATTTGGTACAACATTCCTTTAAAAGCCGGTGCAAACGCGATCGCGGTTTCTGCCAATAATGCCGACCCCACTATTGTTCGCCTTACCGTCGAAGGTTTACAAATTGCTGGGGAAGGGAGTGCGACCATTTCTCTCAAACCCGTCGGCGACCCCCGCATTCCTGCCGACGGACGTTCTACCCTCGTTTTTGAAGGAACGATCGCCGATGACAATGGCAATCCTGTAACAGAAGATATTCTCGTGACGCTAACTGCTAGTGCGGGAGAATTCATCGACAGCGATCGCGACCCCGATCGCCCCGGTTTCCAAGTTTTAGCCCGAGATGGCAGCTTTCGCGCTAGATTGCGATCGGATATTCAAGCGCAAAAAGTCAGAGTTCGCGCAGCAGCAGATCGGCATCATTCTGTCGGGACGTTGCAAGCAACGTCCCGACAACAGGCAACTCTCGAGACGTTTGCACAAGTGGAGTTTGTTACCCATTTGCGTCCGTCTTTGGTGTCGGGGGTGGTAGATCTGAGAATTGGCAGTAGCGGGACGGATTTTTGGGGATCGCGGCGGGAATTTCTCGCCCCTTATACCCTCGATGAAGGGGTTAAGGTGGAACTGGATGCGGCCTTTTTCGCGATCGGTGCAATTGGGGAATGGTTGCTGACGGCAGCTTATAATAGCGATCGCCCTCTCAATCAAACCTGCGATGGCATGACTCGCCTTTTTCGCGGTTCGCAAATGTGCGAGCGGCATTATCCCGTTTATGGGGATAATTCGACAGTGGATTATCTCACCCCTTCCATCGATAGCGTTTACGCGCGTTTGGAACGCACTTCCCCCACGGTAGGGGCAGAACCGGATTATTTGATGTGGGGGGATTATAACAGCAACGAATTTGCTCGCCCGTCTCAAACCTTTGCCGCCCAAACTCGGCAACTTCACGGCTTTAAGGGCAATATCAGCCTTGGCGACTTGCAAATTAGCGCCCTCTACAGCCCTGATGTAGAGGGGTTTCAACGGGATACCATTACGCCAGACGGCACGAGCGGTTACTATTTTCTCTCTCATCGCCTGCTCGTGGAAGGCAGCGAAAGCATTATTATCGAAAGTGAAGAGGTCAACCGTCCGGGTAGGATTCTAGAAACCCAACGCCTTAACCGAGGACAAGATTACGAAATCGATTACGATCGCGGTACGATCCTTTTCCGCCGTCCCATCCAATCCCTCGAGTTCGATCCCTATGGCAATACCATCGCCCGCAAAATTATTGCAACTTATCAGTACGATGGGGGGGACGAAACCGATATTTTTGCCGGACGCGCCCAGTATAATTTCTCCCACGATTTAGAGACTCCCTCTTGGCTGGCGTTTTCTTACTGGCAAGAGAATCAAGGGGCGATCGATTACAAACTCTATAGTGCCGATTTTCTCCTCACCCTCTCCCCCCAAGCTGCTATTGTAGGGGAATATGCCTTCAGCGATCGCACCTCCTCCATCGATGGCGATGAAGCCGACTCTGCCTATCGCCTGCGCTTTACGGGAAATATTGCTCCAGAAGTTCGCGCCGAGGCCTATTATCAGTCGGTAGAGGAGAACTTTAACAACACGGCGACTTCTTCTTTCGTACCGGGACAAACCCGCTACGGGGCTTCGGTTTCTGCCAATGTAACTCCCACGACCCTCGTGAGTGCCAGTTACGACTACGAGGAAAACTTCGGCGTTGCTCCAGAAGTGCGGACGACCTTTTTTGACCCCTTTAACCCAGAATCCGACCTCCTCAGTGCCCGAAGCGAAGATCCCGACGGCGATCGCGTCAATAATACCCTGACGGAAGTGCGGGCGGGAGTGCAACAACAATTCGGCAATATTACCGCCAGTTTAGATTATGTGAATCGCGCTCGCAGCGATCGTATCAACGACACTTTTAACAGCAGTAGTTCTCAATTGGTCACGGGCATTCGCGTCCCCCTGACCGATACCCTTGCTTTTCGCGGACAAAACGAACTCAATTTAGGCAATAGTCACGACCCCCTTTATCCCAGTCGCACGACTTTAGGCTTGGAATGGGCGCTCAGTCCCGATACGACTTTACAATTGGCTCATCAGTTTTATGACGGGGGGCTTTTGGGGGAAAATTCTCTCACCAGTTTGAGTACGATAATGGAGCGTCAAATCGGGGCAGATACTACGATTAGCAGCCGTTACGCCCTCGTTGGCGGACAAAGCGGCATGCGGGGAGAAGAAGCGATCGGCTTGCACCATCGTTGGACATTAGCTCCCGGTTTGCGCTTGGATGCGAGTTACGAACGCATTCTCACGGCGATCGACAGCAAAACCGCCTCGGGCGATCGCTTTTCCCAGCCCTATGCTGCCGGACAAAGCGGCTCGTCTTTGAGCGTATCGGGGGGAGAATCCTATAGCGTCGGCTTTGAATATACCTTCAATCCCGACTTTCAGGCCTCTGCGCGAGTGGAACATCGGGACAATAGCCAAGGGAGCAATACCGTCATTCGGGCGGCGGCAGCTGGAAAACTCTCGTCATCTTTAACCGCTTTGGTGCGCTTTAGTCAAGCCAGTGCAGCCAATCAACTCTTAGAAGATTTGGGCCCGACCACTCATCTGAAAGTCGGTTTGGCTTATCGAAATCCCGAACATGACGCATTTAATGCCCTTTTGCGTTACGAATATCGCTACAATCCCTCGACTATCCCAGAAACCCTACTTTTTACTAGCGGTACGGGCTATCAAGATCATCTTTTGGGAGTGGAGGCGATTTATGCCCCCAATTGGCGGTGGGAATTTTACGGTAAATATGCCTTCCGCTACAGTTTAACGGAGTTAGCCGATAGCTTTAGCAATGAAAGTTTCATTCATTTGGGACAAGTGCGAACAACTTATCGCTTGGGCTACCAATGGGATCTGGCTGCGGAGGTGCGCTGGCTGGGGCAACCCTCGGCTAACTTCAGCGAATTGGGTTGGGTGGTCGATGTGGGCTACTATCTCACGCCAGACGTGCGTTTGGGAATCGGCTATGTTTTCGGCAACGTCAACGATGAAGACTTTAGCGGCTATCGCTCCAATAGCGGGGTCTTTTTTGGCGTAACCATGAAAGTGAACGAACTCTTCAATGGATTTGGACGGCAAAGCGTAACGCCGTTACAGCAGGAGGAGGCATTGAATGAGTAAGTGGGTTACTTGTACTGTACTTCGAAAAGTTCAGCAGCCGCTTTGTCGAAGTACTTGCACCGATCGCAGTCGAGGTGTGGGTTGTTGGTTGCTTGTACTGGGCTTTGCCGAAGTGTTAGTTGTTGGTTGTTGGGCTTTTAATGTTGAGAACGACTTGGCAAACAAACGCAGAAAAACTCTTTCTCTTGTATCAATGCAAACTGGAGAAAGACAATCGAACAACAAACAACAACCCACCCCCGGCCCCCTCCCAAGAGAGGGAGAACAAGAGAAGAGCAACAAACAACAAATAACCGTGAATAGTAATGCCGATCGCACCCAACCCGATGGCGAGATAACCTTGAGGGAAGCGATCGCGTTCGGGAATGGGGAATTATCTTTTGCAGACTTATCTCCGCGAGAGCGAACCTTGTTAAGTGATGCTTCCGATATTCCTCGAATCGTCTTTAATTTGCCTCCCGATCGCGCAACGATCGAACTGCAATCTCCCTTACCGGAAATTTCACGATCGCTCGTTATCGACGGCACGACTCAACCGGGATACTTGCAAGATCGTCCCATCCCTCAACCCATCATCCGCATTACTCCCGCATCGGGAGTGGAAATCAAGCGCGGATTGACGATAACCGGCGATCGCATCACCATTCGCGGTTTGCACCTATACGGTTTTAATGCGCCGACAACCAACACGGCACGAACTCCCATGGCCGATATTTTCGTATCTCATCCCTCCCCCCGCATCGATACCGATCGCCCTTCCTCTAACGATTGGGAATTTCCCCTAGAAGATAGCGATCGCGCCCCCAAAGATATTCTCATCGAACAAAACTGGATTGGAAGGCGATCTCCCCGTCCTGCGGACACCCCTCTTATTAAGGAGGGTAGGGGGGATCGATCGACAACCCAATCTGCTTTTGGAATATATGTTTTCAATAGTAACGGTACGAGTATTATTCGCAATCGCATTGACGGAGCGCAGGGAAGCGGTATTATTACGAGCATTCGCGCCAATAATTTGCTGATTGAGAACAATATTATCGAAAATAATGGTTTTGCAGGGATGCCCGACGGGATTCGTTTGGAGGGGGAAATTGACAACGGTACGATCGTAGGCAATCAAATTCAATATAATGCTGGCAGCGGCATCTATGCGTTCAAATCGGAAGGAAAAATCGCTGTTGAAGAGAATTTGATTTCCGATAACGGTCAGAGATTTCGCCGTGCCGCTATTTTTATGATGGGGAGCGTTCGCGCAGCATCTCCACAGGAGTCTAGCCTCGTCACCAACAACCAAATTCGCAACCAACCCGGGGCAGGAATTGTTGTCGCTGCCGTTCCCAATAGCGATCGCGTTTTTATCACCGACAATCGCTTTACCAACGTGAGAGGATTGAGTATCGATCTAATTACCCAACAGCGATCGGGGGTGCAAGATTATCATAATGGCGACGGTCTCAATCCCCCGATCGCAGAACGAGATCGCCGCCGTCAAACCGCCAACACCGCGATCGCCGCCCCCCGTTTTGCCAGTCGGGAGTTTTTTCGCTTCCCCTCGGGTAACACGAGCGTTATCGGAACGGCAGAACCGGGAGCGAGAGTGGACTTGTATCGCGTTTTGGAAAGTCCAGAAGAAGCCGATCTCGCCGGACCTTTAAACGTTCCCATTGCCTCTTTTCCCGCTAATGGAGAAGGGGAATTTCGCGTCATTCTCGCCAATTTAAGAGCGGGAGAACGCATCAGCGCGATCGCGACTCACCCCGATCGCGGAACCTCGGAACCCGCCGTTAATGCCAGAATTGTGAACCTTCGATGAACAAATTATCTTTGCAAACCCTAGCCGTGACCTCTTGCCTGCTGCCTCTTGCTTGGCTTGCGAGTCCGGCGCGATCGGAAGGCAGTCGAGAACTCACTGCCAATGGTGGCTACCGTCCTCATCTCGACTATCGCAATAGCTCCTTGGGCGGAGTAATTCGACAAACATCGATTAAAGTTTATGCAGAAGCCAATGAATATATTAATCTGGCCTCCTCCGCTCATGGAGTAGGACCATTTGGAGCAATCAACTATCGCGACCCGAGTGGAGCCTCTGGTTCTTGTCCGATTAGCGGTACGATTGGCGTGATTAGCAGTCGTGCCGAGGAAACCAGCCAAAGCTATACCCCTTGTAGCTTTATAGTGGGACCCACTCAAACAGGAATTTGGGAGATTGATTTTGTCAGTCCGAATCCCAATGCAACGGGTCCGGGTGCGCGTCCCGATGATGCAATCCTAGCAAGTGCGGCTTGGGAAGCGTCCCAACCTCAAAATAACAATGATGCTTTCGTCACGGCATGGGATGTTACCGTGACGACAGGGAACGCACTCAATGCTGGCGGAACGCCTCAAAGCGGTCGCGTTTTTGCGAATTATTTTCCTTGGAATATGGGAGCTAATAGTGCTGGAAGCACTACCGTCGCTCTTAATTCCCAAGTTGTGGTATTAACCGATCGAGGATTTCAATACCAAATCGATCTCAATGGCATCGACCCCTTTGGATTTATCTTTTTTGCCAATAATAAAGGCTTTCAAGACTCGAGCGGCGAACCGATTTATCGATCGCTGCAATTGGAAGGGACGAATGCAAACCCTTCAATTCCCACGGGATATGCTCTTCACCTGCCCTCATCTGCGGATACGGCGGACGATATCACCCACAAATTATTTATCAATACCCCCGACCCCACAATGCCGAATTCGGCAGGCTCGGCGAGCGGTATAACATGGCTCTTTCAACCTCCTATTATTCCTGCTCCTCCCAGCGATTTTGCCTTTACCGGGGTCAACGGAACTTCGGGACTGGCTTTTATCTCCCCCGCAGGAGGGAATTTTACATTTACCAACAATGGGACGACGGGAACTTATACCCTCGTCCTCGACCTGAATCAAAATGGAACATTGGGAGACGGCAACGATCGCATCCTCGTCGGTCGGGCGACTCCGGGGACGAATAGCGTTTTTTGGGATGGTTTGGATGGCGATGGCGTTGCCGTTCCAGCGAGTGCTTCACTTTATCAAACCGAGTTAACGACGGCTTATGGAGAAGTTCACTTTCCCATGTTCGATCCCGAAAATAACCCTAATGGTTTGATTATTCAACGCATTAGCCCCACGAATAATCCCCCAGATCCTTTTAATATTTACTACGATGATGCCAATACGGGGACGGATTACACCCTCTGTGCTTCTAGTGAGGCGGGAGATTCTACCCTCAACTGTTCGATTGGCGGAACGCCACCCAATCCTCGCTCCTCACTATTGGGAACTAATAGTTCTGGCGGCGCGCACGCATGGGATAATGATTTTGGCAATATTCGCGGTATGGATACTTGGGTGAATTTTCCCATTTTTCCTTCTCTTGAGGGAACTTTTTCCATTAGTGATGGGACGACGACAACAACGACGACAGAAACGGGAACGAGTAATTTGCGAATTGTCAAGCGCATTACCAATATTACCCGCAATGGCAGCACTCTATCGGGGTTTGATTTTACCAGTTTTATCGATGACCCCGGAACGACAGATGACAATGCAAGCGGATGGAGCAGTCTCTCTCCCATCGGCATTTATGAAGTGCCCGATACGACCCTCCTCACGAGCGGCGATGTGGTTGAATATACCCTTTATCTCCTTTCCGATGGGGATGTGGCGCTTTCGGGGGCGGATCTCTGCGATCCCCTTCCCGATGGCGCGAGTTTTGTGACCGATACTTATGGAAGCGATCGCGGCATTCTTTTGCGATTGAGCAGCAGCGAAGTCTCTCAAACGAACGATACGACCGATACGGATGAAGGGAAGTTTTACGCAGCTTTAACCCCCGTGGCGATCGATGCTTGCACCAATGCCAACAATCCTAACGGTTCCGTGACGATTGAGGGGTTTTCCTTAACCAATACGGCGACGGATAATGTGGGATTTGTTCGCTTTCAGGTCACGGTAAATTGAAGGATATCTCAAATAAGTAGCCGCTTAGTATTAGGCGTAGTAGTCATCGCAAAATTGGTATAAGATAGTCCCTGACTACTCGAAAAAATATATAACTCTCGTCTTGTATGACTATTGATGAGCTGTGGGTATTAATTAAAGCTAAATCCCAAAAACAATTAAGACCAGTACAAAAAATAGTGCTTTATCAATCCTGGAAGGGATATTCCTTCGCTCAAATCGCCAAACAATCTGGATTTACACAGGATCACCTCAAAAATATCGCATCCAAGTTGTGGTCGCTGCTTTCGGACTTGTTTAACGAGACCCTGACCAAAAAGACCTTCCGCGCCATTCTGGAACCGCGCCCCCTGAGCGTCCTCGAACAAGAATTAATCGCACAAGCAACCCCTCGGATGCGGGAATCCCCCCTAGAATCCCCCGATGGCCCCGTTCCCCTAGAGTCTCCTTTTTACATCCAGCGTACCCCGATTGAAGAATTGACCTGCACGGCGATTGCGACACCCGGAAGCCTGATCCGACTCAAATCACCCAAACGCATGGGAAAAACCTCCCTGATGGTGAGGATATTGGCTCATGCTCGGCAGTTAGGCTACCGCACCGTATCTCTAAACTTGCAGCAAGTCGATCGCGCTTCTTTAACAGACTTGGATTCTTTCTTGCGCTCGTTTTGCCTGATACTCTCGCGCCAACTGAAGTTGGAATCCAAACTTGACGATTACTGGGATGATTTCTTGGGGAGCAAAAGTAACTGTACCATCTATCTTGAAGATTATTTACAAGCTCACCACAATTCGCCTTTAGTCATTGCTTTAGATCGGGTTGAGGAGCTATTTCATTATCCGATCGTGGCGGCTGAATTTTTCGCCATGCTGCGTTACTGGCACGAAAAAGCCACTTTTGGAGATAGCGAAAGTAAACTCTGGCAAAATTTGCGTTTAATTCTCGTTTATTCTACTGAAGAGTACCTCGCTTTGAAGACGAATCACTCGCCGTTCAATGTTGGGTTTGTGCATAAGTTACCATTGTTTACGCCGTCTCAGGTTGAAGAATTAGCCGAGCGCCATCAACTCGACCTCTCGTTGCAACAGATAGAGCAATTCATGGAATTAGTTGCAGGTCATCCCTATTTAGTGCGACTGGGATTTTATCATCTCGTTCAACAGACCGTCACTTGGGAAGAGTTAATCCAAACGGCAGCAACGGATACTGGCATCTATCACAATCACCTGCACCAAAATCTGTCTAGCCTGCAAGCAGAGTCCGATCTAGCTGCGGCTTATAAAGAGGTATTGAAGGCGAACCAACCCATAGAGTTAGAGCAGCAATTAGCGTTTAAGTTGCACTGTTTGGGATTGGTGAATTTGCAGGGTTGTGTTGTGGTTTCTAGTTGTCAGTTGTATACTCAATATTTTCGACGTTTCTAGCATTGATTAATGGCGGTGATAACTGAGGCAATAATATCAAATCCGCTTGAATCACCATACTTCTCGGTGAGGGAGCAGAGGGAGCGAGGGAAGCAGGGGGAGCGAGAGAAGAAGAATTTTGCAAGAAAAGCCTAAGTTCGGACAATTATCCGGATTTGATATAAGGTTATAGTTGATGTAAGGTTTTTTCTATCCAAGCTCGGTCAAAAATTGATTGGTAAATGCGATTTCCAACTTGGAGAATGCCACTTCGGTTAATGACTAACCCAGATATTAGCAGGTCTGCTTGTTCGATATTCTCAATGGCGAGAATCTCGGTTTGCTCTAAGATTTGCTCGTAAATTTCGAGCAGTCTCACTGCTTTTTGTCGATCTTGGAGGAGGTAATCGCGAATGGTTCTTAAATGTTGGGGTTCGTCTTGAGTTTCCCAGTCGGTGAGTATGTGCGATCGCACCAATTCTTCGAGCCATTCTCCTTCGCGATCGGTGGGAATGGGAGAGGGATGGTTGCGGATGAGCTGACAGAGTTTTTGGGTCAGAAAGGGTTGGCCTCCCGTCCAAGCTAAGATTTCTGTTAGTAGGGTTTGGGGGTTGGTCACCCGTTCGCTTAAACCATAGAGTAAGGGTTGAACTTCGTGCTGTCTAAAATAGGCGAGTTTAATTTTTTGACCGATGTTAAATGCCGTGGTGCTTTTGTTTTGAATGAGTTGATAAGGAGAGGCGGCACCGAGTAAGACAAAAGTAAGGCGATTATAATCGGGAATTTCAGCTCTTTGATTGTAGCAGTAACGGAGGATTTTGAATAAGGGATCGGTATCGAAATCTAGGTTGAGGACGGTATCTATTTCATCGATGAAGATGGCAATTTTTCCCGGAATGTTGGGGAGTAAGACGGTTTCGATGAACTCCGAAAGACGTTGACTGGGGGATAAAAGATCGCGATCGCGCCACCAACTGCGAAGATTCACGGCATCTGATAGATGAAACGCTTTGACCAATAAATAGGCTAAACCTGCATACCAATGTTCCGGACGGACTTGGCGATCGCTGATTCCGCTCAGATCGATCGCCGCGCAGCTAATTCCTGCATTTTTCAACTGTTTCACCATTTGAACGCGCAAGCTGGATTTTCCCATTTGCCGAGAATTTAGGATAGTGCAAAATTCTCCTTTCATTGAGGCTTTGTAGAGTTGTCTGTCGGCGGCTCGGACGACGTAGGTAGGCGCATCCATTGGCAGGCTTCCGCCGACTTGATAATCAAAATTTGAGGGTTCTTCTCCACTTCTCAGTAACTCGTTTTCTATTTTCAGTTCCGCTTGAGTTAATTTCAGAACCTCTACAGTTTGAGATAGTTCTTGGGTACGTTCTTCGACTTTTTGTTCTAGACTTTCGCTATAGTCTTCTAATTGGGCGTAAAGGCGAGCATTTTCAATGGAAATGGCGGCTTGAGACGAGAGAATTTTTAACGTTTCTAGGCGATCGTTGGTAAACGAACCAACAGTTAGATTGTTTTCTAGATACAGAATAGCAATGAGTTTATTTTGATTGACTAGAGGCGTGCAGAGAATGGATTTGGGTTGAGTGGCGATAATATAAGCGTCGCGAGTAAATTCTCCTTCCTCGGTAGCATTATTTAAGACGACATTTTCTCGGATCTTGATGACATAATTAACAATAGCAGTTGAGAGTAAAGGAAGCTGCTGTTGAGTATCTAAAGCATCTATAGGAAGGCTGCGCGCAATGTTCGCCTCTCTAGACTCAGCATCAGCTTCTGCTTCAATGCGCCACTGAATTTTCTCATTTTCTTCTGCGTTTGTTAGGGTTGGTAAAATCAGAAAGCCTCTCTGTGCGCCAGCATTCTCAATAACGGTTTCGATTAACTTACTCAGCAGTTCTTCCAGTACAATTTCGCTGGAAATGGTTTGCGAGGCTTTCAATATACTATTTAAATCTAAGGTTTCATTCGTCCCTCCAGCCGTGGATAGGGTTGTCGGTAATTGGCGATCGCTTTTCTCTCCTGGTTTGGCGGCAAAAAACTGTGGATATCGGGTTTCTAAATCTCTAACTTTGGCTTGCGCTCCCCATCTGAGATAGGCATAATGAGCATCATTTAAGTAATAGCCAGCGACTCTATTTTTGCCTCTATCCAGATAAAACATTCCCGCTAATTCGTAAGCGATCGCTTCTTCATTGAGATACTCGTTTTCTTGAGCGCCAGCTATAGCGCGATCGTAGTATTCTCTAGCGTTACTATCTTGTCCTAAAACTCGAGCGCGTTCGGCTTCTACTAAGTAGAATTTATGCAGACAATTAGCCGCACAATGTCCGGCCCAGTTTTCCATGAGTTCTTGGTTCGCTGCGACTTCTTCGAGAATTTTTTCTTGGGTTGATTTTGAAGATTTGGGAAAAATAGCTAGTTTACTCAGGGAGCTATATAAATAGTAGAATGGGGCGTAATAGCATGATTTCGCTTGCAGAAAGTATTCCCCAGTTACCTCTACATATTCAACGGATTTATCATAATCATGAAATAAATAAGAAAGAATTATTTTATTGAAGTATAAATTAAATAAAGCTGCTTCATCATTAGCTTGAATGAGGACTGGAAGCCTTTCGGATTCATCATATATTTCACCACTTAAGCAATATGGATTTTCTATTCGATCTTGCTGCAAAAGTAATATTGTTTGCCAATAGGTTTTGTGTGAGTCTAGAAATATTTCTTGTTTTAATTTAGTAATGACTTTGCTATAAATTGCCATTTCTCGTTCTACATCGATCAATGTTTCCCCAGTTAGATATAAGCTAATACTGTAACAAATAGTGGCATTGGCTGCCGTTTCTAAATCGCCTGTTTCTAATCCATTTTTATAGGCTTCAATGAAAGCTGATAAAATACTTCTAAGAGATTGCTTCCAGTGAATTACAAAAGCAAAACATACGATGTATATTTTGGCTTTTATTGCTGGTGTCGAGAACTGTTCTAATATCTGTAAAGCCAGTTGCCCAAATTGATAGCCCGCCTCAAGATTATTAGCAGCACACAATATTGTTCCGTACATTGCATAAGCATAACTAGAATCAACGGTATTACCATATTGTATGGATAAATCAATCTGTTTGCTGACCAGCAAAGGAATTAGTGAATTTCTTCCTATAAAAGCGGGTACGAATAATGTTGTTATCATTTTCATTGCGACTAGCTTTTGCTCATCTTTCATTCTCGGTAAATTAGTTAATTCCTTAAATGTCTTTGTTGCTAAGACTTTGCTAATTTCTTGCATTTCTCGTCCAATATCTTCTGAATTTGGCTGTTCCGGAAAATTCAATTCTAGTAAATTCAATAAATCTAGACCAATCCTTACTGCTGCCAATAGTTCGCGTTGAGCCGCATAGAATAAAACCTTTAGTTCATAAATCTTAGCTCGATCGAGAGTGGAGATCGCTCGATCTAGAATAATTTTATTGTATCCCTCCATTCGATCGAAATCTCTAGCTAAAAAAGCAACGGAAGCCATTTCAATATATAATTCTAAAGTTGACTTATAATCAGTCTTCCAACCATTATTTCCTAATAACTTTATGCCAATTTCTAGATAGTTTAATGAGGCTGTATGTGCACCAGATACCTTTGCTTTCTTCCCAGCTTTTAGATTTAATTGTGCCAATTCATTTCTATTCTGTGAATCGTCAATTAAATGACAACCTAAATTTAACTGATTGACAATATCGAATAGCTTTTGCTCTCGTTCTACCAAGGGGATATGACCCAGCAACAACTGTCCGATCTGTAAATGTACTGCTTGCCTATTGGCTTCTGGAATAAACGAATAAACTGCTTGCTGAATTTTATCATGAGCAAACTTATATTCTGATGTCAATTCTTCCGAGAGTCCCTCGATATCTAGCTCTAAAAGTTTGTAAGTCTTACTTTGCGGTAATATCAGACCCTCAGCTATTGCCTCTTCTAAGTCGATCGCCGTGACTCGCGGTAATTCTTCGGATACGATCGCTAGAATTTTTAAATCAAATTGGTTGCCAATACAGGCAGCTAATGATAGTAATTCTTGAGTTTTGGGTGCTAGCTTCCGTGCTTTAGCTGCCATCAAGTCTACTGCACTATCAGCAATCTGTTGGACTTGAATTTCCTCTAAATCCCATTGCCAACAACTGCGATCTCTGTCAAATGTTAGCAATTCTTCTTCTTTTAAAGCTCGCAAAAATTGTTTGAGAAAAAAAGGATTGCCACTTGTTTTTGCTTGTAGAACTTTGGCTAGAGGTTTAGCTGTTGCGAGTGGTACATGGAGCGTATCGGCAGTTAAACGATTGACCTCAGAGAGATTGAGAGCAGAAAGCTGGATGCGATTGATTTTGGCTTCGCTTTTTTCGATCTCTTTTAAGGTCAAGATCAGGGGATGAGATGCACTCACTTCATTATCTCGATAGGCTCCGATCGAACAAAAATCCTTGCTATCCTCATCTGTCATTAACAGTTCGAGCAACTTTAGCGATGCCCCATCCGCCCATTGTAAATCGTCTAAAAAAAGGATGAGGGGGTGTTCGGGTTGGGTAAAGACTTTGATAAAGGATTGAAAGACTAAGTTGAAGCGATTTTGCGTTTCTGCTGCTCCTAGAGTAGGGACTTCCGGTTGCTCGCCAATAATGAGTTCTAATTCGGGAATCACTTCAACGATAACTCTACCATTTGTGCCTAAAGCGGCTAGTAGTTTTTCTCGCCAAAGGGCGATCGCCTTTTCGCCTTCTGTTAGCAATTGTCGCAGCAAGCTCTGAAAGGATTGAATGACGGAATCGTAGGGAATATCGCGCTGCAATTGGTCGAATTTACCCGAGATAAAATAGCCTCGCTGTTGGGTGAGGGGTTTGTACGCTTCTTGTATGAGAACGGATTTACCAATACCAGAATATCCGGACACCAGTATCATTTCACTTTTGCCCTGACCTGCTCTTTTGACGATTTCCACTAAGCGAGCAATTTCTTGTTCTCGTCCGTAAAGCCTCTGGGGAATTTGAAATTCCTCGGAAATATCGTGCTTGCTTAAGGGAAAAGAGTCAATCTGTTCTCGAGTCTGCCACTGTTGCTGACATTGTTCTAAATCAGCTTTGATTCCGTATGCCGATTGGTAACGATCTTCGGCATTTTTGGACATTAATTTGAGAGCGATCGCTGAAAGTGCGGGAGGAATATCGGGGTTGCATTCATGAGGCGATCGCGGTTGCTTGGCGATATGACAATGTACCAATTCCATCGCATCGTCGGTGGGAAAAGGAAGCTGGGAGGTCAGTAATTGGTAAAACGTCACCCCCAAGGAATAAAAATCCGTTCGATAGTCAATACTCCGGTTCATCCGCCCTGTTTGTTCTGGGGAAATATAAGCGAGAGTTCCTTCTAAGAGGTTGGGATGGCAAAATGTAGAATTTTCTACTGCTAAGTTTGTCGAGATGCCAAAATCGATTAATTTGACCGTTCCTGTCGAGGGATTAACAATAATATTGGAGGGGTTAATATCTTTGTGAATAATATGTTGTTGATGAACCCGTGCCAGAATATCGACAATCTGAAGGGCGATCGACAGAAATTTACTCGGATCGAAGGGCTGGAGTTGAATTAATCGAGCGAGGGATTCTCCGCCAAAATCTTCGAGTACCATGAACCATTGATGCTGATGGTTTTCTATGGTATAAGCCGCTACGATACCCGGAATATTCAAGCTGCGCGTAATTTCATATTCTTGTCTGAACCCAGCGATTTTTTGAGGAGACGGATGGGTTTGTTTGAGGACTTTGAGGATAACGGGTTGCCCGTTATTTAGGCGACGAGCGCGATAAACCAATGAATTTTCACTCTCGTGCAGTTTTGTTGTCACTTCGTAACCGAACAGTTCGCTCATCGCTGATTATCAACAGAAAGTAGTTGAGTATAAACCTCCAGTTTCTCTAAGAAACCAGAGGTTTTGGTGTTTTGTTGACTGAGTTGCGTTTAATTCATTCTTCCTCTTCTTGTGGTTTAGGGGGAAGGTCTGGATCTGGGATCGGATCTTCATCGGGTACGGCAACTACTAATGCTGCCTGAAAATCTTCTGTTGTGAAAATATCAGCAATTGCTCCTTTGGTCTGACTTGCAATTGCAGCTTGCTCCACTTGAGATAATCCAGCTTGTGCGATCGCAAGACTGGGGGTTAACTCGAAAGCCTGTTGTCGCTTTGGTTCTACGGCTAAATTGGTTAAAAATTCTAGCAGTTGACTCACGATCTTTTTTGCTCCTATTAGTGTTGTTCAAAAGTTGACTCGATCTTGTTGCGTGATTGAAGGTTTAAACGTTACCTTGTCACACAATTCAAAGTACAAATCCCGCGTTCCATCAAGATCGGATTCAATCGCTAGATCGGGATTGTATTTAAATATAAATTTTGCTTGTGCTGTTAATTGGCCCAGCTTCGTCGTCAGCTCCTCTCCATCCGTTCTGTCTTTGTTCAATTGATTTAACTTGTAACTAAAGTCAAGATAATCGTGATTCCATCCAATTATACGGTATGGACGAGCCACGTGAGTATACTTTTTCCCCTGCGTTTGAACATAGTTACCCAGACTCGATAAACTCCAATCCCATTGCTCTTTATTCGTTTTTAGTCGTTTCTTCAGTTCTGGAAGCAATTTTATTGAGTCTTTTTTATTTTTATCCAACCTCTCAGAACTAAACCGATCTAGTATCATTTTACAATAATATAGTTCCGGATCTTCATATTGATTCTTGCTGGCACTTCGATACGTATGACAAGCACTCATTAGTGAACCATCCATATTTTCATATTGCTTGAGTACTTCCTTCTCGAAGTCAATCCTTTGCGGTCCTTCGCCTAGTTGTGATGAGATTTGAGCTATGGCTTTTTTACGGCTGTAAATGCTCCATAAATGTAACATAAATAGATCGTGACAAGGCATCATTATCAAAGGATCTTCTTCTAAAGCAAGGACAAAAGTAGTAAATGCTTTGTTCCACAATCTATCTGCATACTCTAGATCGCCTTCTTCACTCTTTATTTTAGCCTGGATTGCATAAATAGCAGATAAGAAAAGGTTGCTCCAAGCATATAGCAACATTTTATCATCGGCCATTTCAAGAGCCGTCTCGAAATGCTGGCATGCCTGGCCTAGAAGTGTTATATTTATAGCCCCTGACAACTTAGCTTCTCGATTTAGCCACCACTGAACGATTTCCCAGTCTGTATTCTTATATCTGGATAAGTAATACAGAGTCGCTCCGAAGTGTGCATGATACCAATAACGTTGGTTCCCTCGGCTTTCTGTAAATGTATCGGCTGCCTCCCATAGATATTTTTTTTCTTTTTTTGTAATCCATTTCAACGGCTCCTTGCATTTTTCCTCCGAATCGCCAGTAATCTCCTGCCAAATCTCTTTTTCTTTATTTTCTCCTTGTATTTCCTGATGATGTTTCTTGATGAAGAAACAGGCCAAAGCTCTTTTTCGGATAGCTTCTGCGAGATGATGTCTAGCCCAGTTAGATATTTGTTCGTTTTGGTTTAGTATGGCTTGGCAAAAATCATCCTGAATTTCCTTAAAGTGGAGGTCGGAGATTATTTCACGAAGCGTCACTCCTGCCGGCCACTGATAACCAGAATAAAACAACCGGTCTGACAGCTTAATGGCTTCCCCCATTTGATGAGATTTAGCTTCACCTCTATGGGCATAAGCCCAGCGTCGAAAGGCATCCCTGACTGGAACTTGTGGTTCCTCATTGAGTCCTTCTATGCAGTTGATAATTGTATTGAGTATCATTAAAGCGTGTCCGCTTTGTCTCTTACTTTCGTAATCAGCAACAGCCTCAGCCATGAGTTTAAGATCTTGTGCTGTCTTTGCCTTCTTTGTCATCGTTACCCTCTCTGATTTTTTAAACGAAACTTTTTTGCTTAACTATCCAACAAACTGTTGAATTGAGGCCGATCGCGCCATTCGAGCCAAGCAAGATCGTGACGCAATAATTCTCTCGGTTCTTCATGTAACATAACAGCTTCCCGTAAAAAGGTAAAGGCTAATTTCTCATTTTTTTCTAACGCGGCTAATCCTGCTAAACGATACAGAATTCCCCCCGTCCTGCCGTCTCGCTCTAATGCTGTTTGCAGTGCCTTTCGCGTCATGGCTATGTCGCTGGCTGCTACTGTCAGATCTTTCCATCGGACTTTCGCTACAGCTAGGGTATACCAGGCAACATAATCATCGGGATTTTCTCTCAACCCCAATTGACAGCATTCTATGGCCTCTGCATATCGGCACATATAACTGAGCAATAATCCCCGCTCTCCCTGCCAACTCGGTATAATTTGGTTATCTATGGCGATCGCTCGGTCGAGATCCGATAAAGCGATCTCATATTCTTTCAGGGCTACGTAACAGTTTGCTCGATACATTAGCGCCCAAGCATAGTTGTTTTTTAACGCCATCGCCCGGTCGAAATCCTCTAGGGCTGCGGGATAATCTTGTAAGCTAAAATAAGTTGCCCCTCGGTGAGCAATGGTCCAAAAATGACTCGGTTTTAAGGCGATCGCTCGATTAAAATCAACTAATGATTTCTCGTAGCATTTCATCTGTCTGTAGACTTCGCCACGATGGGCGATCGCCCAACTATAGTCGGGTTTGATTTCTATCGCTTGACTAAACTTAATTAATGCTTGCTCGTAGCATTTCTGCAAGCGATAATCTTCTGCCTGTCTGGCGATTTCTCGTGCCTTTTCTCCGACTCCAATTTGCCGATTTTTCATGTTAGTTCACCATCCCCAAATGCGCCATCATTTCCCGATCGGCTGGAGATTGTTAATATTGTAAGGAAGACTTTTGTAAAACAACCAGATTTCATACTCAACCTCCCTTGTAATTCTTCAGGATAATTTTGTTTGGGATTCGTTAGGGAAATGCGATCGCACTTCTAACCGTATCTCCCCAACCTTGTCACTCGAACACTTCAAAAAGTCACACTAGGGTTTGATTTTCAGCCAGTGTTACCAGCCTTTGAGCATTAGTTACTATTTGTGTGATTACACTTGAGAAGTGTTCTTTGTCTATCTCAACACAACCCACTGAAAATTGCAAGACCTTTTCCTACTTGTTTTTTTGCCTTGGAAGTGAAACCCAAGTCTCATTCCTATGTACGAAAAAAATAAGTAGGTGGGTATAAATTAACGTTAAAACACATAATCGGAAAATGAAACTGAAAGCCAGTTATCAAGAGAGTTTCACGATTTTGAATTTCAATCATAATTTTACAGATCATTAAGCCCACCTACTTACGCTTTTAAGAGCCTAAATTGAACTAACCTCAAAGTAGCTCACGACCGAATAAATCCATCTCTTCACTACCAAGTGTTAGAAGCAATCTTTGCATGCCTCTACTAGATTGGCCTACAAGTGCAGCCACAGGCAATGAAACGATTGTCACAGACTGGCATGTAACCCGGCTCACAGTTATCTTCTTTTGGACTGCATCCTCCGATAAAGCCACCACACCGACATGTTCCGATTCGTGAATATGTAATTCCCGAAGAATGAACGGCAGTACTGACTTTACGCAGGACAGGTTGAGATTGAATCGGAAGATTCATGAGATTTTCTCCTTTTTGTTTGTTTGGTTTGTTGTTCGCGATGAGGTAAAGCGGGAAAATCCCTCCCTCAACATTTGATATTGGCTAAAATTTGCGAAGCATCTTCTAACTCAAAGGGGTACGAAATTTTTCAAAATCTCCTGCCTCCACGCTTCATTTAGCTAGCAATTGACCAAGAACGAACTGAACCGATCGTCACGGGAATTACATCGCTGACATCGAGAGTAAATCGGTACACTTTCCCGGCCCGTTGGTTGTTTTCTAGATTGAAAAACTGTAACTTCACATCGTAACAATCCGAGTCAGGTCGGCAGATCGGACTCTTCTCGACAGTAATGCGATCGAGTCCGAGTTGGCTAACCCCCGCACTTTCCATAACTTCCGTAATCTGGAAGGCATTAGTTGCTGAGAAATTAAGCGCTCGCTCTTGTGGGGTCATCCCCAAGTTACGGTATTCGTAATAAATCCGGTTGAGATATTCGCGAATTTTAGGGGACGTATTCTCGCGAGTTGCACTGTCAAAGGTTGCGACCAAAGTATCGATTAAGGCTTCAACCGACCAACTGTAAATCCCTCGCAGTTCTGGTACGATCGCCGGCACGGTTTGACCGGAAAGTAGGGTAACACTGCCTCCCACATATCCGGGAATAGAAACTCGTTCTATGCTCTCATCGCCTAAGAATTGACGCAGCCTGTCGTAAGTTATGTTTGCAAAGGGTCCAACAGGGACAATGGCATAAATCGGTGTTGCATCCAGATTGAGCGTCCAAATCAGCGATTGAGCTTCCCAAGGGTTATCGTTAAGATACTGCAACAGGGTCGTATTCGGAGGTATGGCTTGGGTAAAGGCATCGCGACGAGCTTGACTGCCGAAATCCGTTCCCAGTTCTCCCAGAGCGTAAACCAACTGGGGTTTTTTACTCTTGTCCGCGCAGGTCGCACATTCAGAAGGCGCAACCGATGAAGCCTCACTCTTTTCCAAAACCTCTAGATGAGCAGGCACTAAGCTAGCCGGAACAACTTCCGATGCTTCCACGCCAACCGCTAGTTTTTGGGTTGCAGATTCTCGATCCGAGTTGATAATGTTGCTAGCTTCAGACAGATTTGACTCTGCTGAATACACTGGCACTTGTAGATCTGTAGAATCGATTTCGCTCGGTTGGACTGCTGTATCTTCTAATTGTAAATCGGACATTTGTACGTCTCCTTGAACTACTAGGGTATAGGCCCCATTAACATCGACACTGCCTGCTAGAAAGCGGCGGCATTTGGCATCTTCCTCCAGAGGGCAGGGCTGAGCGCTCTTGAGGATGGCATTGCGGATTTTATAGGGATCCGGTTCCCTTCCCTGTTTGAGCTGGATACTGAGTAGGAGAGCTGCAAGACCGGATATGATAGGCGCAGCAAAACTGGTGCCTGTCTTAGTACCCGTCCCTCCCCCAGCCACCGCACCCAAAATGCTTTCTCCGGGGGCAAGAATCCCTAGGGTTTGGTAAATTTGACCCCAGTTACTGAAGTCAATGGGGTTTCCCCGAGCATCCATTGCTCCCACGGCCAACACTGGGGCGATCGCTGCTGGGACGTGGAGACATTCGCACCCATCGTTACCAGCAGCGGCGACAATCAGAACATTGTTGTCTGCACAGTAGCGAACCGCATTAGCCAGCAATGGATCGGCCATTCCCGATGGTGTCAGCTGACCGCCGCTAATATTAATCACATTAGCCCCAGCTTCGACAGCTTGCTGGATCGCTCGTGCTAGATCTATCTGAGAACAGGGAGCTAAATCACCATTATTCCCATCAGTAAATACAGGGACAATCAGCCCGCGACAGCCAGGAGCAATACCATGAACGGGGCTACCGTGTTGGCCGAAAATAACACTAGCAACGTGAGTTCCATGCTGCGATGCGGGGCCTGTGTCAGCACCTCCAGAAATCACTGTCTTTATCTGGGTGAGTTGCGCCCCGTCAAAGCACGGATGAGATTGGTCAACAGGTCCGTCAAGAACTGCAATACAAATTCGAGAGTCACCGAGAGTCTGTTTCCACAGGAATTCTAGTCCGGGCAATACTATTGTTTTAGTCAAACTCACTTTCATTGCCATAGCTGCCAAAACTGGAAGACGATATCATCCGAACCCATCACAGCACCGTGATTTTGGCACAATCTTTCTGTAAGAAAATCACGTTTTTTTCTTATCTGTTTTGTAGGGTCGTCCCAGATGAATTCACTTATTTTTTTATACATTTAAGTTTCCTTTTCTCTGGAATTGGGTTCATTTTGGCTGTTTTTTTTTTAGGGGTCAAGACGCAAAAAGTAACTTGTTGAAAATTCTAATAATGAGTGAGTTTGTTGAACGGTCTAAGGCGCACTGCTTCTGAGAAAATTCGCTCATCGTTGCTTTTGTCAGGTGTCGATCTGAAATCGGCATGAGTTACTTTTTACCCCTTTTTTCTCAAAACCAATCGGGATCGACTCAACAGAATTCGCAAAAGAATAGACCACCCACCCTTAGTAATAAGCAGGGCTTATTGAAATTTGATTTTTTAGCGATCTTGTTAATGAAAAGCTGATTTTTTGAGAGGTCAAGATGCAAAAAGTAACTTTGGGGAATCAGTGAGTCAGCTATCGTTGGTTGGGGCGCGCAAATTCCTTCTTTTTGAACCGGTCAGAGCCTCAAACCATGTGTAGTATATTGGGAGTGTGAAGGTCGCAAACTTCCAACAAAAGCGATCGCGTCTTGATTCTATTAACCAAAAACAGGCAGGCGATCGCTGAAGTTCTATCGAAGTGATGTCCGTTCCACAATGTATAAAGATTTTGTTTAATTTTGCTTTTTTGACAAATCAAATGGACTTACTATCACTTCAAATAACAACATTGACGATGCAAAGGACAACTCGAACAATGAGGATTTCTCGCCGTACAAACCGCCGCCCCAAAATCAATTAAGGTTAAATTCCAACTACCTACCTTTGTTTTCGGTGCAACCCGTTCCGCCGCCTGCCATAATAAAGGATCTCGAGATTTAACCCGCCCTCCTTTGATGCCAAAAACCCGCTCTAAAATTCTGGCGACATTCGTATCGAGAACCGCACAAGATTTATTATAAGAATTGGCGAGAAGCGATCGCGCTGTATATTTCCCCACTCCGGGCAATTGCAATAATTTGCTTTCGGTTTTAGGGATTTTGCCCTTATATTGTTCTAACAAAATTGTTGCTGTTTCATGCAGACGAAAGGCACGAAAATGCAATCCGAGAGGCTGTAAGATGTCACGAATTTCCTCCACCGATCCCGCCGCTAATGCCTCCAAATTGGGATAGCGTTCCATAAATTGTTCGTAAAAGGGTGCGGCAGTCGGTGCGTCGGTTTTTTGTAAAATAAATTCAGCCGCTAAAATTGCATAAGGATCTTGAGTTCTTCGCCAAGGAAAATCGCGAAAATTTTCCCGACTCCATTCTCTCATTTTACGGCGAAACCATTGGATTTTTGTGCGTTCTAAAGACATTTTTTCAATTCAAAATTCAAAATTATCAATTCAAAAATATTCTTTATAATTTCTGGATACTTCCCACGGTCCGATAAAATCCTCCTACCGCAGACTCGCGAAGTTCCTCAACGCGATACCTCGCCCCCTCTGCCATTAAATTGCGCGGAATCTGCACGTTCCAAGAAGAATTATATCCCTGAGAAATTACCCTGACTTTTAACTTACTTCCTTGTTTGTAACATTCTAAAATGATGCCATCGGGAAGAGATTGTTCCGGTATCGCTTCAGGTGTTTTTTCTTCAATAACAGGAAGAGAAATTGAAGGTGTAGGACTGCTTTTCTTTGTTTCTTTCAATGTCCATTTTTCCCGAATGCGATCGATTTGCTCTAAAAAAACTTTCCCTTTTTCAGGGTGTACCATATTGACAAAATTGGCAAATCCTTGTACGGCTAACATTATGCCAACATCCCGAGAATTTCCCCAATATTTTCCTTGTATGCCATCCTTTTCGAGGTGATATAAAGTTGCGCGAAAGCGTCTGAGAGTTTTACTGTCAATCGTAGGACGTTCGTTAACGATAATTCCCGTCACCTCTAACTGACTGGATTTGCGCCGCATTATGCGCGTTTTCTCGTCATTAATAATAAACCCTTCATGAGTAACAATCGATTCGGTACGACGCAAAAGATTGCAAAGCGATCGCAAATTGTTCTCCCCCGAAGCAGAAAAAGTTAAATCATCGGCGTAACGAGTATAAGTAAAACCCAAACTCGTTGCCATGCCACTCAAACGCCGATCCAAACGTCGACAAATAATGTTACTAATTGCAGGGGAAGCAGGAGAACCTTGGGGTAAGTGCCGATCGCCCGAGGCGACAAAATAAGTTTTCCCATCGAGTTCGACTTCTTCTAAATCTGCCTCTGTAGACAATAAGCCCAAAATTGTTGCTGCCGCTTCCGAATATCCAAAAGAACGAAATAATCCTTTCACCCGTTTATAAGAAATGGTGGGAAAGAAATCTTTCAGATCGAAATTGATCGCAACATCCGCACCCACATGAGGACGAGCATTGGTCAGAATCGAGCGATCGCGTCGAAATCCATGGACTGCTTCGTGAACTTCAATCTTTTCCAAAACCTCTCGTAAAATCCAATGCTGTACCCGCTTTAACCTTGGCATTGGAGCGGAAATCAAGCGCTCTCCTCCCCGTTTTTTCGGTATTTTGAAGCGAATGTAATGGGAAAGAGAGGACACCTTGCGATTGAAGGCGAGAAAGCGCAATTCTCCTACAGTAATGCCCATTGCAGCGGCAATTTCTTCGGCATTATTCACCATCGGCAAACCGCGACTTTGCAAGCGATCGCGATCTCCATCTTGGTTATTGAGTCCTCCTGAAACTTCCTCACCTAAATAAATAATCTCTCGTTGTTTTTGTTGCTGCCATGCCTCGGCCCGTTCTTGTCTCTCTCGTTCCCGTCGTTCTCTAGTTTCCTTTTGTTTGCGCCGCGATTCCGACCATCGCTGTTTGAGTGCCTGTTTTCGCAGTTGTTTCTCGCTATGCAGTCTGCTGCTTTCTCGGCGCAGTTCTGACAATTCTCGGCGAATTTCTCCCTCTTGGCGAATTTCGTCAGCAGGATCTTCCGGTAGCGTCCCCTGCTGCGGCCAAAATCCCAAGCGAATCATCTCTTCGAGAACGAATTCTCGTTTCCCTCCCCGGCTGCGGATGAGGTCGTACAATTCTTGGCGGGTGCGAGGTTGTTGAGACATGATATCAATTCTCAATTCACGATTTGCAATTCGGTTCGATTTCCAAACCGACACTATTATAGTTCATAAATATTATTTTTGCCTAAAAGGCTTTTCAAAAGGATTTTTGTCTTGTGTGCGCTCCCTGCTCCTAACTCAATCGCATAGAACTTTTGTGAATTATCAGAGCAGATTGTAACCCAATTATATTTTGTGACACAAGCACCTTTTTTTCATCCTTCCAAGTCAACCCCTTCCAAATAATCTTGCAAGACAAACTCGTACCCCGATCGCGATACGGGTTGTTGCAGGATTATCGGAGAAGATGCGGCTACAGAGTCGAGAATCCGCTTGTAGCGAACCAATGCCAGATCGAAGCGACAGGGAAGCTCGGCTAACGCCGGATATTTCGCCAAAAATAACTCAGCAGTTTGCCAAAGTTTTGCTCGTTTTTGCGGGTTCACTGCCAGCAATCCGTTAACATCCCAATTGCCAGAACTGCGAGTTTTTACCTCGACAAAAAGCAGCATCGGCTCGGGCGATCGCGCCACTAAATCGATTTCCCCCCAACGACAGTACCAGCGATAGTGCAAAATCTCCCAATTCCGAGACTGCAGCCAATCGGCAACGACCTCTTCTCCCAACCGTCCCACCTCGAGCGATCGCTTGCCTTTGCCCTGACGTTGAATTTTATTCAAAACACATTTCTCCTTGTTTTGTTGCGATCGGATTGCCTGTATACTTTTCTTAATCCCTACCGTCCATTTTACTATTATATTCGGAAGAAACATCGCACAACAATGATAAAAAAAGATTTTCCGCCTAGAATTCAGGGCATTTTAACGAGAGTTATTTTCCTATTCATTACTGTTTCTATCTGTTTCAGTATTTTTTCTCCTCCCGTTCTTGCTGTTTCTTATGAAAAAAGTACCTTTATCGGCGAGGATTTTTCCCATAGAGATTTAAGAGAAGATAGCTTCGATCATTCTATTTTACGTAAATGCGACTTTAGTTACTCGAATTTAGAAGGAGTGGGTTTCTTTTCGTCTAATCTCGAGTCTGCGAACTTTGAAGGTGCAAATCTTCGCTTTGCCGTTTTAGGCTCGGCACGTTTATCTCATGCAAATTTAACCAATGCTGTATTGGAGGATGCTTTTGCTTTTGGCGCTCTTTTTGACGGGGCAACTATTGAAGGTGCAGATTTTACCGATGTTTTATTAAGAGCCGACGTTCAAGAAAAACTCTGCAATATTGCCTCGGGAACGAACCCCGTAACGGGAAGAGAAACGCGAGAAACGCTACTGTGTTGGTAATTCTCCTCCCGCGTCTGCTTCCCTCGCTCTCTACAATTCCTCGTAAATTTCAATAAAATCGCGCTCATCTTCTCGGGTGCGATCGAGGGCTTTTTTTGCCTGTTCGACCAAAATGGAAGGCGATTCGTTCAAGGTGGGGACAAAAGTAGCAATTCCGGCCGAGACATTCATTTTCGCTCTCGCTTCATTGGTATCGGGTTCGTCCTCGTATTCCAGATTAGTCCGAATGAGTTCGGCAACTTGCAATGCCCAATAATCGTCTGCATTGGGTAAAATTGCAGCAAATTCTGCCTCTCCATAACGCGCGACTAATTCTTCCGAACGGCGGAGATATTGTTTGATGACATTAGCTATTTTTTGCAAGGATTTATTGCTCGTTTCATCACCATAATTTTCTCGATAGGTTGCTAAATTCTCTATCCGGAATAAAATTAAGGATAGTGAAGAGGTTTTACCCGCTAAATTTTGCCATTGTTGGTTGAGATAAATATCAAAATAACGTCGATTCGCCGTTTGCGTGAGTTCGTCAACTGTCGATCGCTGTGCTAGTTCTTGATTCTCTGCTTGTAGGGATAAAAGAATTTCCTTTTGTTGGGTAATATCGCGAACGGTAACCGAAAACCCATCTCCTAATTTAACCGCACTTAAATAGTACCAAATCTTTCTGTCGTCTCGCGCGTAACAAAATTCTCGTTCCAAAGAATCTCCTGTTTCTACGACTTTAATGAATTCCTCAAATAAGAGAGGATCCTGCTTGCTCAGAAATTTTTTTAACATGAGCTTGCCGACGAGTTCTTCTTTGGTGCGCTGGACTACGCGGGAGATCGCAGGATTGACGACAATGCAGCGAAAGTCGGCGATCGTTCCCGTTGTCGGGACTCGCACGGCTTCTAGAGCGGCAATTCCATCTTGAGAAGTACTTAAAATACTGGCAAGGAGAGCGCGGGATTGATGCAAAATTTCTTCGGCTTCTTTGCGTTGCTTAATTTCTTGTTGCAATTGCAATTTTTGGCGCTGAATGGTGAGTTGACTTTCAATGCGAGCGATCACCTCTTCAACTTGAAAGGGTTTGGTGATATAGTCGATTCCTCCCATTTGAAAGGCTCTAACTTTATCCAAAACTTCATCTAAGGCACTAATAAAAATTACGGGGATTTCTGAGGTTTCGGGATCGGCTTTGAGTTGAGCGCAGACTTCATAACCATCCATATCGGGCATTTTAATGTCCAGCAAAATCAAATCGGGAGCCGAGGATTTTGCCGCTCGCAAAGCAATTTTACCATTGATAGCCTTGCGAACTTTATAGCCATTTTCTGACAGCATTTGCGAGAGAACTCGCAAATTTTCCGGAAGGTCGTCAACAATTAAAATATCGCCAAAAGTTTTTTGATCTTGCGCTGTAGTCATTCTTAAATTTTTTCGATTAATTCAATAATTTTATCAAGACGAAATTGGTTGACCAGATTCGCGATCGCTTTGGCCAGATCGCTATAATCTTCGGGAATTTCTGCTGTTAGGGCGAGAATTTGTTCGTCATCTAAATCGACGGCGGCTTGGTAGAGTCGCTCTTGCCAAGGTACGGGCATCACCCGCAAGATTCCAGAATCTAAAAGATCGCGATCGCTGCGATCTTGAAAATGTCGATCGATATCATCATAAACATAATGGACTCCTAAATGCTTGGCCATTGTCTCAAAAAGTTCTTCCTCTCGGAAGGGTTTGCGCACGAAGTCGTCGCATCCGGCCGATAAAACGATCGCTTTTTCCTCTTCTAGGGCACTTGCCGTTAAAGCAATCACCACCGTGGCATTTCCTTTGATGGTTCGCTTGATGTATTTGGTGGCTTCATAGCCATCCATGACGGGCATGCGCATATCCATCCAAATGAGATGGGGATCCCAAGTTTCCCAGATTTCGAGGGCTTGTTTTCCATTTTCGGCTTCTTTGACCTTAAAGCCAAGGGGTTGTAGCAGTTTGACGAGGAGAATGCGATTGCTGGGGCGATCGTCAACGACTAAAATGCGGTATTCGATTTGGCGATCGGCGAGGGCAACGACTCGATGTTTAGTTGTTTTTTGAGAAACGCGCGTGGCCGGAGCCAGCTCGACTTGAATATCAAAGCTAAATGTACTCCCTTGTCCGAGGACGCTGCGGACGCCAATATCTCCCCCCATCAAGCGAATAAATTTGCGAGAAATGAGCAATCCCAAACCCGTTCCTTCTTGGATATCTTCTCCCGATTGGGTTTGCATAAATGCTTCAAACAGGCGATCTCGTTCCTCCGGTGCAATTCCCATCCCCGTGTCTTCGACTTCAAAGCAAATAGTTGTTGGTTGTTGGTTGTTGGTTGTTTGACGGGTAACTGGTAACTGGTAACTGGTAACTGGTGATGGATTCGTTCTCACGGCAACGAATCCTTTGGGCGTGAATTTAATGGCATTACCTAATAAATTAATCAGCACTTGGCGCAGTTTGACGAGATCGGTGCAGATATATTGCGGCAGGCTTTTTTCCCGTTCGAAAATTAATTCCAAGCCTTTATTTTCCGCTTGCAAGACAAACATATCCTCCACGTCATCCAAGAGACCGTAAAGGTCAAAATTGACGGGTTGCAGGATGGTTTTACCGGCTTCGATTTTCGAGAGGTCTAAAATATTATTGATGAGAGTGAGCAAATGTTCGCCACTGCGATTGATAATATTAATGTTTTCGCGATCGCTTTGGGAGAGCTCCTTAGAGCGATTCATCAGTTGCGAAAAGCCGAGGATGGCATTGAGAGGGGAGCGCAATTCGTGGCTCATATTAGCAATAAAGGTACTTTTAGCTTTATTGGCTGCATCGGCAGTTTCTTTGGCGCGAACGAGCTCTTCTTTGACGCTGATACGATTGCTGACATCGCTTTGAATGCCAATAAAGTGGGTGACATCTCCTTGGGCATCGTGAACGGGAGAAAGGCTCAATTCACTCCAAAATTGCGCTCCATCTTTCCGATAATTCTGGAAAAGCACTTGGCAAGATTCTCGGGTTGCGAGGGCCTGTTGTAATTTCTGAAAATTGGGATTTTCGCGATCGCTTGCCGCGAGACCACAAAAATCTTCTCCTAACACTTCCTCGCGACGGTAGCCCGTAATGCGCTCGAAGCCATTATTCACGAAAATAATAGGGTAGTTTTCCACCCGAGCTTCAGCGATAATAATACCATCGATCGACTCGGCGATCGCTCTTTTCAAGATTCGCAAGTATTCCTCAACAGCTTGGCGGGATTCAATTTCTTGTTGGAGTTGTTCATTTTGACGTTGCAGTTGAAGTTGCAGCGATCTCATATGCAGTTGATTTTCAATTCGTGCCAATACTTCGATCGCTTCAAAGGGTTTGGTAATATAATCGACACCGCCCGCTTGAAACCCTTGGAGTTTATCGATCGGTTCGTGCAAAGCACTGATAAACATCACGGGAATATCGCAAATTTCGGGATCGGCTTTTAAAGTTTCGCAGACTTGATAGCCATTTAATCCGGGCATGTTGATATCCAGCAAAACTAAATGAGGGGGTTTCGAGCGGATTGATTGTAAAGCCAATTTGCCATTGGGGGCAACCCGAACTTCATAATTTTGTTCGGAGAGCATTTGCGTCAATACACTTAAATTTTCTGGTGTATCATCGACAACAAGGATGCCGATCGGTTCGGATGGAGATAGGAGATCGCTCATACATTCCCTCCTCGGACGGCAATGGCTAAAGCGGCCGGACACAGTACGATTGTAGTCAGGATAAGATCGAGTTTTTGCGGGGTTTGAATGCGAGCGAAATTTTCAAACGCAGTTTGTAAGGCTCGCGCTGTTTTTCGTACTAAAGGATTTTTCAGGTCGGTTTCTTTCAATCGCTCGCCCTCTTCTCTTTTTTGCAGGTAGAGCAATTCTTCGAGGGATGTCACCCGTAAAGTTCCCGATCGCTCCATAACAAAAGTCTCTCCAGACTTGCCAATTTCCAAATTTTGCAGACATCGAGAGAATTCCTCTGAGAAAAAGAGAGCTGTCGTACAAACTCCCACGAGAGATTCTTCCCCATCATAAACAGGTATATTGGCCGAAAGAATCGGGAGATTAACGACCGCATTGATATAAATTTCACTCCAACTGGGTCTACCCGTAGCAACGACATTTTTATACCAAGGACGAGCCCGATAATCGTATCGATCTCCGTAAAAATTCCCTAATCTATTTGCCAGTTTTCCTTTGTCCTGGAATAGTTGAGATTGTTCCCAAAAAAGATGCGTTTCTTTAAGATTAACTGTATCGATATCGCTGCGAACTCGAGTATTTGCGTTAAGTTTATCGATCGTATGACGGGTTTCCGTATAAGCTCGCAATGCTCGTTCGATACGGGCAGTTAGTTCTTTGCGAATTTGTAAAGCCAGATCGTTAACGGCTTTCTGTCCATTTCTCAAAGAAAGATAGCCGACCAATCCGACAATGCCAAAAATTTGCAGGATGAAGGAAACCAGTAAAACTATGCGCGGAGGTAGTTCCCTCGATAAATTCGTTAGGGGATTGAACGGAGATTTAAAAGGCATACAACCGATCGAAAATTTTGTTCTGGGTAACTTTAGTTTATACTATATAGACTTTGGACGAGTTCGGGCAGATATGTAAATTCGTAACGGATGATGAGATCGAGTCAGGTCGTTGCAATTTTTTATTTTGTCAGGGAATTTCTTGAATCGGATTTTCCACTTCTCTAACTTTACCTTAACGCGAGGAATGTAAGTGGAGAGGCGTTTGATTGAGGGACGATGTCACCTATCTAGCAAAGCTAATTCTTTTGCTCGAGCTGCTTTCTCAAAATGAAGAATTGAATCGAGAACTATCGAGCGCTTTTCATCCTTCGATCGCATGTTGTTTACGAAATCTTCAAATTCTTGATATGGCCAACCGAATAGATTTTTCTCGACTGAATATTTGCGATCGTCATCAAGCATTTTCCCCTCTCCCTCAACTTTTATATTCAACAACTATCATTTTTTGTTCGTTGTAATCTTCTTCAATTTCTCGAATAAGTTAGTCTATCTTTACAATAAGGCAGAGGCGTTAAATTTAACGCCTCTGCTATCTTAATTTTATTCTTCTTCCTTCGCTGTCGATGCCGATGCTTTCGGTTTGCGTCCTCGTCGGGAAGTCCCGGAATTACTTGGCGTTTCAGTGGTAACGGCTGCCGAATTATTCGTGTTATTCGTGTTTTCTTCTTTCTCTTTTTCCTCTTTCTTCTTCGCTTCCGCTTCTGCTGCCGCCGCCACAGAATTCGCTGACACTGTTGCCCCTGCCATCAATTTCTCCCGCACTTGCTGGGAAACTTCCTCGGCAATTTCGAGGTTGGCTTCGAGATATTTCACGGCATTATCGCGACCTTGAGCGATATTATCCCCTTTGTAACTGTACCAT
This sequence comes from Cyanobacteria bacterium SBLK, assembly GCA_017746715.1. Taxonomy (GTDB): domain Bacteria; phylum Cyanobacteriota; class Cyanobacteriia; order Cyanobacteriales; family Spirulinaceae; genus CCY15215. The sequence continues at coordinate 94,651 of JAGHZQ010000069.1, forward strand.
GCGCCTTTGCGTACCACTACATCGGTTTGTTCGGCCAAATCCAGAACGCAACCCAAACTAGAAATTCCTTGACCGAAAATGATGTCAAATTCGGCAATACGGAAGGGTGGGGCAACTTTATTTTTTGCAACTTTCACTTTAGCGCGAATTCCGTATTCCCCCTCACTTCCTTTCTTCAAGGTTTGAATGCGGCGAATATCCAAACGCACCGAAGCATAAAACTTAAGCGCGTTCCCTCCTGTCGTCACTTCTGGGCTGCCGTACGTAATACCAATTTTTTGTCGCAATTGATTGAGGAAGATCACCGTCGATTCCGATTTCCCTACATTCCCAGCAATTTTTCGCAACGCTTTACTCATCAGTCGCGCTTGCAAACCGACTTGTAAATCTCCCATTTCTCCCTCAATTTCCGCCCGAGGGACGAGAGCTGCAACAGAGTCCACTACTACAATATCGACCGCCGCCGATCGCACTAACTGATCGACAATTTCTAAACCCGATTCTCCCGTATCCGGTTGCGCCACCAGTAGGTTTTCAATATCCACCCCCAAGGCTGCCGAATAAGCCGGATCGAGGGCGTGTTCTGCATCGACAAAGGCTGCAACTCCTCCTGTTTTTTGCACCTCGGCGATCGCGTGCAATGCTAAGGTCGTTTTACCGGAACTTTCGGGCCCGTAGATCTCGATAATCCGACCTTTGGGCAAACCCCCGCCCAATGCCAGATCGAGGGTTAATGCTCCGGTGGAAACGGTTTCCACCCGCATTCGGGTCGCATCCCCCAAGCGAACGATCGCCCCCTTACCAAAGTTACGCTCGATTTGATTGAGAACTAATTTAAGTGCTTTTTCTTTTTCGGGATTCTGAGAGAGAGTAGCCATATAATGCCTCGAGGTTATGAATTTCTAGAATTTTCTCTTGGGGTTAGCAAATTGGATTCGTTCATTGTAAACGTAAATCCAGTTTAGTACATCAGTCTGCTCGACCGAAGCAGTGGTTTTGTTGAACTTTTAATCATGTTACTCTATTTTGGCAAAAAACCCAAGAGTGAAATAATGAGAGGAGTGCAATGCAATCGGAGTTCTTCATGAGACTGCGTTCTCTCTTCATCATTCTCATCGCTGTCGTTGTTATATCCCTATCCGTAGCAACGGGGGGTTTGTTTTGGGTCTTGGCGCAAAGTCCCCTCGATCTCGAGGAAGGCGGCACGAAATTAACGCCAGAAGGAGCGATTTTCGTCCCCGCACGGGCACCGGCGATGGTGTCCCTGCTGGTTAATCCGGATCGCTTGGAAGCTCTGCTGCAATTGGAAACGCCTCTATTACAAAGACGGCGGTCGCGGCGAGAACTTGATGAAATCAAATCCGGATTGCTGGCAAAAACGAATTTAAACTACTATGCTGACGTAAAAGGTTGGTTGGGGAATGAAGTCACAATTGCCATGACCTCCCTCGACTACGATCGCAATCCCGAAAACGGACGCAAAGCGGGTTATTTGCTCGTCGTTTCGGCCAAAGACGGGGAATATGCGAAAGAGTTTTTACAATTATTTTTCTCTCGTAGCGCGATCGCCGGGGATGCGGATCTGGTATTCGAACCCTATCAGGGGGTAAATATGATTTATACCCAGTCGCGTCAAACGGGAGAAACGCCCCTTGCCAGTGCAGTTGTCGGCGATCGCTACGTCCTTTTTGCCAATCATCCCAAGGTGTTGCGAGACGCCATCAATAACGTGCAGGCAACGGGCATTAATTTGGCGAATTCCGAGAATTATCAGGCTGCACTGGCAACAATCGAGATGCCGCGCATTAGCATTGCCTACGTCAATCTTCTCGCTTTAACGAAAGATCTCGAAGGAGAACCCACAGAACTCGCGCCGACTTTAACCCTTGCCTTTGCCCTCGATCCTCAAGGATTGCTGGCGCAGAGCGCTCTCTCTGGGGTAGTCAAATCAGAACCCCCGCAACCGCTTTTATCAGAACCCATTCAAGCTCTAAATTATCTGCCCTCACAAACGATTCTGACAGCGGCGGGGGTAGACTTGCAGGGATTTTGGCAGCAAATTCTAACGGGGTTTGGCGAAAATAGCCCCATTACCGATTTATGGGTTGAATCCTTGGCACGATGGCAAGACCCTCGGGGGTTAGATTTGCCCGAAGATATTTTTAGTTGGGTGCAAGGAGAATATGCCCTTTCTCTATTACCTGATGGTGCGGAGGGGAAAACGCGATGGCTGTTTGTCGCTCGAGGGGAGGAGACGGAAAAGGAAGATATTGCTTCTCATTTGTCTCACTTAGATGATGCAGCACGAGAGCGGGGTTTAAATGTGGGAACGGTTAAACTGGGCAAACAACCCGTGAAAATTTGGGCAAAATTTGTCGCGAATGGCAACAAAATCGATGCCGACGTGCAAGGAGTACTGACAGAGATCGACGATTATCAACTGATCTCGAATGCTTTGGATGCGATCGCCAAAGTGACGGATGCCAACTTTAAATCTTTAGCAGAGAGTTCGGTCTTTCAGGATGCGATCGCGCCGTTACCTTCAGAAAATAACGGTTATCTTTATATTAATTGGCGTAAAGTTCGCCCCCTATTTGAGGCACAGTTTCCGGGATTGCGCTTATTAGAACTAGCAGGACAGCCTTTATTCGATCGCTTGCATTCTTTAACTTTAACCAGCATTGGCAATCGCGAGGGGGTCAGTCGTGCCACAATGTTGCTAAAAATTGGCTTGAAAAATTAATTTTGATAACTCAATAACGAACAAAACCAATGTCTAAATTTTACGCCAAAACCATTATTGTCAAACATGTTTCTGTTGAAGCCAGCAACGAATTTACCGCCTTGCAGAAAATGAGAGAATCATTTTTACCCGGCCAGCGACTTGCGGGACATTTAGAAACCGAAGAAGAAATCCGAGGTACGATTGAAGAGAAAAAACAAGAAGATCGAGGAACTCCCGATAGTAATGCAGCTTTCGATGCGTTAATTGCTGCTAATAAGGCCATTGAAAGACAGGGTTTTGAATTTTCAGAGGAAGACAATGCTTTAATTCACGAAACCCTGAAAAAGTGCTTGCGGGGTAAGATAAAAAAGTAATTCTCACGATCGAACCCAGATAATTTTAGGCTTTTCCTGCTCAATGCGCTCCCGATGCTTCTCTCCTGGGAAACCAGCAGATTGAAGATTAATGCCCATTCCCGCGCACGTAAGTCAAATAAATTTGATATTCTTCTGCTTTTTCCCGTGCAATCTCATATTTGGGATGATCTTCGCTCACTTTTTTCATGAGTTCGATCGCTCGCCGCCAATCTCGTTCTGCTTGTTCCCACTCTTCGGGAAAACGGGCGATTTGGGTGGAATTTACGGCGGAAATTGCTTGATTGACTGCTGCCCGAAAGATGCCATCGGGATTGTTGACTTGTTGACTCGCATATTCGAGATAACTTTGGTATTCGATAACTTTCTTTCTCGCGACGGTATAATAATCGTCATTGACGGGAACGACGCGCATGAGGGCGATCGCTTGCTGCCAATTTTGGCTCACTTTATCCCAATCTTCTGGCGTGGCAGCAGTTTGGGTTAATTCCGCCGCACTTATGGCATGGTTGACGGCGACGCGAAAGGCTTCTTTTTGGGGAACGCCGAGGGGAGCTTTTGCGGTTTCTGCTTTCGCTTGTGCTGGCGGATCGGCTTCTGTCGCACGGGTGCTAAAGGGACTCTTTTGCGTTCCAAAGCCAAAAACGGCCCCGATCGACCATCCTGTTAAAGCAAGGGGAATTAAAGCCAGAAGGGCGGCTTCTCGCATTCTCAGAGGCATATAACCGCGCCACTTTTTCCCAATTTTGGCATGGGTAGCGGTTTCGGAATCGGAAATCGGTTCGGTAGGGTTTGCGATCGCGTCAAAACTCACGGCATCGGAAACCTCGATTGCTTCTTCGGGAACGGTTTCTTCCAGGACTTCCTCAATTTCAGAAGCCGCATCTTCCAATAAAGGAATGACCGCGTCGGGGAGTTCCATATTTCGAGATATCTTTAAGGTTGCGGACTCTTGTGCGATTTTTGCTGCCACCCATGCCTCAAAACGTTGGCTTAAAAGGCGTTTGCGTAAATCAGTATTGAATTTCGTCGGGATGTAGCGTTCCAAACGGGCGATCGCCACCCATTTATCAACGCGAAACGGCGGAGAAATCTGTCCGGGTTGGGAGATCCGCAACATTTGAGCGAGTTTGGGATGGAGATTTTGCAGTTCGATGGGCCCGACTAAGCCGTTACTGTGAGATTCCGGACCTTGGGAATACTGCATCGCCAACTCCTCAAAAGCTGCCTCTTCTTCTTGCAGGCGAAAATACAGTTCTTGGATAATCTCCAATTCTTCGCTTTGAATGATGGAGAAAAGAACGCGATCGTACTGTTCTTTATTGCTGAGAAATTCTGCTTCAACTTGCGCCCCCCAGTTTTCCTCTTTAAATTTTTCTAGTTTCAGCTGTCGCGATGCGGTGCGGGCAAGTTCTTTGCGGGGTAACTTGCGGTTTTCTGGCTGTTGGAGAAATTGACGGCAAAACTGTTCTAATTCTTCTCGCGTGTGGGGGATGGAGGCGATCGCTCCGTCGATAACAATTTCCCGCAGGAGATGGGGAAGAACTTGAGGAGAAGTCAGCAGGGCAATAAATTGTTCGGCATCGAGTTGGCGATCGCCGACCTGTAGAACTGCGCTCATGGCTAGAATGGGGTTGGAGGCTCTGGGGTTCTACGGTTATTGTATGTCAGCTTTTTCTTTTTGGTAATAGTAAATTGGCCAATGAGAAACAGCAACTCAATTCCCCATTGGCGTTTTCTTAATTTTTTTTGAGATAGTGCGGGAGCAAGACCCAGCAGAGGATCGGCGATAAAATCGCACAAGATCCGGCAATGGTCGCGATCGCTAATATCTCGTGAATATTTTCGGCATTCATCATGTTTTCCTCCGCTTTTCAATCGGCTAATATCGAGATTTCACCTCGAGCCTAACCTATCTTTTAGCGAGATGTGCTATTTGTTACAGAACATAAACTCTTTTTGGACAATTCGAACAAATCGCAACGATGAGGAGAATTTTTGTGGGAATGAGATCGGCGGTACAATAGAAAAAGACAATTGCATTTTTAGAAAGATTGTTAAAATTGACAGCCGCGATAAAGTTTATCATGAACAATATTAATTGTTATGATTTTAGTGAAAATATGGAAAGTTACGAAATTTTCTATTGCTATTTTCAGTCTTATTTTACTGGATAGTTGCGATCGCGATCGCATTACTTTTGCCTGCCCTACGGTTGAAATTAGCAGCAGTCTTCCTTTAACTAAAGTGCCGATAAATCCTCAAAGAGATCGGGTTTATTTAAATGGGATTTGGCAATTTATTCCAGCTATATCCCAAAGTGAAAATCTGCCTCCACAAGAGGGATGGGGAAAAATACAAGTTCCGGGAGATTGGCAAGCAGAAAATCTAGATTCTGTTCCCGGTATTCTCGAACGCGGAATGGGGCAGGCATGGGATCGTTTTAATGGCAAAACGCTCTCGAAAGCATGGTATCGCAAAACCATTAAAATCCCTGACAATTGGCGCGATCGCTCGATTGTTTTGAGTGTGGATCGTCTCAGTACCGATGCAGAAATTTATATCGATCGTACACCTTGTGGCGCGATCGCTTCTCCCTATGGTGCTGTTGAAATTACTGAAAAAGTTGAAGCAGGTCGAGAAATTACCCTCGAGCTTTTAGTTGTTGCTGCTAAAGATGAAGAAGAAAAAACTGTAATCATGACTCCTAATGAAATCTTTACGACTCAATCGGAATTAGAGTCAAAAGGAATCATTGGAGAAGTTAGCTTATTAAGTTATCCTCGGGGTGCTCATATCAGCGATATTTTTGTGCAACCTTCAATTCGCGATCGCACCATAAAACTTGATGTTGAGTTAACTAATATTTCGCGATCGACTGAAGTAAAAATTACCGCTAAACTCTTCAATGAGGCTGGAAAACTAGAAAAAGAATTTACATCTTTAGCACAAATTAGGAAGAAAATCAAGCAAAATTTAGAGTTGATTTGGGATTGGAAAAATCCTCGCTTGTGGGATTTAGAAAAGCCAAATTTATATACTTTGAGATTGGAAATTGAAGGGGAAGGAATTCGCGATCGCTACGATCAAAGTTTCGGGTTTCGCGAGTTTTGGATTGAAGGGAAGAAGTTTTATTTAAATGGTACGGAAATTCGCTTTCGACCTACATTATACCAAGATTCTTGGCAAGGGTGGGGAGTGGGCAATCCTAGAGTTATCGATGGCAGGATCGAGGGATATCTAAAGACAGGATATAATATTGCAATGGCTTGGCCATGGAATCATTTCGAGCGAGGAAGATGGCATTTTCGACATCTTTTAGCAGAACGTGCGGACTTAAAAGGATTTCCTTTAATTATACCGGCATTGGATGCCGTCCGCGATGGTTATCCCGATCGCTGGCGGTGGGGAGGGAAGAAAGAATGGGAAGCAAAGATGTTGCGAGAATTGCGACGCGATCGCAATCATCCTTCAATTTTGTTATGGGCGAATAGTCCCAATTATTTTGGAAATAGTGACGATCAAAATCCTCGCCATCTTGGTATTAAAAATTTTGCTGGAGGATTAACTCGAATCGAAAATGAAAGAATTGATAAAATCCGACCCATTGCTAACGATATTCTCCAAACCATTAAACAATACGATCCAACTCGTCCGGTGATGATGCACCAAGGTGCATTTTTTGGCGATATTTATGCCCTTAATTCTTATCTGAATTTGATTCCTTTACAAGAGAGAGAAGAATGGTTATCTCATTGGCAAGAATTCGGCGAAATGCCTTACATGGTAGTAGAATTTGGCACGCCGTTACATCCGACAATGATGCGAGGAAGAAACGGGTTTGGCGGTGCAATTTTAAGCGAGCCTTTACTGACGGAATTTAGCGCAATTTATTTAGGGAATGAAGCCTATCAACTAGAAACATCTACTTATCGTCAAAAGATCGAAGATTATTTTTTAGGCGAACAACAGTATAAGAATTTTCACGGTCAATCCGAACTCTTTTTTGCACCTGCTTTTCAACAATTACAGAATCTTTTTATTAACAATACTTGGCGCAGTTGGCGAACCATGGGAATAACAGGGGGGATGATTCCGTGGGAAGATGCACAAGGATGGGAAATCACGTCAAATGGTCGAGAAACGATCGATATTGAGACTTTTAAAGAAGGACATCGCGGCGTTTATCTCGATCGCCTCGAAAAGCGATTGTTTAATTATTTACAACCTCCAGAATATTATCTCTATCTGGCTGCCAATGCTTTACTCGCAAATAATGCAGAAACTTTAGTCTGGATCGCCGGGTTTCCAAATTTTACCAGCAAAGATCGCAATTTTAAATCCGGAGAAATCTTAGAAAAACAATTAATTTTAATTAACGACAGTCGAGAAGAGAAACCTTTTTCTCTCGTTTGGGAGATTAATGCTAGAGAAAAAAAAATTATTACAGGGGAAAAACAAGGAAGGATTCAACCCGCACAAACTTTATTTTTTCCCATTAATACCGATCTCCCCACAGTTTTAACCAAAACTAATGGCAAAATTCAACTCAATGCTAAAATTGGCGATCGCTTGCATTCCGATACCTTTAATTTTCGCATCTTTCCACCAGTAGAGAAGAGCGATCGCCGAGTTACAATTTTCGATCCGGTAGGAAAAACGACAGAAATGCTGCAATCGCTGGGTTTTCAGATTGGCGATCGCGAAATGAACAAAGATTCATTATTGATTATCGGACGAGAAGCTCTATCTACACAAACAAAAATCCCGATCGATCTCGAATCTTTTGTCAAAGAAGGAGGAAGGGTGCTAATCTTTACGCAAAAACCAAATTGGTTCGCCGATCGCGCCAATTTTCGCGTTGCGAAGCATTTAAGTCGTCGGGTTTTTCCCGTAAACTCCAACCATCCTATTTTACGAGGTTTAGATCGGCTGGATTTGCGCGATTGGCGAGGAGAAAGTACCCTGATAGATGCCTATCCCAATCCCTTAAATACTCAGCGAGAATGGACGGCAAATGGAACGCCGAAATATGGCTGGCATTGGAGCAATCGCGGTACGGTTAGTAGTGCTATGTTAGAAAAGCCACATCTCAGTTCTTGGCGACCGATTTTAGAAGGAGAATTCGATCTCGCTTACAGTCCTTTATTAGAGTTAGATTATGGCAAAGGAAGAGTGATTTTATGTACTTTAGACTTGGAAGATTTTGCATTGAAAGATCCAGCAACCGATCGCATTATCCGACAAATTATTAACTATGCAGCAACTGCACCTCTGACAGAAAAAAGCGATCGCGTTATTTTCCTCGGTCATTCTCGCGATGCCGCTCAACTCGATGAATTAGGATTAATTTATCAGCAAGCAAACCAATTGAAAAGCAATGCAGATTTAGCGATTATTGGCGATCGAATCCAGTTAGATGAGGAAGAATTAAAAGCCTATTTACAACAAGGAGGAAAAATATTTTTTCTGCCTCGCGTGTATTCAATATTAGGGATTGATTTTAAAACTGTCGAGAATTTTGGCTATTCTTTAAATATCCCGAAATGGCAAGAATTAAAAGGTCTCAGTATTTCCGATCTCAGAAGTCGAACCGATTATTCTGCGAGGGTTGTTGCGTCGGGGGGAGAAATTGGAGCAAATGGGGGATTGAGTCGGATAAAATTGGGTAAAGGAACGGCAATTTTTTATCAATTCGATCGCGATCGCCTGAGTGCCGACAAACGAACCTATCTGCGTTATACGCGTTGGCGATATACTCGAAGTATGGTACAAATTCTAGCGAATTTAGGGGCGAGTTTTGCGGGCGATCGCGCCATTTTTGAGGCAATTTCCCAACAACAATCCTCGCTTTCTCTTTATCATCCCGACTATCGCGAAGATTTTGAACTCGGCGACGATCCCTATCGCTATTATCGCTGGTAAAAATGTTATAATTATAATTGACTGGAATAAATTAAAAAAAATCAAAAATCATGCTTTTTGAACTGTCACCAGAACAAGAAAAATTGATTCCTCAATTCTTGCTAAATTGCTATTGTTGTTGGCAAAGATGCTATTATGATAAAGGTATTGTCCCGATCGCTTCCATCTCTTCAACGCGATCGCATTCACTCCGAGAAACTTGCCTGATAGGAATTTCAATAATAAATTTACATCCTTCTCCGGGTTGAGACTGGCAAGATAATTGTCCCCCATGTTGTTCTACAATAATAGAATAGGCGATCGATAAACCCAAGCCCGTTCCTTGACCCAATGTTTTAGTTGTGAAGAAGGGTTCAAAGAGTTTTTCGCGTACCTCCCTTTCGATCCCAATGCCATTATCTTCAATCTGAATGATAATCCATTTTGAATGGCGTTCCTCTGTTACGATCTTAATAATTGGAGATTGCTTTTGAAATTGATATTTTTCTAATTGATATTTTTCTTCGATCGCATCGATTGCATTACTAATTAAATTCAGAAAAACTTGATTGAGAAGACTGGGATAACAATCAATGGCAGGCAGTTTTCCATATTGCGTGACGATCTCGATTTCCGGGCGATCCCTCGTTGCTTTGCACTGACTTTTCAGAATCATTAAGGTGCTTTGCAATCCTTCGTTAATATCTACTTTTTTCATGTTTGCTTCATCCAAACGGGAAAAATTTCGCAAAGATAACACAATCTTTCGAATTCGTTCGGATCCCATTTCCATCGAGTTAAAAATATTACTCAAATCTTCGACAATAAATTCTAATTCAATTTCTTCAAGATTTTCTTGGATTGTACTTTCAGGTTGAGGATAGTAGTGCTGATATAATTCAATTAAGTTTTTTAAGTCTTCAACATGGTTTCTGGCATGATCGATATTGCCGTAAATAAAACTAATCGGATTGTTGATTTCGTGGGCAACTCCTGCAACTAATTGACCCAATGTTGCCATTTTTTCTTGTTGGATGAGTTGAACTTGAGTTTGCTTGAGTTTCTGTAAAGCGAAGGTTTTCTCTCGGACTTGTTTTTTTAATTTATCTACTCCCACGATCGCTTTACCTGTAAGGGGGCGAATTAAAAGGATCGTTCCAACCGTTCCCAAAAGCGAAACAAAAATAATCGCAATGGTTACGGTTTTAATCTGTCGATTGACAACGGCATAGAGTTTGCGATCGTCAACTTTAGCGACTAATCCCCATTGAGTTTCCCGAACGGGTTCAAAGGCAAAAGATTGCCTAGTTTTCCCCCTTAATAATCCTGTTTGTTGGCCTTCAACTGCTTTTCGGATTGCTCGATCGCGATCGAGTAATGTTTCCTCGGTAGCGTCCTGCTTCGGGAAAAAAATTTCAACGCGATCGCGATCGACCGTTCCGAGAATAATTTCTCCGGTTTCTCCCGAGCGGGTATAATTTTGAATAATTTGCTGCAAACTATCAACCTTAAAAAGAACGATATCCGTCCCCACTCTTTCACGAGACTGCGGATTAATAATCGGCGCACCAATAATAATATAAGGATTATTTTCTAATTCAATAGGATTGCTAACTCGGGCGTTTTGGGACTGTTGAGAGGGAATTTGCCAAAATTGTTTTGGAATGGAGCGTCCGACTCGGGCGATTGGGTTTTCTCGGTTGTCAAGTCTTGTAATTCCAATCGCATCTTCCGTGCGTTCGAGGGCATCGGTTAAGATTTTCTCGGTAAATTCTGTAGTTTCTTGTCGTTCTATTTCTCCTTTATTGTAGCCTTCTAATAATTGACGACCCCGAGTTCGACTGGTAATTTGTAGAGCAACATCTTTGGCTCGTAATAAGAACTCGTCAACGGTTCTCGTGCGACTATTCAGCATCAGTTGTAAATGCCTTTCTTCATTTTTTTTGAGTTGTTGAGAGAAGGGAAAAATGCTGGCAGCAGCAACAATTGCACTCAAGGAAAAAAGTCCCGAGGCAGAATAAATAATTAGAAGTCGTTGTAATTTTCTAGAATTCAGTTGAGACATTACTATCAAATTAAAAAGTTAAGGTATCTCGCGATTGCGTTAACGCCGTCTTCGCGCTCTCAAATATAAGAAAAAAGGAAACTGATAATACTCGATGGCCAACCACACCAAGCAGGATAAATGAGTAACAAACACAATCCCCATCCAAACAAAAGGAAACCAAGAACCGCGACTTCCCGGTAATGGAGGGAAAAGATAAGCGGATAAGCCTACTAATCCCGTTGGCAAACTCACAAATAGAAAAGCACCTAACCCATATCCCCAATGAGGTTCAAATCCCGCACTATAAGCATCTTTCCAACACTTCCCCGTCCAATACCACGTTAAAGCCATTTCGCTATCGGCTAATTTGAGTTGTTGTTGTTCCCAATCCGGTGCAAAAATATGAAGGCAGGTATCGCAATTCATTGCTTCCATTAAGGGCATTGTCGTGACTTGACCGCAGCGACATACAGGACAGGGATAAATCCCTCTTTCGGTAAGTTGTTGGGTATTGGTATTGTTGTTAAACACGCGCAATAATCATCAACGATTCAATATATTTTCAGGATTTTCTCAGATCGTCGTGGGATAAATGTCGTGTAAGTTACAAATCTTTTCCTAGAGCAATGAATTTAACCAAACTAAACTTAACCAGACATTTTGTTATACTTGGCTTTGCTCTCCCTCTTCTCACGGGATGCGGTTCGCTCCCTTTTCTACAAGCAGCGACTCCAAATAATACCATCGAAGAAACGCGATCGCAAGACTCTAACTTTACCTACAATGAATATGCGGAGGTTCTCAAAACCCATGTCAGTCAAGATGGTTTTGTCGATTATAAGGGATTGCAACTCAATCGCCAAAAACTGGATCGCTTCAATCAATCTTTTGCGTTAGTTTCTCAAGAAACCTTTGATTCTTGGAACGATAAAGAACAGATTGCCTTTTGGATCAACGCTTATAATGCTTTTACTTTACAATCAATTATCGATCAAAACCCACTAAAAGGAAGCATTAGAGATATTTTGGGCGTTTGGAAAGTACGCCGCTTTAAAATTGTCGAAGATTCTAAAACTTTGGATAATATCGAACATCAAACCTTGCGTCCAAATTACAATGAACCGCGCATTCATGCCGCGATTAATTGTGCGGCGATTAGCTGTCCCATTCTCAACAACGAACCCTATACGGGAGAGAAGTTAGAAGAACAGTTAGAAGAACAAACCCAACGGTGGATTAATAGCCCTCACGGTATCCAAATCGATCGCGAGAATAATAAAGTTGCTATCTCGGCGATTTTTGATTGGTTTGGCAGCGATTGGGAGAAAGATTTCGCGGTAGAAGAAGGGAAATTTACGGGGAATGGCAAACAACGGGCAACTTTAAATTTTATCAGTCAATACGTCAGCGATGGAGACCGCGAATATTTGGAAGCGGGAGAATATGACATTCGCTATCTCGATTACGATTGGAATCTAAATATTCAAAAATAATAATTTTCGGGGCGATCGCAATTGTACGATCGCCCCTATCTGTCGGAATATCCAAAACGAGAACCTCGAACTCTTTATAGTTGCCTGCCGATGGCGGGTTCGATTCCTGCTAGCAAGCGTTCGATATTGCTGCGATGGCGCAAGATCACGTAAATTCCGGCGATCGCGGCAAAGAGACAATAGGGTAAGGGTTGATGTAGGGCCACCATTAAAATATTAACAGCGATCGCACCGCAAATCGACCCCAAAGAAACAATATGCCGAGCGACCAAAACCAATCCAAATACGGCCATCGTTCCCAAGGCAACCCAAGGATTCATGACCAATAAAACCCCCAAACTGGTGGCCACGGATTTACCTCCTTTAAATTGCAGCCAAATCGATTTACTATGACCGAGAATGGCTAAAATTCCTGCAAATGTTATCAGCCAAGGCTGCCAACTTAAAGAGAGAATATTGCCTCCCGTCATGAGGTAAAACTCGCGCACTAAAAGTAGGGCGATTGCGCCTTTGAGAATGTCGATCGCCAGTACCGCGATCGCTGCTTCTTTGCCCACCGTCCGCAATACATTTGTTGCCCCCGTCGAACCGGAACCGCATTCGCGAATATCGATTCCTTTGAGGGATTTAGCCATTAAATATCCCGTGGGTAGCGATCCCAAGAAATAAGCGACCAATGCAAACAATCCGCAAATCGTCCAAGACATTAAAAAACTCCCCAATTCAAAAAAATGGTTTTATTTTTGTTTTATCCGACCGATTTTAAGTTAGCAAACCTACCAACGCGATCGAAATAAATTCTTAATAAAGAAGCGATTGATTTTACCTCATCTCTTGAAGATTTGGTGAGAGTACAAGGATACAATCGCGACAGTCAATCGAGAGAAAACGCAAACAATTGTCGATGAATTCACAGGACAACGCGACGAGATCGGGCGATCTTTCTTCTCTCATTTTGAGGCGAAGCGCGGTGAGGGGTCGTGAATGCAGTTCAATTTTATGCGAAATCGATTGCTATGGTATCACTGAATTTAACATTAATACACATAGCTGGAAATTTGCGTCGGATCTGGGGCAAATGCCAGCCAGAGGGGAAATTGCAAGAGAGATAAGTTTACCAAATCTTCCGTTTCGTCCATGATAATCATGGGAAGTTGCTTTTCCTCCACAAAGCGATCGGCTTTTTGCACGAGGGCTTCTGGAGACTCAAACAAACTGATGCCTCGTTTCGGTCCAAAATCCCCCCGAGAGATCCCCAAGCAGTCTTGCAAGCCCCTGCGCCATTCTCCCACGCGTTCGGGGGTATTGGCCAGGACTAACACCCGCAAGCGATCGTCATAGAGGTGTCGCAGGACGGAAATGGCTGCCGAGGCAATGAGGATATTTTGCAGGCGAGAGCCCATCGATCGCGTGGTTCCTCGTCCTCCTTGTTTGAAAAACCACTGTTGCACCCGTTCGGCGTGAATGGGTTCAAAGGTTCGCCGTAACTGCCAAGGGGGACCGTAGTAGTCCGGACGGGTCCGATAGCGATCGAGGATGCTGCTAACTTGTCGCTGCTGTTCTTTAAAACTTTGTTTGGCAAATTGGGGACTGGGGGCTTCCTTGGGTTGACGTTCTTCTCGCGATCGCCGCTCTCGGGGGCTTAGCTCTCGGGAGGGACGAGATTCGGGCAAGTTCAACTGTTCGGCCGTTTCGGCCAATTCTTGCAAGCTCCCCACGAGATAATTTTTGAAACTCTGAACGCGAATGGCGATATCTTGGGAGACTCCCGAGAAATTCTTGCTCATTTCTTCTCGAGCGCGATCGCGGCGTTTTTCCAATTTTTCTACATCCTGTTGCAGAATTTCTCGCCGTTCTTCAAGTTCTTTCGTCCCATTGAGAATCATGCGAGCGATCGCCTCTTGCACGGCGGTCGTTTCCGAAGCAATTAAGCGTTCTCGTTGATTTTCGAGGTCGTTCACTTCTGCTTCTAATTCTGCCTTGTGCCGTTCTAAATCGGTAATGCTTGCTTGTAAGGCTTCTTTTGGGTAATGGTCTTCTCGTGTTGCCGTTTCGGGAGGAGAGATCGGTGCTTCTTCCTCAGTCTCCAAAGAAGATGATTTCTCAGTTTCCTCAACTTCCCCAATATCGGGCCATCCTTCCGAGTCGGTTTCTACAGATTCGGAAGGTACAACGCGATCGGGTAAAAAATCTGCGAGTTCTTCTGATGGATTTTCCGGTTCGATCGCATCTGACTGGGAGGAATCTGACTGGGAGGAATCCAAACGATCGGTTTGCGACGGAGCAGATGAGCCATCGGGGAACGTTCCCAATGTTTTTAATTCGGGAAGGGGTTGTCGCTTTTCTGCCTCTGAGGACTCTTCAAGCGGCCAGTTAGATTCTTCTGGAATCGAGGTTTCGTCTGGATTCATCAATCAATGCGCGGTAACGGGTCTAAGCAGGTTTTCAAAGTTCGGGGATCGAAGAGAACGGGAAGAAAATGAATGCTTTTAACTTCTTTAAAATAAAACAAAATGGGAATTGGCTGCCAATAGATTCGCCAATTTTGCCAATCTCGATAGGGAAAATGACGAATTTGTTTTTCTCCGCGATAGACATCTAAAGCTGTTTCGCTAAAGCGCAAGCGCAGGGTTGCGGCTTGCAAAAGAAGAAAAAAACTAAACAAGGCGACCGCGCCTCCCACCCAAGGGAACCATAAAATTAAAGGCAGCGAACCCATTAAAATAAGCAACGGTAAAACATAGCTCGGAGCAAGTTCAATGGTTTGAGAATCTGTTGTTGAAGTTGAATTTGCCACCGTCATAATAAATTTTGATAATTGAAAAAAGCCCTTGACTGGATTTGAACCAGCGACCCTTCCATTACGAGTGGAATGCTCTACCACTGAGCTACAAGGGCAAAGAAGAAACGTTTGCCAAAATCGCCTTACCACGAGCGCAAACACGGTATCCTATTATAGCGGAAAACAGCGCGATCGCAATAGAAAAGATCGCTATTTCTCAGTTTTGCCAAGGGATGTCATTATGCCAGATCTGAACAAACCCGCAAAATCCTTGAGTCCGGAGGAATACAAGCGTTTGAAAGCGGAACTCAAATCTCCTTATCGGGGCTTGCGTCGTTTTATTTATTTGAGTTTTGCTGCTTCGGGAGGGATCGGGGCGTTTATTTTTCTCGCCCAACTCGCCTCGGGACGAGATATTTTGCGGGCATTGCCCAATTTTGCCTTGCAGGTGGGACTCGTTGCTCTTATGGTTTGGCTGTTGCGTCGCGATCGCTGATCTCAATTCAAACATTATGAATTCAAAGTTCAAAATGAGGGAATGTTTTTGAATTTTGCATTATCCGTTACCCATGAGGGCCATTTCCATGAGGGTTTTTTGGGCGCTACGATCGCGATCGTCGGATCGGGGTTTGCGTTGAAGATAACTGCCATCGTCTTGTAATTCCCAAGCTTGGCGATTATCTGCGAGCATGACTCCTAATATTTCTTGCAGATCTTTACGCAGATCGGGATCGTCGATTGGCGTAATGGCTTCGACTCGTCGATCTAAATTGCGGGTCATCCAATCGGCACTGCCAATATAGACTTCTTCATTGCCCATATTGTAAAAATAATAAATGCGGGAATGCTCTAATAATTGTCCGACAATGCTGATGACATTAATATTCTCGCTCACCCCTTCAACTCCCGGACGCAAGCAACAAATTCCACGAATGATGAGGTCGATTTTAACCCCGGCTTGGGAGGCTTCGTAAAGTTTGGCAATCATTTTAGCATCAACTAAGGAATTCATTTTGGCGACGATGCGCCCGATTCCCTCATTTTGACAGTTTTCGATTTCCCGTTCGATTAATTCCACCATGCGATCGCGCAAATTCACCGGAGAAACGAGCAGTCTGCGATAGGAACGCTGTCTCGAATAACCCGTTAAGAAGTTAAACAAATCCGTCATATCCGCCCCTAATTCTTCTCGACTGCTTAATAATCCCAAATCCGTGTACAAGCGAGCGGTTTTAGGATTATAATTTCCCGTTCCGATGTGAACGTAGCGACGAATTTTCTCTTCTTCTTGGCGCACGACTAAAGTGATTTTTGTGTGGGTTTTTAAGCCGACTAAACCATAGACGACGTGAACGCCAGCCTGTTCTAATTTTCGCGCCCAAAGAATGTTATTTTCCTCATCAAATCGCGCTTTTAATTCGACCAACGCAACAACTTGCTTGCCATTTTCGGCAGCATCAATTAAGGCATTGATGATGGGAGAATCCCCAGAAGTGCGATATAACGTTAATTTAATCGCCAGTACTTGGGGATCGTGGGCGGCTTGCGTGATAAATTCCTGTACTGAAGCTGTAAAAGATTCGTAGGGATGGTGGACTAATAAATCCTTTTGTGCTAGTACGTCGAAGAAATCTTCACCTTCTTCGCGATCTAGCTTGCGGCTGGTTTCGACTGCATCTAACATTCGTTGCAATCTTGGCGGGACTACAGGAGTCCAATTTGCCTCTTTTAAGTAGGAAAGAGGGAGTTTCATAAAGAAAAAGAGATCGTTTAAACCGAGTAATCCTTCAAATTCATAGACTTCATCCTCGCTTAAATCCAAGCCCCGAATCAGGGTATTGCGGACATTTTCCGGCATTGAGGCTTGTAGTTCTAAACGGACTGCCGATTTACCAATGCGCCGCTTGCGAACTTCTTGTTCGATCGCCAGCAAGAGATCGTCGGCTTCATCCTCTTCGACGGATAAATCGGCATTGCGGGTGACGCGGAAAGGATAGCACTCTTGCACGTTCATCCCCGGAAAGAGGGTATCGAGATTGTGGGCGATGGCTTGTTCGATGGGAATTCCCGTCCAGACTGGGGGGGTTTCTCCGGCGTGTTGCAGGTGCTTGGGAAAGGGAACGAAACGAGATAAGGTGGAAGGAACTTTTATTCTCGCAAATAATTCCTCTTTAGTTTCCGGGTTTTTTACCAATACGGCTAAATTAAGACTGAGGTTAGAGATATAAGGAAAAGGGTGAGAGGGATCGACAGCAAGGGGAGTGAGGACGGGAAAGATATGTTCTTCAAAGAAGTTGTGGAGATACTTGCGCTGTTCTTGATTGAGATCGACATAGTTGAGGAGATAAACGCCTTCCTCGGCCAGTTTGGGTCTCAAAACTCGCTCAAAAGTCCGATCTTGTTCTTGAATAAGGGGAGAAAGGCGATCGCGGATTTCTTGCAGTTGTTCTGAGGGGGTGCGACCGTCAAAACTGAGTTTATTAACCCTTGCTTCTTCTTGTTTTTTCAATCCCGCCACTCGAACCATAAAAAATTCATCGAGATTCGAGCAAAAAATGGCAAAAAATTTCAGGCGATCGAGGAGCAGGGTGCGCTCGTCTAAGCCTTCGTGCAATACGCGATAGTTGAATTCCAGCCAACTCAGTTCTCGATTAAAATAATATTTAGGTGCTTTAAGATCGATGGTACTAACGGAATCTTTAACAGTTTCGGAATTGGCCATTTTTTGTGGGTTGTTGGTTATTCGTTTTGTGGGGGGGTTGGGTTGGGGGGGTTGTTACTCTGTATTCTCCCGCCAATTATCTTATCGCGATCGCCGAACGGAAAAGATTATCATTGGATTAAGAAGCCGAAGAGATCGGCGTTTCTGGGGTTATTTCTCGTATTTCGTTGGCTAAAGGGGGACGCAGGCTGAGATACAGCAATGTGCCAAGGAGGGGAAGGAGGGACACCCCCCAAAAGATAAACGGATTGTTCAGCCCTCGCTTTGCCATATCATCTTCTAAAAGGGTGGGAAGTAACAGGGATAACAGGCAAAAATCGAGACTCATAACGTGGATGAAACGGCTGGTTTGCCATTGGTTGATAAAATCACTCCAATCTCCCAAGGCGATCGCGCCGGCAATTAATATATTTGCACCCAGCGTCAGTAAAATTCCCAACCAACGGGAATCGAGGAGATTGAGGAGAAAGGATTTTTGACCGTGAAAACTAGGGTTGTCTTGGCGCAGGACTAGATAGGGGATGAGGGCAAATGCACCCAATGCGAAGGAGGCGATCGCGAAGGGATAGGCAGGGATTTTTTGGCCGCGTCCGTCGATGAGAATGAGTGCGGCATAGGCGATCGGCAAGATTCCCATCATGTTAAACAAGGCAACGATCGCGGGATTAATGCCTTCCCAATTGGCGGTGGATAGGTTGAGGATTAAATCTAGGGTATCGGGGCGATCGGGCGGAGACCCAAGAAAGGCGTATAGGATAAATCCCAGCCAAAGCGAACCAAGTGCAATTTTTCTCATTTTTGGTTTTCAGGGTAACGCAATTGATGACCAAATTTTACCAAGGGTTCATCCCTCATCGGTCACAAATAGGTACGCTATAACTCATTAGTCTGTTGAACTATCCATCCCCTTCCAATTTTCGCAGGCGCTTTTTCAACTCCTCCAACTCCGACTCGGCACGTTCTGCTCTGGCGCGTTCGAGTTCCTTCTCCTGACGTTCTTGCTGTAAAATTAGCTCGGCGAGCTCTGCTCTAGTTCGCTCCTGTTCCTTTTCTTGCCGTTCGAGTTCGGCTCGTTCCTCCCCTGTCAGCAATAAATTCCCTTCACTATCCCACCAACGCAACCACGGCAACTCAACATTTTTATAGCGTCCTTGCCAGATTCCCAATTCAACCCCCAACGCATCGAGGGGAAAGCGATCGCGCTCATTTGCTGCCATGAGTTCGTAGCGATTTTCCACTAAGCGATACACCTCTACCCGCCCTTGCCTCACCTCATAAATCCCATAATAAGCCGGACGAATGACCGTCTCGTAAATCCAAAATTTGCCCTTCCACGGAGTCTTATCTCGTTCCTCCGACCCATTCCTCGAAACAAATTCGAGAACGATTTGCGGGGGAATAATTTCTTGCCAGAGCACGTAAGAACGCCGCATTTGCCCATCTAAGGTTGGGGGAACGCGGGGAACGTAAAACCAATCGGGGGCTTCTGCACCATTAAGCGGCGGATCTGTCATGCGCCAATAGATACCGCTATCTTGACCGATGCAATACTGTCCGTCGGGATGAATGCGATCGAGAATGGGAGTAATAGAATCTGTGAGGAGAATGCTTTGAGGATGTTCTTGAAAATTTTTCACAAAAGCTCCATCCTCACAAGGCAATTGAGTATGGTCGGGAAGTGCACTAACGGTTCGAGGTGAAGTCATGACCGCAGAAAAAGCAAGTACAATATTATCGTACCGCGAAGGGTTTGCACTTGACACTGAATGGGTGCATAAACGATAGAATACGGATCGATAACCCCCTCGAAAAGCAACAAATGACCGCGACGAAAACCGACTATAAATATATTGAAATTAACGAAGCAGGTACGCCTCGAATTGCAGGCAACACCATGAAAGTCGTAGAAATTATCGAAGCTAAAAATGCCTATGGTTGGAGTCCAGAAGAAATTCATCTCAACCATCGCTATTTAACCATGAGCCAAATCCTCCGGTAAAATAAAAAACTACCCGCACAATCGCGATCGCCATGACCACCCAACCCGACTCCCAACCCACCAGCAAAACCAACAATACGGGGGAGCGATCGCCCTTGCCGCTTCCCACCCTACAACAATTGGCCATGGTCTCCCGTCCCTTTCCCCTATCCTCCAGTTCCGAGGATTGGGAAGGGCGATCGCAACCGTTCAATGGCGCGATCGTTCTCGTTGCCAGTGGGGTGATGATACTGGGTTGGTATTTTGACTTTCCCCTCCTTCTCTTCGCCGGATCCCTCGTCACTCTCCTTGTATCTCTGCGAATCATCTTTCCCGCGATTCAAAGATGGTTGGTGAAATTCCTCACCCCCGCAGAACGAGCGATCGCTTTGGGAACATTGGGAACGATCGCCGCGATCGCGGGATTTGCTCGCTTTTTTGGTGTATTTCGGGGCATTCGCAACTGGTTGCAAACCAATAATTGGGACGAGTTCGGCTCTTGGGCGGATTGGTTCGGGGCTTTCGGGCAAATTGCGATCGCGATTCTCGCCGTCTACGTCGGTTGGCAGCAATACGTCATCTCGAAAGACTTAACTCTGCGCCAAAACGCTATCACCCAACAACAAACCATCGATGCTTATTTCCAAGGTATTTCCGAATTAGCACTCAGCGATGAAGGGTTGCTCGAAGACTGGCCGCAAGAAAGAGCCTTCGCCGAAGGACGCACCGCCGCAATTTTGAGTAGCGTGGATGCGGCAGGAAAAGCCAAAATTATTCGCTTTCTCTCCCAATCCAAACTCTTAACCCCCTTACAACGAGACGGACTCCTCGGACGTGCCATCCTCGACGGTGTTGGCGGTTATGCAGAAGACCGCGAGAACGGGTTGCGGGTCATCGATCTGGGGGTCATGCTAGCCCGCGCAGATCTTTCTAAAACCGATTTGCGCTGGACGGATTTAAGCGAGGCATATCTCATCGGTGCCAACTTCAGCCATTGCGATCTCGTCAAAGCCAATTTAGCCCGAACGGTCCTCTACAATGCTGACTTGCGCGGAGCCGATCTCAAAGGAACGCGCTTTTTTTACGGCAATGTCGAAACCGCCAGCCCTCGCAGTCTCACTGCTCCGCCCAACTACAAAACCGGAGCCCACACCGGAGCCGTCATCGAAAAAGCCGATTTCTCTGGAGTTCAGCGCTTGAGCGAAGAACAGCGCTGCTATCTCTGTTATTGGGGAGACAAGCAAACCCGTGCCACAATTCCGGGAGGCTGTGCGGGCATTCCCAATAAATTGGGACGGTAATTTGATAATTGATAATTGATAATTGATAATTGATAATTGATAATTGATAATTGATAATTGATAATTGATGTCATTCGCATTAGCGTTCATTGTTCATTGTTCATTGAAAAAGTGAGTCCTAAATATACCTTTGTTATACCTATTTATAACGAAGAAAGTAATATTCCCGAACTTTCCAAGCGCTTGCAAGAAGTGGCGGAACGTATGGATGGAGCGGCAGAATTTATTTTAATTAATGATGGTAGTCGCGATCGCTCTTTAATGCTGATGCGGGAATTGCACGAGCGAGATCCCCGTTTTTGTTATTTGAGTTTGGCACGCAATTTCGGCCATCAAATTGCCGTGACGGCGGGGTTGAATTTCGTGCGCGGGGAAGCAATTATTATTATGGATGCCGATTTGCAAGATCCGCCCGAATTAGCGATCGCAATGGCCGAACAATGGCAAAATGGTTATCAGGTCATCTACGCCCAACGCAGCAAGCGCCACCGGGAAAACTGGCTCAAACAGTTGTATGCCTATTGGTTCTATCGCCTTCTCAAGCGCCTTGCTGATGTGGATATACCCACGGACACCGGAGATTTTTGCCTGATGGATCGGCAAGTGGTGGATGTCTTAAATGCCATGCCCGAACGCAATCGCTATTTGCGCGGACTGCGATCGTGGGTGGGATTTCAGCAAACGGCGATTAAATTCGAGCGAGATTCCCGCTTTTCTGGAGAGCGAAAATATACTTTTCGCAAGTCATTTGCCCTCGCTTTAAACGGGATTATTTCCTTTTCTCGCATCCCTTTGCGAATTTCTACGTATATGGGTTTATTTGCCGCCGCGATCGCTTTGATTATGGCTTTCATGGTACTCTATTGGCGTATTGTCCAACCTACAGCTTCTTTAACGGGTTTTGCCACCATTCATATTGCCGTTTTCTTCCTCGGTGCGGTACAACTGGTTAGTATTGGTATTTTAGGAGAATATATCGGGCGAATTTATGAAGAAGTCAAAGGCAGACCGCTCTATACCCTTGGAGAAGTGAGGGGGTTTGAGGAGAAACGATAACTTTTGAGCAATGGAGTGCTAAGCATTGGCTATAAGTAAATCCCAAGAACAAATTTAGAGTAATAGCGGATGCGATTATGCTTTTGACCGGATGGCCGGGGGCGATCGTCGCGATCGCGATTTTGTTCCTAGTGACATGACTTAAAAAAAAGGGGGTTATGGCCGATCTTTCCCATTTAATTTCCCCCTATGGTAGGAAAAAAGTTCATCGCCTTTAACTATGCGTTCTCATTTCATCTCCAGATTTTTACAATATATTCCTTATAGCTTGGGTGCTTTGACTCTGGGGATCGCGATCGCGGATGCTCGCCCCAGTCATGCTTTTTCCTTTCTCCTCAATAGTTTCAGCACGCCGAGAATCACTCACCAAATTGGCTACGACGGTACGGGAGGGCATTATACGATTGATGTTGGCATTGATTCTAGTAGCGTCTTTGCCCAAGAGATGATTGTTGCGACTCAGAATGTTATCGAGACTTGGAACAATCTTACCCCAACAACGGGGAATCTGGATTTTACCGAGCTTAATAACAATCAGATGGATTTTGAATCCGTTCTCTTACATGAGTTAGGACATTCTTTAGGTTTAGCTCATCCCAATCTCGCTTCTGAATCGAGGGTAGGTAGAAATAAGAGAGACTATACCAAATCGGGGACGGGGGCAAATGGAAGTTTCGATCTCAATTCAGGGGCAGATGGTATCATTGGCTCGGCGGATGATTTACGGGGAGATGACGATAATAAAAATTTCTTTCGCATTGCCGATAACGACCCTTTTACCACTAATTTAGGGGTTGTAGATTCGACCACCTATACTCGCGATATTGCTTTACTCCCTTCGGGAGATAACTATTCTGCCAATGCCGATCGCGATGTCGGTGCGGCTCTCGGTTATGCGAATACAGAATCCGTCATGCAGCAAGGTGCCTTTTTTGGCGAAACTCAACGCGAGTTAGGTGCCGATGATGTGGCGGGTATTCTGTATTCAATGTCGGGATTTGATGAAATTGCCGGAACGGATGATGACTATACCTTTGAACTTAATTTTGTGGGTTTGACGGATACTGCCGATATTCTTTTGGCATTTGATAATAGCGAAACGAGTTTTGCCGAATCTCAAAATTCTGCAACAGAAAACCTCGGTATGAATAACGAGACGGGCAACGAACATAGGGGAATTACGCGCAGTAGCATTTTCTTCAATAGCAATTACGACTGGTTTTTCCCTGAAGAAGAACCTCAAAATATCCCCGAACCTTCTTCTCTTATCGGTCTTTTTGCGATTGGATTGGGTGGTTTCTTATTGAGACGAAAACAGGGTTAAATTAGCTAGTTATTGACTATTGTATAAAAATGTTAGGGCTGCATCTTACTATCTTTATACGAAGTTTTATCGCTTGTTTTGCCGCTTCTTTTCCACCCATTTATCCCGATCTGAGAGCACTCTGACTTCAGATTTATTTTTATTTGAACAACAAAATTGTTGTGAAAATTAGCGAACGATAACATTGTGTAACAAAAATAAATATATTTATTTTTTATTTTGTCATCTAGGTCACAAAAAAACTGATGCTTGTAGAGCGATCGTTTATTTTTGGTAAAGTTTATTATCTTTATTGTTAAAAAAATAAGTAAAACCGAGTTTCTATCATCCGTTCTGTTAAGTTGAGATAGAAATTAGGTTTAGATTCCGGTGCTTTGCACGATCGCGGTGCAGTCTCAATCTTGAGAAAATTCCTCGGAAAATTCCTCTTTTTGGAAAATTCCTAACCTGCTCAACACTATATTTGCAAAAACAATGTTGGTATCAGACACAATTCAGCAAATTTCGCTTTACACGTTTTATCTTTCTCTCTTCGCGTGCGTGGGTTGGGGCATTTACCAAGGTTGGCAACTCCGCAACAAAGCACTTTGGGGAGCAATGATGCTCTACATACTCGCACAAATTGCCATTCATTCTAGCTCCTTAGCACTCAATATGTTAGGGGGAATCATGTTTGCTTTAACTTTGGGTTTAATTGTTGGATATTTTCCTCACGGACTTTTTTATCTGTGGGGTGGCGAAAGAATTCGCCGCAATTTACGATAAAAATTCTAGGAGATAGGGATTTCCTCAATTTTAAAATTGTTCGGCGGGTTTGTTCGCTCTTCCACCCTCTGGAAGACGAACGATTTTTTTTTTGCAGAAGTTTTGCACAAACTTAGGGAAAACCGATCCTGGGAGGAGTAGTTAGACGTTAACTCCGAACTTGAATTTCCCTCGAGTTTGTCGTCTATTCGCCATCCATTGGTAAAATTTTATGACTTCTGTAACTTTATTCCCTCCAAAAACGTCGCAAACTTCTGCGGACTGGCTGGCTTATTTCGAGCACAATCGCCAGAATTTATTGACTTTACCTTGGAATACTCCTTATTTTCTGACTCCCGAGGAGAAAGCCGCGATCGCCCATTCCATCCAAAACTTCCAACTCGGAGAACAGTCGGAAGGAACGAATTTAATGAAGGCAACGCGTCGGTATGTCGAGCGATCGGGGGATGTGGAATTTCTACAAGCCATGAAACTCTTTATCGGTGAAGAGCAGCGTCACGCCCGAGATTTGGGAAATTTTATGCAGTGCGAGGGCATTCCTTTGCGACAAAAACATTGGTCCGATCGCCTGTTTCGTCGCTTTCGTCGCGGCGTTAATTTAGAAATTGCCCTGCGGGTTTTATTAACCGCAGAAATTATTGCCACCATTTATTATAAAGCCTTGCAAGAAGCGACCCATTCATCTCTATTACAAAAACTTTGTCAGCAAATCCTCCAAGACGAACATCAACACTTGCGCTTTCAAATCGATCGTTTAGAACGGTTGCAGCAACAACGAAAACCTTGGTTAAAACAAGCCAGTAACTTTGGCAATTATCTTTTTCTCATGCTCACTATTTTGGTTGTTTGGCTCGATCACTATCGCGTTTTTCACCGCAGTGGCTATTGTTTAATGGATATTTATCGACATTGCCATCATACCAGTCGCTATCTCTGGGAAAATACCTAATTTTTGCCATTAGGAACTTTTGAGAGTGCTGTTGAATGAACAACACTCTCGATTTCGGGTAAACTGAATATGATTCCCGATAGCGAGGAGTGCGTCAATGGAAACTGGGATTGAGGTTAACAGCAGTAACTTTGAGGCAGAAGCGATCGAAAAATCTTACGATCGCCTCGTGCTTGTAGATTTTTTCGCCACTTGGTGCGGTCCTTGCCAAATTTTAAAGCCCATTTTGGAAGGTTTATCGCGAGAGTATAATTTTATTCTCGTTAAAATCGATATTGACAAAAATCCCGATTTAGCTTCTCGATTTGAAGTTGAGGGCGTTCCTGATGTGAGGTTTGTTCGTTCCGGACAAATGCAGCCTGGATTTGTGGGCGCTTTATCCGAACCGAAATTGCGAGAACTTTTGGCGCGATACAATCTCAAATCGGATTTAGAATCGGGTATCGCAGAAGTCAAAGGCGCGATCGCGGCAGGGAATGCAAAAGCTGCCAAACAAGTCTTCGATCGCCTCTTTGCGAGTTTTCCCAACAATCCTATCGTGATAATTGAAGCCGCGCGCTTTCTCATTCGTCTCAATAAATTGGATAAAGCTAAGGAGTTATTGGATTCCGTCGGCTTTGAAGATCGCGATCGTTTCAATCAAGCACAATCGCTGAAAGCGCTACTTGGCTTTAAACAAGCCGCAGATAAACCCGATAACACGCAACTGGGACGCAAGTATGCTTATGCTTGTCGATTGGCATTAGAGGAAAATTATGAGGATGCTTTAAAATTCTTGTTAGAAATTGTGGAAGCCGATCGCAAATATAATGATGATGGGGCCAGAAAAGCCATGACTTCTATTTTTGCGATTTTAGGCACCCAGCATCCCCTCACGAAAAAATATCAGCCAGAATTGATGATGACTTTGTATTAGGGAGTCAGAAACAAACATTAAAGCGGATGTTCGAGCCTCAATCGCAATCTTGTTTGTATTAAATTTTCTCCTCTCAGTAAATTTTCAGAGAATCCCTCTATACTCGATTTAGTTGGAAATTTTATCCATTCTCTTTACGAATTCAAAATATTGTTTTGCATGAGATGATTCTACATAACATGGTTTTGAGTTTTATCTTGTACTGAACGGGTAAAATTACAACCGATTAATCTATTCATTTTTTAACTTTCTAGGGAGTTTATCCGATCGTAAACTCCTATTTTATCCTGCGCGAGTATGTGCTAGCCCCATTATTCCTCAAAAAACATCCTAGAAAACTCGTTCTGAAAAGCCAATGATCTCCCCTTCCAATACTAAAGCTAGAAGAAAAATCCAGAACCCAAAACAGGTTCGAGAGAGAAAAAAAAGCAACCTAACTACACCAATTTTCTTAGGTTGTATTGCCTTCGTTCTCTGTATTGTAGCAGCATGGGCGGTCGATGTTGCACCCGTCACTCAATTCTTTACTAAACTTCATCAACTAGAAAACGAGCTTCCTTGGGTATTGCAAGCACTTCTGAATCCCGATCGCAATGGAATGCTAATTGTGATGGGATTGTTTGCCGGATTTTTCGCGATCGTGAAAATCTTTCCCCAACCCAATCGTTTTCTTTCTATCGCGATCGTCCCGATTTTGCTGGCTTTTGCCCTGCGTTATTTGTTTTGGCGCTTTTTCTCAACTCTCAATCTGGAAAATCCCGTTATTGGAACGTTGAGTCTGGGTCTATTCTTGTTGGAAATTGTTATTTTTCTCGACTATGGATTGCAAACATTTCTGGTTTTGAATAAGCGCGATCGCAAGCAAGAAGCAGATATTTTTGAAAGAGATATAAAAAGCGGTACTTATCAACCAACGGTAGATATTTTTATTCCCACTTATAGCGAACCCGCAAACGTTCTCAAACGCACGATTATCGGCTGTCAGGCGATCGATTACCCTCACAAGGACATCTACCTTCTCGATGATGGCAAGCGGGAAAATATTCGCAAACTTGCCGACGAGTTGGGATGCCATTACGTGACGCGATCGGACAATCGCTACGCCAAAGCAGGCAATCTCAATCATGGTTTAACCCAATCTCGAGGAGAATTAATTGCCGTTTTCGATGCCGATTTTGTCCCCACGCAAAACTTTTTATCTCGGACTTTGGGTTTCTTTCAACGCCCTAATCTCGGACTCCTACAAACCCATCAATACTTTTATAACCGCGATTTAATTCCCGTTAATTTAGGAATCGAACGAGAAATAAGTTCTGAAATTGAGTTCTTTTCTCGCCACTATCAAAAACTTCGCGATGGCACGGATACTTCTCTTTGTTATGGCAGTGCTTTTGTCATTCGTCGAAATATTTTAGAAGAAAGTGGTGGCTTTGTAACGAGTTCCCTATCGGAAGATTATTTCACCGGAATTCGTCTCAATTCTCTCGGCTATCAAACGATTTATCTCGATGAAGAACTCAGTGCGGGTTTGGCTGCGGAGAATTTAGCCGGATATATTACCCAACGTCAGCGCTGGTGTCGGGGAACGTTACAAGCACTATTTATTCCCGAAAATCCTTTGACTATTCCTAATTTAACGTTGCGTCAAAGGATCGTTCACGCTTCGGGTATTTTTCAATGGTTTTTACCTATATCGAGAGTTATTTTTCTCATTTTACCCGTTGCTTTCTTCTTTACCGATACCATTCCAGTCAAAACAACTTTAGCCGAATGGTTGAATTTCTTTTTACCTTTTTACTGTTCTCATCTTCTCAGTTTTGCATGGTTAAATCAGCGATCGCGAGAAGCGTTAATTTCGGATGTCTATGCGGTCATTCAATGCGTTCCTCTCTCGATAACAGCGATTCAAACCATGCTCGATCCTTTTTCTAAAGGATTTCAAGTCACGCCCAAAGGGGTTGCGAAAGATCGCTTTATCTTTAATTGGAGTTTAGCCATTCCTTTGATTCCGATTTTTCTGATTAATCTTGCTGGGATCGGTCATCTTTTATACGTTCTTTTTGCTGACTTTGCCGATATCCTCAATTATTCTCCTGAAGAACAAACTATTTTGGCTTTAAGTCTATTTTGGGGAACTTACAATCTCTTAATTTTGAGTACAGCCTTGTTGAGTCTGCTCGAATCTCCCCAAACCGATTCTTACCCTTGGTTTGAATTGCGTCGCTTAATTCGTTTAAAAATCGGCGATCGCACGATTTCTGGATTCACGAAAACTCTCTCGGAAATCGGTGCGGAAATTGAATTAAAAGAACCTATCTCGGTTAAGGACAATATCCCCGTTACGGTTGAAATTGTGGGCGAACCTCTGGAATTGCTCGGGCTGCTGACTCGCGATTGCGATGCTTTGCAAGTGACCTTTGATAAGATGACATTAGAGCAGAATCGCGCTTTAATTCAACTGCTTTTCTGTCGTCCGGGTCAGTGGAAGCGAATCCAATGTGCGGGAGAGCTTCGCGTTTTATGGCTGTTGCTCAAAAGTTTAGTTCGACCTAAGTTTTTGACGGGCGATCGCAAAGTTAGCCCCATGCCCGTCAATTTTTAAGGAATTGCGATCGCGTTTCCAATCCGTTTGGTTGAGAAGCTGCGCGATCGCTCCTCTTCCTCTACTTCTCTTTGCACATAGACCCAAGATCTTGATAGTGATACTATATTTAAACAGATAAAAATAGCTCCTTGTTTTTTACGTGTTAATCCTTCACAACTATAGTTTGTTTTTTTCTTTCCATAATTCGTTTTTTAATGGTGATTTCTTGTTGAGATCGCTTATGTGCGATCGTCCATGATAGAGTTGTTGAGATCGCAATTAAACTAAAAAACATCGCGATAAAGATTTCACAGATAACAGCACTGCGCGATATCATAGAAGTGGGATGAATATCGCCATAGCCCACAGTTGAGAACGTAACAATTGAAAAATAGATCGATAAAAAACCGTCTTGCAAACCTACGAAATTATCGGGATTTTGTCGCAAGAGATCGGTATAAAGACTGGCAAAACCAAAAATAATTGTTAAAAATCCCAGTCCCAACAAAAAGAGAACACAAGACAGTTTATTTAAGGAAGGAATAAATTGATATTCATTAAAAACATGATTTCCCTGTTTTAATCGCTTAACCTCATCTTCTCCCGCTCCTTGAAATATCTCAAACACTAAAAATACAATCAAACCCAAACCACAAAAAATGGTAAAAATTGAAACACCCAAACCCGCGATCGATAAGCGATCGATTAAAACTGATTCAAAAATATTAAAAGCGGAATAAATAAGACAAGAAAGCGCAAGAATAGTGATGATTTTTCGTGCGATTACAATCTCCGAATAATAAGGATAAGTTGACGTTTCGAGAACTTCGATCGCTTCGGAATCCGAATCGAGAATAATATTAAATTTATCGACCAAAACGCGAGCGATCGCTTGAGTTAATTCATCGCGTTCGAGGTATTGCGAGGGAGATGTTCCATTGGGACTGTCTGGCATGGGTTTAGGAGTGCGCGATCGCACCCCGATATTAAGGCATATTACCCCAATTTAACCGCAAAATTTCCGCTTCCCAGTCTTAGGAACGGCGATTCGATCGCAAAATTTTCCGACGAGAGAGAAAGAGTAAGGCGATCGTCCCCAATCCCAAGATAATACCCGGTTCGGGAACGGAAGTGGCAAGGGGATTATTGGGGGTTTGCAATCGTTCTTTTCCGTCTTCTACATGACGTTTAAAGCGATCTGCGCTTGCTTCTGCTTCTTGCAAGGCTTTACGCTGTTCGTCATTCACCAGAACGATCGCGGAAGAATAGGGCGTAACGATTTTATACTGTTTGGCGATCGCGTGGATGCGATCGAGTTGGGCGAGGCGATCGCCACTTTGTTCTCGACTCAACCCCTGCACTAACATCCTTGCAGCCAGAGGTGCAAAACTGTTACTATCTTCGGCTGGATTGGTCGTTTCTGCCATTGTCCAAACATAACCATCTACCACATTAACAACTTGCGAAGCAGTCTGGTTTTGCAGCATTGTTGTTGTTGCGATGCGTTGTAACACTTCTGGAACTCGCGTGGCAATTCCTCCACCACTATCTTGAATGGTTGCTAGGGTTTTGTCCTCGTAAGCGGGAGGAAATTTACCGCCTAAGTGCACTATCCACAACGGTGCGAAAATATTGGGAAAATCGCCTTTATCTTTACTTAACTCATAACTACCTTCATCAGTCAGCAGGAGAATGGCATCGTAAGAGCGATCGCTTTTAAATGTTGCAAACTGTCGCAGTATTTCTTTCAAGGATAGCGTTCCGTAAAAGACTTGCTTTTTGAGATTGAATTGATTCAAAAGATCGTATTCTTGCGGCTGTTTTCCTGTCGATGCTGTCAAATATAAATCGATCTCATTGTTTTCGATTTTTCCATCAGAAAATCCTTGTTTTTGTAACCCTTGTAGGGCCTGTTTTAATTCCTCCCGATGGGCTTTCATGCTGCGAGAAGTATCGATAACGATCGCAAAATTTTGATTTTTTGGTAAGATATAATCACGATCGCTGAGGGGTTCTGCGGTTATTTGATAGCCGTCAAAAGTAGCTTGATGGACTGTTGGATCTGAAGGAGAGGCGAGTAAAAATTTCTCTAACCACTTATTCTCGAATTTCCCTATCAAGACTCCATTACGAAAGCGTTGAGTTCGATTCGTCCAAAATATATTTCGTTTTTCTCCGAGTTGTGGTAGAGGAATTTGGTTCTCTTGACGCATGACTTGATACGTCAGCCACAAGTGCATTTTTGTCGGGCGATGGGGGTTATTTTCCCCACTTCTAATTTTAGGCGGAATAGGAAAGGCTCGCAAGCGATAGTGATGGGGTCCGACTTGTTCGAGTAATGCTGGATCGACGGGACGAACGCGGCGAACTTGAGAATTATAGACTTTTTGGGCGGCACCGCGCGGAGAAATTTTGAAGGGGAAGCGAGTGGCTAAATTATCGGTATCTCCTAACCAAATTCCTGTAATAACAGCACTTTCAGGTAAAGAAAAGGAATAAAAAATTTCTTCAACTTCAAATGTTTGATTTTGATAAACTTCGTGAATTTCTACATCTGCCCAGTCTCCATATTGAATGGAATTAACTTCTTGTTTTTCTAACAAAACTTTCTTTTGATTGATATTGAGAACGCCAGCTTTGGCATCGTCGAGAGTTGTCGTAGATTGTAAGGCTTTTTGCACGGCTTTACGCTCTCTTTTTTGCAAAGGTGTATCGAAAAATTGGGCGTAGAGTTCTTGTGCTTTTTTGCGATCGCCCCATTCTCCTTGATAGAGAAAGGGCGAGATGAGAAAATTATGAAAATTCTGAATATCCCAAGCAAGAGATTCGGAAATGTCGAATTGATAGCGATAAATATCGGCGATAACATTGCTTTTTTTCCAAGGACTTAAATAGCGATAAGGAAATAAATAGGCATTGACCAATCCCTTACGAATTTTTTCCGATTGTCTGACCAGAACTTGACGTTGAGAATTGGTAGAAACCGGATTTTCTAATAATTTAAAAGCTGCAATTTGTGGCTGTTGGGAAAAAGTCAGAAAAATCAATGCCCATGCAGTAAAAGTTCCGAGAATGATTGAGAATGTCAGAATTCTGCCTCGATGGGCGATCGCCGTTCTTAAAATACGCTGTCCCGAATGGATGTATAAGGCAGTAAAGGCGGAAGGCATCGCAATAAAAAGCGTTACCGAAAGGACAAATAAAAACCCAAAGGTAGGAATCGTCCACAAACTGCTAAAAAAGTGATGGGTGAGGGAATACCATACATCGCGAACCCAGTAAAAACGCAGAAATTCTTCGACGATCTCGGCGGCGACGGGAAGAGCATAAAATAAGAGTAAAATACCAACATATAGCCCGATAAAGAGCATTAAACCGTGAAAGGGAATTTGTACCCATGACAAGTTTTCAAGGAATTTTAAGCGTCGATTTCCATTGCTTAATTGTCCCAAATAGCCAAATAATAATTCTCCTGCAAAGGCGATCGTACAAGCGATCGCAGTTCCGAGGAGAAGGGTACTAGCAGGAGTCAGTTCCCGCAAAATAAACAAGCGAACGAGACAAAGGAGGATGAGGGGAGCTTCTATGCCGTAAAATAAGCGCATGAGTTCGGGTGAACGCTTGCGGAAGCGCATCCAACCGATCGCGGTACAAATAAGGGGAATGAGAAGCAGTCCCACAAAAGTGACAAGAAATTCTCGTTCGATTTCCCCTGCAAGGACGGCTTTTGTGAGAGGAACGCCTATTTCGGGTAAAAGTCCTGCATAGACGAGGATGAGGAAAACCAAATTCCATAACCAAAAGATTCCGTGGTAAATTCCGTGCAGAATATTTTTCATTGCCAATTTGAGAGAGGTGCTGTTATATCTCTCTCGGGGCGATCGCGGGGATTTTGGGGAATTTGGAGCAGATCGTTTACAAAACTTTACATCAATCCCTCGCGATTATCGTTTGCGAACTGTTACTAATTGTTCTGAGGTGAAGATTGCAGCAGGAGAGATAACCGTTTCATTGTGAGGGATGGAATCGCCAAAACGCTCGCGCACCTTTTCTTGTACGATGGGATCGCTGAGATCGAATTCGCCTAGGGTTTGCAGTTTGCCAATCTCGATATCCAACGCACGCTTGTAGATTTTCCAGACTAACTCGGAACAATAGATGCGATCGTCCGACCATTCAAAGTAAAGATCGTAATGTTTATTTTCAAAGGTTTTACCAATAGCAAGCATTTTTTCGAGTGCTTCTGGGGTCAATTTTTCTCGAGCGTTAACTAGGCGTTTGATCGCATAATGCCCTCTTTCTCCGCGATCGATCCACTCATTCAAAGGCGTTAATTTTACCGGCTCCACTGCTTCATACACAAAGGCACGATCTCCCTTAATATAAATAATGCCCATATGACTGTATTTTGAATTCGTAGCCCGTTGAATGGCAAGACTCTGAGACGATCGCGAGGTCTGAAAAATAATGTCGCCATTTTGCGCTTCATACTCCTCAGAACAACCGTAATTAAAGAATCCCAGCACAACAACAAGGATAGGTAGAATTTTTAGCATTGTAGCCCGGTTTGAGAGAGAGAACTCAATAGGTTAACAATGCGATCGTGGAGGTTTTGGGAAAGTTAGTCCATTTTTTTTACAAAAATTTACTTTATTATGGCACGCAGCAATCATGGCGATCGGCTATTATTGATAGCCGTGTTCGGCTAAAAATGCCAAGTCAATCTCTTGCGATCGCTCTTCTTGGGAACCATATCCCAATAATTTTTCCACGTATTTTCCTAAAATATCCCCCTCTAAATTCACCCAATCTCCCGATCGCAAATCGCACAAATTGGTCTCGGCATAAGTATGGGGAATCACGGCAACGGTAAACCAATTTCCCTTGCCATCGCAATCGGCGACGGTTAAACTAATCCCATTCACCGCAATACTCCCTTTCGGAACGATATAACGGGCGATATAATGAGACCATTGGGCAGTTAAAGAAGGAATGGGAACGAATTTCATTTCCCAAGCGCGATCGGTTTGAACCGATTCTAGCAAGCAACCCGTTCCGTCTACATGACCTGTCACAAAATGTCCGCCAATTTTACTCCCTGCTCGGAGTGATGTTTCCAAGTTAACATAAGTTAGATTTTCGCTTTTTTGACCTAAATTCGTGCGCTCTAAAGTCTCTGGAGAAGCCGTCGCGACAAAGCCTCGGGGTTCGATTTCTTCAACTGTTAAGCAAACTCCATCCACCGCAACGCTATCGCCAATTTCTAAATCTTTTAAAATTGCTGCTAAATTTTCTTTCTCGATAGAAATCAGAAATCGATCTCGTCCTTGGGGCTGAATTTTCCCCAATCCTTGAATTAGTCCAGTAAACACGGCTTTTTCAATAAAAAATTATCCATTTCCATTATCAATGAAAATGGGGATAAGAAGGACAAGAATAGGACTAAAATACTATATATTTTTCCTTCTTTTGCATTTCTTCAACAACTTGCCCGCTCATTCAGCAGCATACTGGGGCATACTGGTGAAGAGACCTCATAAAGGCTGAACTCATTCGCGAGAAAAGCTCATGATTGAAATGAAAGTTGCGGGAATTGCCCTCGATGCCGTTACGCGCAGCCCCATCGTCCTCCTCAAGGATGGCTCCGATCGCCGCGCACTCCCTATTTATATCGGGCAAGACCAAGCAAAAGCGATTATTAGTGCCTTGGAAGGACAGAAACCGCCTCGCCCTTTAACGCATGACCTCTTTGGGAATTTGCTAGAGACTTGGGAAATGGCACTCACTAAGGTTATCATTCACGCACTGCAAGATAGCACATTTTACGCGGTTTTGTGCGTTGCCAAGGGGGAAGAGAAAAAAGAAATCGATTGTCGTCCCAGTGACGCGATCGCCATCGCCCTTCGCACTCGCGCCCCGATTTGGGTGATGGAGGAAGTCATCGCCGATGCTTCTATCCCCGTCGATCGCGATGCGGATGAGGAAGAACGCCAAGCCTTCCGAGATTTTGTCTCCAATATCCGCCCTGAAGATTTTATCGAACAATCTCGTCGCCATCAAAAAGAAAGTTAATATTTTAGATTTGTTATTCGTTTGCAAGAGCGGCTTAACTCATGACTTAATAATTTTAAGGAGTTGCAGTATGATTTGCCTGCAATCAAGACCTTTTTGCCCGATCGCTACCGCGATCGCTTTGTCGTTTGTTCTTGGGGGAGGGAGTCGCGATCGCTTTTAGAATCTGCAATCAAATTCAGAAATTCCTCAAACTATCAGTCACTATTTGCTAACAAAAATGCGCTATTGGAGATTCGGAAAAACTAATCTAAATTTATCAATTTTCTCGTTAGGAACGATGCGCTGTTTGGCGAGTTCGTCCGAATTTCAACACATCGTCAGAAAAGCGCTCTCTCTGGGGATCAATCATATTGAAACGGCTCGCGGTTATGGTAAAAGCGAGGAATATTTAGGACAAACTCTAACTTTAGGACTTCCCTTTCCAAGAGATCGATTTTATATTACGACAAAATTGCCGCCAACACCAGATGAGGAAACAATGCGATCGCAGATTGATGAATCTTTAGAACGCTTAAAACTCGATTATCTGGACTGTTTGGCAATTCATGGCATTAATACGCGCAAACACCTCGCTTGGCTGCAAAGCGATCGCGGTTTTATGAAAGCTGTAGAAGAAGCCAAAAAAGCAGGCAAAATTCGTTACATTGGCTTTTCCACTCACGCCCCTCTCGACATCATTGTAGCAGCTATAGAAACCAATTTATTCGATTTTATTAATCTCCATTATTACTACTTTTTTCAGCAAAACAAACCCGCGATCGCTCTAGCCCAAAAAAAGGATATGGGAGTATTTATTATTTCCCCTGTCGATAAAGGCGGTCAATTATACGTACCTCCAGACACATTAAAAGAATTATGTCAACCCCTTTCACCCTTAGAATTTAACTACCGTTTTTTACTCAGCGATCGCCGCATTACCACCCTCAGCTTTGGAGCGGCAAAATTAGAGGATTTTCAAAGTATTGGCAACGTTTGCGATCGCGATGAAGATTTGACCCCAGAAGAAAACAAGATACGCGATCGCTTGGAAAATCGATTAAGAGAAACGTTGGGAACAGATTTGTGCAGTCAATGTCATTTATGTTTACCCTGTCCGGAAAAAATCAATATTCCCGAAGTTTTACGCTTGCGAAACTTAACCCTTGCTTATGAGATGAAATCCTTTGGCGAATACCGCTACCAAATGTTTGAAAATGCCGGACATTGGTTTCCAGGACGAAAAGGCGATCGGTGTACGGACTGCGGCGACTGTCTCCCGCGTTGTCCGGAAAAACTCGATATTCCAAAACTGTTACGAGATACTCACAATCGTCTAAATGGCAAACCTCGCCGTCGCCTTTGGAGTTCATAAGTAAAAATAATACTAAATTGATAACAATAAACTAACAATAAATAACAAATGAAATTTATTTTAATAACTTTAATTAGTTTCTCATCCTTATTTTATCCTCAACTCGTTTTCGGACAAAAATCCGCGCAAGATGTTACAGAAGAAAGCGAAACTACAGAAAATGAGACCGTTGATATGGAAGACTCTGCCGAAAGCGGTTCGATGGTCGGCGATTTTTTTACGCGATCGCTAGAAACTTGCGAGTTAGATCCCTCCTATCTCAATCCCTCCGTTCAAAATGAACTCTCGCACCAAGGTGTTATTACGTCCACAACCATCTCCCAAGAAAGTTTAACCATTCCGAGTTTGTGGTGGCGGAGAGATCAATTTGGAGATAATAAACTGTTACAAAATTGGTTTGCCTTTCCAGAAAAAAGACGGATCGATTTGTTAGTTAACCGTCAGCTTTGGTCGCAAATGGACTATTTAGATCGCTATAGTTTCGTCAATCATTTCGGAACGACAGCGCGATATTATGGTTACGAACTCCGCGTTTTCGATCGCCAGCCCAAATGCCTCGCAATCTATAATTGTAGCCTGCAAGCAGCAACGTATGAATGTAATGTCGATCTTCAACCCTCTCGCCGCGATGCGTTTAATATTTTTTAATTTACTCCTCTCTCGATCTCCCCTCTTGGGAGGGGTTGGGGGTGGGTTGTTGGTTGTTGGTTGTTAGCATTGCGAGTTGGAAAAGGTGTTGGTATTGACTCGATATTGTTGCGGGAAGAGGTTCGATAAATTCGCTTTTTTCGAGGATCTCGCGATCGGGAAATTGAGGAGAATTTTCTTGTAAGACTTTGGGGAGTTGCGATCGCTCTGCATTTAAAAGCATAGGCGAAACAGCATCGGTAAACTGGGAGATTTTGCGGGCGGGTTCGTTTTGCCAGCAAAAATCAATCCAGCGATCGCTTAACTCAAAACTGTCGTTTTTCTCGCCTGTTTGCGGTCTAACCCAAATATCGCACCATAAAGCCGTTCCCGAAGGAGGAACGACAATTTTAATTTGAGGATAGCGCTCGATGGTGGGTAAAATATCCCCAGACCAACCCACTGCAACCCACGTATCTTTCAGAATTAAGGGTTTTAAATAATATCTCGAACTATAAAATTTAATTTGTGCGAGTAATGCCTCTAATTGCGATCGCAAATCTTTAATGGCCCTTAAATCTCTCGTATTGTAAGAATAACCGAGCTTTTTCAGGACGATCCCAATAATTTCTCGAGGCTGCCAAATAATGGAGATGCGATCGCGCAATTCCTCTCGCCATAAGTCTTTCCAGTCTTGGGGAGTCCAATCCAAGTTTTTAAAAACCTCGCGATTATAAGCAATAACCGTCGTTCCCCAACGATAGGGAGCCCCCCAAACCGCTCCATTTTCGTCCGCAAATCCAGCCTCGTTGCGCGTTACGACGCGGGTAAAGGATGAGGGGAGATTTGACCAGCCCTCGAGCCTCGAGGGAGTGAGGGGTTGAATGAGGCGATCGCGAATGACTCCCGTTAACCAAGCATCCCCCAACGTCGCCAAATTGGCAGCCGGAGGAATGCGATCTCCGACGAAAGGTACCCAGTTGGGGAATCGTCCGGCTGTTTTTTCTCCCTTGGCAATTTCCTGCCAATCTTGCAGGGAGCGAACAATCTCCTCGAATTGGGCAACTGGGGTAAATTTTGCCGGTTTTCCCGAAAGGGTGCGAAATTCGCGAATAAGTTGTTGGGGAAGCGAACCATTGAGGAGTTGAACCCGCAGTGACTCTCGAGAGCGATCGCTGCATCCCCCCAAAAGCTGCCCGCAGGCGATCGCGCCCGAACCCACTAAAAAAAAACGACGATTCAACATGATACTTCTATGATAGGAAATTCTAATCAAACCCAAAATCTTTCTGTAGCTAGGCTTTCAACCTCTTCGCGATGGCAAAATCTAAAGAAAAGCTAGATTCGCTACAATAATTTTCCTCAATCCGTTTACAATACTTTACTGAATTTCCATAAGTATATATAACTAGGTTTAACAAACAATGTCCACTGGCTCCGGTCTGGCGACCTTAACAAAATCCGAAACCCATACTTCCCATTTAACCAAGGTCATGCAGTCTTACAACACCAATCAACAAATCAAGTATTTGCATCTCGAAGCAGAAGTCGATGTTCTCCTTCAACAGTTACAAGCTATGAAGCTCAAGCAAGACGGCAATACAACCCCAACAAGAGACAAATAAGGGCAAAAAAAGGGTGGGATATTCCCACCTCTTATCCATTAAAAAAGCAATCGCCCTTACCGAATCGCGAGAACGGGTTCTTCAAGGCGATCGCCTTGTTTTGTTGCGACTCTCGTGCGACAATAAACTTCTGCCGAATTATTGGGACTTTCGATTAGCTTCACCCGATCCAACTCAACCCCCAACTCTGCAAGGGGCTGTTGT
Organism: Cyanobacteria bacterium SBLK; assembly: GCA_017746715.1. Classification (GTDB taxonomy): domain Bacteria; phylum Cyanobacteriota; class Cyanobacteriia; order Cyanobacteriales; family Spirulinaceae; genus CCY15215. Next base: position 133,453 of record JAGHZQ010000069.1, read on the forward strand.
AAGGTTTGGGCAATATACAAGGCGATATTTTCCGCCGTCGGGACGACTTCAGCAAAATAAGAAATATCCTTGTTAAGAAAAGTATGATCGAAGGGTTCAACGATGAGATCGTCAACGACTTTTTGAAAATCTACAAGATCGACTATCATTCCGGTACGGCGATCGATTTCGCCGACAACGCTCACCTCTAAATGATAATTATGTCCGTGACCGTGAGGACGAGCGCATTTGCCATAAATTTCCAAATTGTCAGCATAGTTGAGACTATCGAGAGCGAGCCGATGGGCTGCGCTAAAGTGAGTGCCAATTGTTAGTGATGCTTCCATATCGTTTCCGTAATATTCAGCCCAAAGTTCTGGGTGTTCGATCGCTTTAATTTTGACGAGAGGGAGATGGGGGGAAAGTCTGGTCCAGATAACTCGAGCCAGATTTTCCGTTGTCGGTAGGGTTTGCTGGAATTCTTCCCAAACATCGTTTAGGTAAGAGAAATCCAAATCTCGGGTAACATATTGCTTAATTGCTCCCTTCACATCGGATAGATTTTGCACCATCCCATATCGATCCAGTTCCCCTTCAAGAGAAACATAGAGCACATAATTGTGACCGTGGCCGGGAAAACGACTGCAAGCGCCGAATTTTCCCCGATTTTCCGCTTCTGTCAGTTCTGGCAACCAATAGCGATGGCTGGCCGAAAACTGCGCTCGGCGGTGGATAATACATTTCATATCGGCGAGGATTGCATCGCGTACTTTATCTTTCGTAATATAGATCGAAACCGCGATCGCTTTCAATCTAGAGTGCAAGATTCAAAACCCTCTGCGATCGGCGCTATACTCGAAAGTAAACCTTGATAACTGCTTGTCCTGCTTGCCCCGCTTGCCCCGAGCCAAGCCGAAGGGAGCCAAGCCGAAGGGATAATTGCTTGCCTGGTACTTCGGTAAGCTCAGCAGACGCAAAGTCGAAAGGATAACTGAAATATGGATGCTATTTTTTATATTGTAATTTCCTTGATTATGGGCAGTGGAACAATGCTTTTCACCTCCCTGCGAATTGTTAACGAAGGGAATGAAGCCTTAGTGGAAAGATTGGGGCGCTACAATACTAAACTCAGTCCGGGAGTAAATTTTGTTCTTCCTTTTCTCGATTCGATTGTTGTAGAAGAAACGACTCGGGAAAAAGTCTTGAGAATTGAGCCGCAAAATGCCATCAGTAAAGATAATGTTTCTCTCAAAATTGACGCGGTTATTTATTGGCAAATTCTCGATTTAGAAAAAGCCTTTTATGCAGTTGAAGATATTCAAGCAGCAATTGAAAATTTAGTGGTAACGACGCTGCGTTCTGAAATTGGACGCTTGGATTTAGACGAAACCTATTCGTCGCGAGAGAACATCAACCGCAAACTCTTGCATCAACTCGATGAAGCAACGGGAAATTGGGGGGTTAAAGTAACGCGAATTGAAGTCAAAGAAATTCAGCCATCTAAAACAGTCATGGAATCCTTAGAAGTCGAACGTGCGGCAGAAAGTAAGAAGAAAGCAGCTATTTTAGAAACCCAAGGAACAGTTCAATCGATTAAAATGCTATCGGAAGCCTTAGAACAACAACCCAATGCTCAAGAAGTTCTCAGTTATTTGATCGCACAACGCTATGTCGATGCGAATGAAAAATTAGGGACTAGTCCCAATTCTAAAATTCTTTTTATGGATCCAAAAGCACTCAACGAAGCGACAAACGATCTCATATCCGGTCGCGATCGCAAGATTCCCGAATCCCCTCAAACTAGCGCGGGAACGAACGCTAACCCAGGAACAAACGGTCAAGCCTCTTCTACACTCGATAATGGCACATCGGCTTAAAATTGGCACTAGAATCCTAACAACCAACAACCAATAACAAATGAACTCTCCCGTATTATCTTCAACTTTTTTGCTGACATTACTTTTAATGGTGGGCTTATTTTTCTTTATTCGTGCTTCAGTTAAAGAACGAATCGAAGAAATACAACTGATAACAGAAGAAACAAAAGAATCTCTATTCAACCAATTACAGGGGTATTTTGATAGTCGCGCTTATAAAGTGACCGAATCAGAAAGCGATCGCTTAATTTTTGAAGGGTTCGTGCGTCCGAGTTGGTTTTTAGCGATTTTCTTATCGGTTTTAGCAGCGATCGGGTTACTTTGCTTGGCATTAGTTTTAACTTATTTGCTTCCCGCGATCGGTTATTTTTCGATTGCTTTAATTATCTTTTCTCCTTTAGCCGGTTATTTCTATTGGCAAGGTGCGGGACGCATCGAAAAAGTATCGATTAAAATAGAAGCAGAAGCAACGAATAAAAATCGAGTTCTCGTACAAGGCCATCGCGATGAATTGATCCAACTCAAACGGGCTTTTCCTTTTGCAACCTAATGACCCAACAAACAAATGGTTCAATCTATCTCTAAAACCGAATTACCATCTCCTTTTCCCGACCATACTCAATTGCCCGATGAAGATGGAACATTCGTGAAAAATTTTCAAGAACATCCCCAAAGTTTATTATTAACAGACTCCCTCAGTACGATTTTGTCACGATTGCATCCTGACGGTCAATATTGCATCGGACAAGATTGCGGGATTTACTGGCGAGAAACCGATCCCCCAGAACGCGGCGCAGAAGCACCCGATTGGTTTTATGTCCCTAATGTTCCTCCCGATCGTGACGGACAAATTAGACGCTCTTACGTTCTCTGGCGAGAACTCATGCGACCCGCGATCGTATTGGAATTCGCATCGGGAGATGGTTCGGAGGAAAGAGACCGTACTCCTTTGTCTCGTTCTTCTGAAGGCGATCGCGTTAAACCCGGTAAATTTTGGGTCTACGAACAGATCGTGAGAACGGGGTATTACGGTATTTTTATCGTGACAACGGGAGAATTGGAAATGTATCGATTGGTTGGCGATGTTTACGAACCCATGATTCCCAACGATCGCGGCCATTATCCCATCGTTCCCATGCAGGTTGAGTTAGGAATTTGGCAAGGAACGTATCAAAATCAATCTCAACGTTGGCTGCGATGGTGGGATTTAGAGGGGAACTTATTAGCGATCGGTCAAGAATTAGCCCGACAAGAACGGCAAAAACGCCTAGAGTTAATAGAGAAATTGCGATCGCTCTCTCCAGAACAACTCCAAGCGTTGGGAATAAACTCAGATGATTTAAGTTGATTGATAATAAAGGTCTAATCAACGACACGGATAAATCCATGACTGACGGCTTCATAAATGCGATTGACTTCCTGTTGATGAGTATCGCCCAAAACACCATCAAATAATAAAGACATGAGAATATTTTGGTCTTCGCGAGTAATTTGACGGGAAGCAAGAATCTCTTCAATGACTCGCTGGATGGGATCTTGGGAGCTTAAGGATTGAATAGACATAGGATTTCAAAATGCGAACAATGCCCGGCACCCCTCTAAGATGATGGAATTTTGCTCGAAATACTGCGATCTCGTGACGATATCACCTGTGAATGCGATCGGAGAATAATGCGATCGCGATCGCAGCAAATGCAACAAATCATCACGATTTTTCGCTTTCAAGCAGTCTCGACCCCTAGAATAGGGATTTGAAAAACATTCTGGGAGGATCTGTGCTATGAGTTTGGGAATTATTGCTGCAATTATTTACGGGATCGTTGCGATCGCGGGAGGAATCATGGGTTATGTTCGCGCCAAAAGCAAAATCTCTCTTATCTCCGGTTGCGGTAGCGGTATTTTATTGTTAATTGCCGGATTATTATCTTTACAGGGACAGAATTGGGGATTAACTGCCGCGATCGCCATTACTTCAATTCTGATTTTAACCTTTGTCGTTCGTTTGGCAAAAACGCGTAAAATGATGCCTGCCAGTTTGATGATTGGGTTGGGAGTTCCTGCATTGGCTTTAATGATCTTAGTCGGCTAAAATCTATCTTCAGGGCGCAATTTTTGTGCCCTATCGATCGCAGATAACGGATAGCTGAAATGACCAGACCGAGAAAACGCTTTGCCCAACATTGGTTGCGATCGGAGGCGATATTAGAGAAAATTATTGCAGCCGCAGAATTAAAGCAGAGCGATCGCGTTTTGGAAATCGGACCCGGTACGGGCATTCTCACCCGTCGGCTGTTGGAAGAAGTGAACGCTCTGATTTCTGTAGAAATCGACCGAGATTTATGCAAAAAATTAGTTAAAAATTTTGGAGATCGCGAAAACTTTATTTTATTGCAAGGCGATATTTTAGAACTCAATCTCAACGAAACCTTAACGGATTTTCCCAAGTTTCAAAATCCTCATAAAGTAGTCGCCAATATTCCTTATAATATCACCGGACCGATCCTCGAACGACTGTTAGGAACGATCGCAAAACCCGTTACACCTGCTTACGATTCTATCATTTTACTCGTACAAAAAGAAATCTGCGATCGCCTTTGCGCCCAGCCCAATTCTAAGAGTTTTGGCGCATTATCGGTACGGATTCAATATTTAGCAGAATGCGAATCGATCTGCGACGTTCCGGCAAAGGCATTTTATCCTCCCCCTAAGGTCAATTCTGCCGTCATTCGCTTGCGTCCCTACTTGCGAGAAAACAAGGTGAAAGATCCCCGCCATTTAGCCATGTTGATTAAATTGGGATTTGCCAATAAGCGCAAAATGTTACGCAATAACTTAAAAAGTCTCATCAAACCCGATCGCCTTTCTCCTCTCCTTGAAGCATTAAATCTCAATCCCCAATGCAGAGCCGAAAATGTTAGTGTAGAACAATGGATTGCATTGAGCGATCGCTTACTCGACATGCAATGAAGACTTCATAGTTCAATTACAATACAGGAATTGTCAATGAAAGAAACTTTTAATATTTCTCCCCTGATTCGCATTGCTTTAATTTTCCTTTACTTGACTTTAACAATACCATTACCTTTTTTATCGGCAACAACAGATGCGCCCATTTCACCTCAGATTTTATGGGCAGGAATTATATTTGGTCTATCTGTATTGTACGGTGCGTTGAGCGAACAAGTTATCTTGAATGAGGAAACTATTCAAGTTAAATATCCGATTTGGTTTCCCCCATTTTTTCGGAAAGGTTGGCTTTTAAAATGGGAAGAAATTCAAGAACTCAAACTTCGCACGACAGGACAAGGGGGACTGGTTTATTACTTTGTTACCGAGTCCCGCGATCGCGCCTATTTACTCCCCATGCGCGTTGCTGGATTTGCACGCTTAACCCGGTTAGTAGAGGAGAAAACCGGAATCGATACTCGCGATGTTCGTCCTCTCTCGCAACCTTGGATGTATTTAATTTTGTTGGTTGTCACCCTGCTATTATTTTTAGTTGATGCTTGGACGATTTGGACGGCAACCCATTTAGGATAATTTATGAACGATCGCGCAACTTCACTCTTACAATTGAAACAGGTTAGTTTTACCGCCTCTCTCAGTTCGAGATATTTACTACAAGACATTTCTTTTAATATCGATCGCGGCGATCGCGTCGCTTTAATTGGCGCTTCGGGTTCGGGAAAAACAACGCTGTTAAGATTGCTCAATCGTCTTGAAGATCCGGGATCGGGTCAAATTTTCTTTAATACCCTTCCCTTTACCAATCTTCCTATTATTCAACTGCGGCGAGAAATTGTTTTAGCTTTACAAGAACCTAAATTATTAGGAATGCAAGTCGAAGAAGCACTTTCTTATCCTTTACAATTACAGCGTATTGCCAAGCAAGAAATTAAAGAAAGAGTAGAGAAATGGTGTCGAAAAATGAGAATTCCCGAAGAGTGGCGCGATCGCAACGAACTGCAACTCTCGTTAGGACAGCGCCAATTAGTCGCGATAACTCGCGCTCTAATTCTACACCCCAAAATCCTCTTACTTGACGAACCGACCTCAGCGTTAGATGTCGGAACATCCTCTCATTTACTCGCAGTTTTAGAAGAAATTTCTCGAGATGAAAAAGTTACGATTATCATGGCCAATCATCAATTAGAATTAGTTCGAGAATTTTGCGATCGCATTCTCTATCTCCAACAAGGCTGCTTAATTCAAGATACTACCACAGAACGCCTTGACTGGGAAAAATTGCGGGAAGAATTGCGAGATCGCGATAAACAAATTGCCGATGAATGGGAAAGTTAGTCATGAATGAGCGGGGTAATTGCAACAATATTATCAATCGAGTTATTCTGGGAGATATTAGGAAAATGTATCGTCAAATTCCCGATACATCTATTCAATCAATAATTACAAGTCCCCCTTATTTTGGTCATAGAAAATACTCTGGAGATGATGCAAGTCGAGATGAAATTGGCAGAGAAAAAAATTTAGAGGAATATATTCAGAATCTTGTATTTTGTTTTGAACTGATTAAACCAAAATTAAAAGCTACAGGATTGCTATGGCTAAATTTAGGAGATACCTATCGCAACAAAGAATTATTGGGCATTCCTTGGCGCGTTGCTTTTGCCTTAAAAGATAAGGGTTGGAAACTCAGAAGCGATATCATTTGGAAGAAACCTAATGCTATGCCATCCTCAGTTAAAGATAGACCGACAACCGATCATGAATATGTTTTTCTGTTCTCAAAAACATCTAACTATTATTATGACGCAGATGCAATTAGAGAACCTCATGTCACCTTTAGTTCGGAATCCAAAATGAAGGGAGGACGCAAACACCTTGGCAAAAGAGATGGGACACCAGAACAAGGTAAAAATGGCGGCAACCAAAACCTACATAATGGTCGTTGGGATCGAGCCTTTCACCCTCGAGGCAGAAACAAAAGAACGGTTTGGGAAATCCCATTAGGTAAATTCAGAGAGGCACATTTTGCAGTTTATCCAGAACAATTAGTCGAAACGTGTTTGCTGGCTTCTACAAAAATAGGCGATATTGTGTTTGACCCTTTTACGGGTTCGGGAACGACGGGTATTGTTGCGATTAAAAATAATCGGAAGTTTATGGGTTGCGAATTAGTCGAAACCTACCAAAAAATGGCTCAAAAGAGAATTGACAGTGTAATTTATCGTCCCTCACTTTTTGTCTAGAATTCGGATTGGGAAAGGCGATCGCTGACCCCATCTAAAAAATTGTTAATTTTCTCTTAAAGTTTCTCAGGACTGTAACAAAACTCAATATTTAGTTACAATGGGAAGACTAGCCCGATCGCGCTGCTTAATATTTCGCCATTTAATATTTCTTTATGCAAACCCAATCCACCAGCCAGAACGCTATTTTAGAACCGCTTATTCTCATCGCGCCCTTTTTCCTATGGGGAACGGCAATGGTTGCCATGAAAGGAGTTATCCCTCACTCCACCCCTTTATTTATGGCAGGTTTTCGCCTCGTTCCCGCCGGAATTCTCATCTTAGCCGCGGCCGCACTCTTTAAACTACCGCAACCGAAAACATGGAAAGCATGGCTGTGGATTGGCATTTTTGCCCTTTTGGACGGGTTAATGTTTCAGGGCTTCCTCGCGGCGGGATTGATGAAAACGGGGGCGGGTTTGGGGTCTACCCTCATTGACTCGCAACCCATTGTTATTGCCTTATTATCCAGTTGGCTATTCGGAGAAGCGATTGGCTTGTGGGGTTTTTGGGGATTGGCGATCGGAATTATCGGCATCGGCTGCGTCGGTTTGCCAGACGAATGGATTGTCAATGCCGTAACGCATCTTTCTTTCTCGGGTTTTGCCAAGGTTGAGAACTTATTCGACAGTGGCGAATGGTTGATGCTTTGTGCCTCTCTTTCGATGGCCTTGGGAACGATTAGCATTCGTTACGTCAGCCGCCACGCCGATCCCGTGGTGGCTACGGGTTGGCATATGATTTTAGGAGGGCTGCCCTTGTTTGCCCTCTCTGCTTTCTGGGAGCAAAATCAATGGGTTAATATTGACGGGAGCGGTTGGCTGGCTCTGGGATATTCAACGGTATTGGGAAGCGCGATCGCCTATGCTCTATTCTTCTATATTGCCTCTCGGGGCAATCTCACCAGTTTTACCGCTTTAACCTTCCTGACGCCGATTTTTGCCTTAATTTTCGGCAATATTTTCCTCTCGGAAATTCTCAGCCCCCTCGAATGGACGGGTGTAGTTTTAACATTAGTTAGTATTTACCTCATCAATCAGCGAGATCGGCTTGGAGAACAGTGGCAGAATTTCCGCGATCGCCCTTTCTCTTCTCTTTCTCCTTTCAAAGATCCTCAACCGATTGCCGTTAACATCACTGATTCCAAAACTGCCCGTTAGAACAAATTTTCTCGATAATTCAGCAAAAGGGGATAGCTTGCCTATCCCCTTTTCCCTATCCTCGCGCTAAGATTATCACAGTAAATGTCGGGTATTTTTTGCTGCGGAGGAAGAAAATTTCGATTTTCTCATCCTTCATCTTGTCTCATTTATCCCCTTTAAAGAATGTTTGGCGATCGCATTTTCTCCGTCTTGGTTCTCTTGCCGATCGGCACTGGCGCGATTTTCGGCAGTTCCGCTCTTCCCATTGCTGCCGCCCAATCTTCTCGAGAATTGAGAATAGCCCAATTTTCATTCCCAACCCGTGGGGAAGAATTACGACAAAACTCGCGGCAACAACAATCCATACAACTTGCCCAAAATTCCCCCCCCGTCGATCCCCAACAATCTCCCGCGAACTCCAACGAACTCAAACCTGGAGATGAAGGCGATATTGTCACCGAATTGCAAAATCGACTCAAGCAACTCGGTCACTATGAAGGCGAAGCAACGGGTAAATACGATGATAAAACCATAGAAGCGGTGAGAAAATTCCAAACCCAGCAAAAATTAGAACCGACAGGAATTTTCGATACGGCAGCCTTCGAGAAATTGCGAGAACTGCAAAATATTCCCAACCCCAGAAGACGGAGAAGGAAGAAAAACCGGGGGTGGAGTCGGAAAAAAAAGCTCGTCATTTTTGGGGGTGGGGGAGTGTTTTTGCTGGCCGGGACGGGAGGGGCAATCTTTTTGCTATTGCGCTACATCAATAGCGGACAAGGCTATGAGGAAGATTTTCAGGACGCGGATATCGAGGAAAACGAGGAGGAAAGGGAGATCGAACTCACAGAACTCTATCCAATCTCGCCAAAACTGCAAAAAACCGAACCGATTGCCAACGCCGACGAAAGAGAATTAGAAAGCGATCTCTCAGAAATCGAAACCTTTCCCTCCTCCTTCCCCACTCCCAATCAAAGCGATCGCTCCGAAACGCATCACGAACCGATATCCCCGGCATTTACTGGCAATAGTACCCTCTCATCCGAAGTTCCCCCTCGCGAGCCCTCGAGTCTAACTCCTCCCCGTTTTGCCACGGATATTCCGACCGGCAATCCTCATTTTATTCCCAGTCCGCTGGATTCCATTGAAGAATTAATTCGCCAGCTGCATTCTCCCGATCCCGACAAGCGCAAAAAAACCATTTGGGAATTAGCCAGAGAAGCCGATTCGCGAGCGGTACAACCCCTCGTCAGCTTGCTATTGGAGTCCGACTCCCAACAACAATCCCTGATTCTAGAAGCACTGTCCCAAATCGGCACCCGCACCCTTAAACCCATGAACCGCGCGCTGGCTCTCTCATTGCAAGACGATAACGCCCAAGTGCGAAAAAATGCCATTCGCGACTTAACCCGCGTTTACGAGTTAATTGCCCAATTGAGCCAATTGATTTACTATGCCACCGACGACCCGGATCCGGAGGTGCAGGAAACGGCCAAATGGGCTTTGGGTCAACTCAGTCACATTCGCATGCTACCCAGCGATCGCAATCATGAATGACGCTAAAAAATTGCAATTATTATTTGTCTCTACGCCAGTTGGTGCATTGGGTTCTGGATTGGGAGGCGGTGTAGAACTCACGTTAAAGAATTTTGCCGAGGAATTGCAACGGCGGGGACACGAAATTAAAATTGTCGCTCCCGTCGGTTCGAATACGGGGAGTATTCCCCTCAAAGAAATTGAAGGATCTCCCCAAACTGCCGCTCAAACTCAAGGGCGCGAAACCCCCATCATTTTACCGGAAAATTCCGTACTGGAAAAAATGTGGGACTATGCCCGCACGGTGCAAGATGGATTCGATTTAATTGTTAATTTTGCTTACGATTGGTTGCCGTTTTATTTAACGCCTTTTTTCTCCTCTCCCATCGCTCATTTTGTCAGCATGGGCTCTTTAACCCAAGCCATGGATCGGGCGATCGCGGAAACGTGGAGCGTTTTTCCCGAAACCTTAGCTTTTTATACCCGCACCCAAGCGGAAACATTTCCCGATATTGTCGCTCCTCGCTGTTTGGGAAGCGCGATCGCCCTGCAACAATATCAATTTTGTCCCCAGCCGGAGAATGCTTTAGCTTGGGTGGCTCGCATCGCCCCAGAAAAAGCCCTCGAAGATGCAGTCATGGCGGCACAAAAAACGGGCATCCCCTTACGCATTTTCGGTCAAATCGACCGTCCGGATTATTGGCAGAAAATTCAAGAAAAGCATGCGGATGCTCCCATTGAATACAAGGGATTTTTCTCCACGGAGGAACTGCAAGCGCAACTGGGAAAATGTCGCGCCCTGTTAATGACTCCGCGTTGGTTAGAGGCTTTTGGCAATGTGGCCATTGAAGCGCTGGCTTGCGGCGTTCCCATTATCGCCTACAAGCGCGGCGGACCTGTGGAAATCGTGCGGGAGGGGACGACGGGGTTTTTAGTCGAACCCGACAGCGTAGAGGGGTTGATTACCGCCATCGATCGCCTTGATGAATGCGATCGCCATGCCTGTCGCCAACAAGCCGAGGCAGAATATTCTTTAATGGCTTTGGGCGATCGGGTAGAGGCATGGTTTTACGAAATTGTTGAAGCCCGTCAAACGGCTTAATTAACAGCAAGGGATATTGTTCACCCCTTTCAATCTCTTTGTTGCTAGAGTCTCTGGGGAGAATGAGCGATCGCCCAAGGCCGGCCGCTTTTAATACTTTGGTATCTGAATAATATATTTTGTTGCATCTTGTTAAGTTATAATAAGATTGTTGAAAAATTACTTGACAAATTTATTGGACTCAACAAGAAAAAATCCAGCGATCGCGTGTTTGGGGGTGAACCAAGACAAAGCGGTTTTTTTATTTCAGCTGGATTTTGATTCATTATATTTACGAATTTATAGATAGTTTTATCGTAACAAGGACTACCAAAACTCTTTTATTTTGTTAAAAGAACGCAATATAAAAAGTCAAGGAAAACAGAAACGATTCAACTCGAGCAGACGAGAGAGAAGGAGAGATCGAGTAGCAGTTCTGTTCGAATTTAACAAATTGAGAAATTGCTTTGCGAGTAATATAAAGAACTGAATTAACATCACTATCTAATCTCCTGTTTGCAATTATGGTACGTTGTCTCTCAGTCCATTTGCCGATCGCTCGAACATGACCAATCCTTTCCAAACCCTGTCTTATGAGCCAGCACTTGAATCCCTAGGGAATGAATTTTTCGATATCGTGCAACCTGCGACCTTTCCTCAACACATTCTTCACTTTCGCAATGATGCCCTACTTCCGGTGTTGGGTTTGAAATCGGAAGCCGCGAGCAATCGGCACTTTATTGAGTTCTTCGGTCGGTTTCAGGGCACGCAATCCTGTCTGGCCTTGCGCTACCACGGTCATCAATTCGGTCAGTACAATCCTTATCTCGGGGATGGTCGTGGGTTTCTTTACGGCCAAGTCCGCGGCGTTGACGGTCATCTCTACGATTTTGGCACCAAAGGCTCGGGAACGACTCCCCACTCTCATGCGAAAGACGGTCGATTGAGTCTTAAAGGTGCCGTTCGCGAGGCTTTAGCCGGCGAGATCCTCCATTATCTCGGCGTACCCACATCTCGCTGTCTGAGCTTGATCGAAACCGGAGAAGACCTGCAAAGAGATGACGAACCCTCACCCGCACGCTCGGCCGTAATGGTTCGTCAAAGTCGGTCTCACATTCGCTTTGGTACTTTTGAGCGATTAGATTATTACGATCGCCCGGATCTCATCAAGGCCCTACTCGATTTCGCGATCGCTTGTTACTACCCGGAGCTATGGAAAGAACCCAATCCGTACCCTTTATTTTATACAGAGTTGGTCAAGCGAGTAGCACAATTGGTCGGTCGGTGGATGGCGATTGGATTTTGTCACGGGGTGCTCAACACGGATAATATGTCCATTGTCGGGGAGGGTTTTGATTACGGTCCTTACGCATTTATTGAGACTTACAACCCTTACTTTACGGCTGCATCGTTCGATCGCCTCGGTCGATATAGCTATCGCAATCAACCCAATGCGTGCCGATGGAATCTGGAAATGTTACAACGACCGTTATCGAAGGTGATGCCATTATCTGAGATGGCAGCAATTCTAGAATCTTTCCCAGAATTTTATACGCAGGCTTACGAGGGAATGCTCTTGAAGAAATTGGGATTTCTGACCCTTCCTCCCAGTTCGGCTCGAGACTTAGTGGGTACAACCCTCGAGTTTTTACTCATTACCCGAATTAACTATCATCAATTTTTTGATGCCCTCAAGCAAAAATTTTCGAAGCATTGGTATCATAATTCAACCCATATCGTAGAGGATCTCAGTCCTTTAGTTTCGGGGGAACAACAATCAATTTTAAAAAATTGGTGCGAGTTCTATCATTGGATTTTAGGAAAGCATACCCTTGAGGAAATAGAGCAGATCGAGCAACAATTATGGGCGTACAATCCAACAGTTACCGTCGCTAATTCTGCCATTGAGATAATTTGGGAAGCGATCGATCGGGAAAATGATTGGCAACCTTTTAACAGTTTCCTGCAAAGACTACGCCATCCCAACCCAAAAAATGAATAATTCCGGGGATAGCGTTAAATCAAAGCGAAAAATTCGCTCAAAATAATACCAAGTCTGGATAATTGTCCGAACCTAGGCTTTTCGTGCATAATTCTTCTCCCTCTGCTCCCGATGCTCCCCCCGCTTCCAATTATTGGGATTCCGGCATTTCCAGCGAATTCGACCATTTCCACAAGCATCCGGAAACAAAATTGGTAATCACGTGGGCCACAATGGGAACGAGTAAATTACCCGTAGCGATCGCGCTAAAGGCAAGAATCCCGCCAACAATTGTGGCCCAAATCATATACGGCCATTGATGGGTGCCGCTTAAGTGCAGGAGTCCGAACACGAGACTCGATAATATTGCCGCCGTAACATTCAACCCCAAAGCCGGAAGCATCACCCCGCGAAACAAAAGCTCTTCACTCAATCCTGGAAGCAGTCCCAACCAAATCAAATCCGGCCAAATTAACGGTTTGACGACCAACTCCAAATAATAATTGGCACTGTGCCGATAAGCCCCCCAAAAACGATGTACGATGGCGCTGGCTGCAACAATGACGCCTGCCAATCCCAATCCCCACAAAATAGCGCTGAGGGTAAACTCTAGAGATAATAACCGAACCGCACCCAGAGATTGCCAAACCTTAGCGACGACTAAGAGAATTGTTGCCGTCACTGCCATAGCGACGAGAACTTGCGTGCGAGTGAGCGGTTCAAATTCAGGAGGTTCGGATTGATTCACAGATTTTATAGCAGGTAACGTTTAGGAGAGAGGGGACAGAGTTGCAATATCGGAAAGCAAAGCATGGGGATCGATTCCCGCCCGATAAGCCGTCAATACGCCCAATGCTTCTAAATAGGAGCGAACGCGAATGACCTCGATCCCTAAAGGTTCTGGGGGGACGCGCATCGCAGTGCGGTTGTCCTCTACCGCGATCGCCCGCGTCCTGCCTAAACTGAGCATAGCACCTCCCCCGCAAGCATTGGCCGGAATTACCATCGCATCCACCTCATCTCCCCAAATTTGCGCGGATTCGCGTTTGTGAAGTTGTGTGACGAATTGGGGGGCACGAGACAATCCCACCAAAACGCAGGGCAGAAAGGTATAACCCAACTCCTCTGCCGCCGCTCTTGGAGAAACCCTCGCATCTACAGGCAAGGGAGACAAGGCGGGGGCATGAGCGCAGGGAATCTGAAAATTTCTGACGATTAGATGAGAAATAACGGCTTCTGCTCCGGCAAGGACATCCACCCCCGAACCCTGTCGGTAGTTTTCCAAGCTCTCTTTGTCGGTTTCTTCTGGAAAGCGGGCAACGACGGCGATCGCCTCTGCTCGGGCTTGGCGAATCAATTTCTCGGCTGCCCGCAATAAGCTATCGGGATTGTTCAACGTCCCCCAACTAGCACCGGAAGGGGCGATACGCAGTTCCACTCCGAGGGGGGCATCGGTGAGAACATAATCGGTCAAATTCAGCCCTAACGTGGCTCTGGCGGCATCTGCGGCTTGCAGGTGGCGCAATCTTAGTTCGGGTTCGATGGCGCAATCCAAGAGCAAACCGATGCGATTTTGCCGGACGGGTTGCAGTCCCCATTCGGAAGCAGCAAAGCGATCCAAACCGTAACCTTCCACATAGAAGGTGTTGGGGAGAGTCCAATACATTTGCGCGCCGTTGAGAACATTGGGATGGGTAATGAGGCGATCGCAAACCCGAGCGATGGCTTTGGCAACGGGTAGGGCATCCCCGGCATAACCGCCAATGGATGCGCCGATGCCGGTCGGTACGATTAAAACAACAGTAAACGGAGGCATAATATCAGTCATCGCTCACCCGCTACCAGCAATGCGCTGAGCGCTCGCTGTCGAAGCCTCACCAATTTGAAACATTATCGAATGATTTGTTCTAAAGTTTGTACGAAACCCGGATAGGAAACGGTGGCAGCTTTTGCACGATCGCTATAACGGTCGGGTAACTCGGTTATCTTTGCACCCATGCGGTTTAACTCCCGCAAGGCGATCGCGCTTTCCTTTCAACGACAAGCATTAAATTTAACAAAAACCCGGTATTCTCCAAGAAACCGGGCTGAGGGTCAATGACAGCTAAACTTTGGCAAAGGGGAATTAGCGATCGCTGTCATTGACCCCTGGAGAAGAGCGATAAAGAGCATCGAGTTTCTCTCGCGCTTCTTCAACATCAACCGAGCGCATGACCAATAAGGGTTCGCTAATGGGCTGACCGTTACCATCTAGCAATTCTGGGTGGGGGATCGTTGCCCTAGGAGAAATAACTTGAGGTATCGAGCGCTCTTGCTCTTCTCGATTGCGAACGTGACGATTCGCTTCTTGACCTAATGTAAGCAAGCTGCGAACTAAATTCGCGATCGCCAAGATGGCAACGGCTGTAAAAGCGAGAATGTAAAGAAGATGTAACATTGGATTCCTCTCATTACGATCTTTATAAATAGGGGTCTGTTAAAAAACGGTTTGAACGAGAAAGGACAAATAATTATTAAACGAACTGATTGAGTTATTTAAGCGATTTATTTATCCTTCTTGCGCTTTTTGCTGTCTTCTTTTTGCCGACACTTGCCAGCATTCCACAACCAAACGATGCCAAGGAACGAGAGTATTCGGGTCGATCCCGGTTTTGCCCTCGGTTGCTTGAAAAAGCAGTCGAGCTGCGCGAACTTCTTTTTCGGCTGCTTTAACTCTTTCGAGGAGAGCAGCACGATCGCTCTCCTCGAGAAAATCTAAGGGTTCTGATTCTAGAAGGGAGCGCGATCGCGAAAACCAATAAATAAAATCCTCTAACAAGGGTTCGAGTACGGTTTTCAGGATTTCGCTTTCCGGTAGGGGAGGCACTGACATTTTTGAGATATTACCAGTTTACGATCGGTCTGTTAAGAAATTCTGTTATTTCTTAACTTATTGTAACAGATTATTGCATTTTCTCAGATTATGATTCGTTTTGTTAACTTTTCGGCGGCTCGGTTTAAGAGAGGCCGTTATCTGGCTTTTTTGAGTATTTTTACCTATCATAGTTTTTGCAGTTCTAAAGCGAATTCAATTTTTTTCATCATCAATATTTTAAATTTTAGTTTTTTTAGCAATCCATTGCCCATTACTGGTTCTTTCGCGCGATCGTCCCAAAACATCAAAATCGGAGAAGAAATCTTGGACAAACTGTACCAAAATATTAGTCGGTGGTAATGCCAATTCTTTACTCGGGGAAGTCTTGCGACCCCTATTATCGAGTACATTAGAATTAGCAACAAAACGCTGGCCGAACTCGATACTATGATAAATATCGACGATTTTATTGCGAGAATTGGTAATCACCGTGTAAGTGGGGGACTTGAGAAACGCCTTAGCCTCGTCGGGCAATGAATTCATCTTGTCTTTTTCGATAGCATGAAGTGCCGAGATCGCCTCGGAAAGTTCGATACTCAATTGGCGTAAATGCTGATGCTGCGTCGTTTTAAATACGCCATTTTTCTGCATTTGCACCGTCCGTAGCAACACTTTTAAATTGCGTTCTACTGCCCTACAATCTTGAAAAGGAAGGTTTGCACAATAAGCAATTAAAAATAGATCGTCATTTTTTTCCACATTAAAAGTTAGATAAGTTCGACGAGAACTGACTTTGATACTCGGCGGTCGATTTAATTTGGGATGTGCCAAAGAAATTTGGTGATAAATGGTTGCAAGGGCTAAATTAGCATAAAGATTAAAAGCGGCATCGATTGTCATCTGTACTGTTGGCGGCGTTTTATTAAAAAATTGCTGCGCTTGTTCCGCATCAAAGCGATAGACTTGGCTCTCATCTCCATCCGGACTTAAATCGACCCAATCACAAGAAATTCCACCCGTTTTTAAGCCGAAATGAGAAACATTATAAAGTTTGCTACCGGTGAGAATCGCTCCTGTTAAATCTGCTCCCGTCCATTCTGCTTCAATCAGGCGCGTACGGCTCAAATCCGCATGAACCAGACTGGCATTGACTAAATTGGCATGGGAGAGATCTGCGCCTGTTAAATTAGCCCCGCTCAATTTTGCCTCGCTCAGATCGCACCAACGCAAGTCCGCTCCACTTAAATCCGTCCAGCGCAAGTTGGCCCCTCGCAGATCCGCCCCGCTTAACATCGCTCGCGTTAGAGTCGCTTGGGAAAGATCTGCTTCTCGTAAATTGCCCCCTCGCAGATCCGCTCGCGTTAGATCGACCCCACTTAGCGTTGCTTGTTCGAGTATACTCTCTGTAAGAAAAGCTCCGCGCAAATTTGCTTCGCTTAAATTACAATAACTTAAAGTTGTATCGCGAAGATTGGCTTCTCGCAGATCGGTGCCTTCCAAATTAGAACCGCTTAAATTAGAACCGCTTAAATTAGCACGAATGAGTTCGGCACGAATGACGAGCGCCTCCATCAATTGAACCTCTCGCAAATCGGCGCGAATGAGATTGGCAACATTGAAACTGGCATGATTGAGAATGGATTTGGACAAATTAGCCCCACTCAATCGAGCAACGTTGAGCTTTGCACCCGTCAAATTGACTTTGCTTAAATTCGCCCCGCTTAAATTAACAACATTGAGCTTTGCTCCCCTTAGATCGGCTTCACTGAGATTAATATTTCTCAAATTCGCTTCATTAAGGTTAATGTTGCCAAAGTTTCTCGTTCCCGAGAGATATAAGCGACGAAGTTCTTTAACATTCATGAACAAAGGGAAAGGTAGATGGAAGCGATCGCAAGATCGAAAAAGCACGCCAATTTCTGGTATTTTCGGGGTGAATTCACCAGTGGGAAGTAATAGGCATGACGATCGTAGGCATTGTTGGTTTGGGATTGATTGGCGGTTCTTTGGCATTGGATCTGCGATCGCAAGGATACCGAGTTCTCGGGGTATCCCGCAAGCCACAAACTTGCCAAACAGCCCTGTTAAAACACGTTACCGATGAAGCCAGTACGGATTTAGCCCTTTTGGGTAAAGCTGATGTTATCTTTATTTGTACGCCAATTCCCGCGATCGCGCCAACGGTTCGCGCTCTCGTTCCCCATCTCTCATCGGCAGCAGTTATCACGGATGTCGGTTCGGTAAAAGCACCGATTGTAGAGGAAATAACACCCCTCTGGGAAAATTTTATCGGCGGGCATCCCATGGCAGGTACCGAAGCGCAGGGAATTAATGCCGCACAACGGGATTTATTTGTCGGTGCGCCCTATGTTTTAACCCCTGTAGAGAATACGCCCGCGAGAGCGATCGCAGTACTCGAAGAGCTTGTCGGGGCGATCGGGGCGAAGTTATATTCTTGCTCCCCTCAGCAGCACGATCGCGCCGTTGCGTGGATTTCCCATTTGCCTTTACTCGTCAGTGCGGGGTTGATCGATAGCTGTTTGGGAGAGGAGGATGGGGAGGTGCTGAAATTGGCGCGATGCTTTGCGAGTTCTGGGTTTCGCGATACCAGCCGCGTTGGGGGAGGCAATCCGGAGTTAGGGTTAGAAATTGCCCGCGCCAATCGAGAGGAGATATTACGATCGCTTGCTCGCTATCGCCAACATTTGGAGGGATTATTCGAGGTCATTGAAAAAGAAGATTGGCAAAATCTAGAAATGATTCTCCAACAAACTGAATCCGGGCGGAAAACCTTTGGGAATTGGTCAAGACAAAAACCCTAAACCCAATGGAAGCGTTCAAGGTGGAAATCCGCGATCGCAGCCATCTCTTAAACTGTTGGTTGGGTAGAACGAAGTGAAACCCAACAAAGCCTTGAAGGTGTTGGGTTTCCTGTCTCAACCCAACCTACTTAATTTGTTGGGTAAGGCGATCGCCGAAAATTTTGTAAAATATGGCTTACAGAATTTGAACTACCCAGCTATTTTAGCCTAGATGCGCTACTACGCTAATACATCATTTTAGCTGTGTCGCGCCGGTAGAGATTCACCACATTTAAGAATTCTGAGGGCATCTGACCGCTTTTTCTATTAGTTTGTCGAAGAATTATTTCGGGTTAAAGAATATTAGCAATCACTATCATTGACTGAGCCATCGGGCATGATAGTCTGACACAATATTGCCTCATCTAAATCAGAGGATCCCAAGTCAGCGCCCCTCAAGTCAGCACCTCTCAAGTTAGTTCCACCAAAATAAGCTCCACTTAAGTTGGTTCCACGAAAATCGGAATCACTAAAGTCATTCAGGCTCAAGTCAGTATTGCTCATGTTGGCCCCACGAAAATCAGACCCATGAAAATCAGTTACAATCAAGGCAGTATACACGCGAAAATAAGCATTTTTTAAGTTAGCTCCACGGAAATCGGATTCCTGAAAATCCCCACCTACCAAATAAGCAAAATTAAAGTTAGCTCCACGAAAGTTAGTACCTTTTAAATTTGCTCCTTTAAAAGAAGTGTTGCTTAAATCAGCACCCATCAAGTTGGTATTGCTCAAGTCAGAATCATCAAAGTAAGCTCCCATTAAAAAAGTCCCATTTAAGTCTGAGTCGCTCAAATCAGCCCCACGAAAGTCGGGTATATACAAGTAAGCGCCATTCAAATATATGGACTTCAAGTTCGCGTCTTCCAAGTCGCATTCTATACAGTTATTGCTGAGAATCAAGTTAATGTATTGCTGCAATCGATCGACATCGCTTTGATCGTAAGCAGCCGCAGGAGGTGCAAACCATATTAAAGCCATCATAAGGACGGCTAAAAGTGACAGTATTCGTTTTTTCATGTTAGATTTACTTAAACAGCTACCTTCAAGAGTACCATAAATCTTTTTTGCAAAAATTAAGAAACAATAAAGAGCAATAAGTATGCTCATATATAGTGGGACGAGAGTCGCATAAAAAACTGATGATAAAGAGTGTTTTGGCAAAATTGAGATGCACCTATTTTGCAGTCATCCCCATTACTCTTCTCAGGATAGTTAAGGATTGAGAAGAAAATGAGATCGCATTGCCTCGCTATAGTTGTTATAATTCTGCAAACTCTTTACTCTTTACACTTCCCCATTGATAATTAATAATTGTTCATTGACAATTGATAATGCTGACTCTCGGGGTAAATATCGACCACGTTGCCACCATCCGTCAGGCTCGACGCACCATAGAACCGGATCCGATCGCAGCGGCAGTTTTAGCAGAACTCGGAGGTGCTGACGGCATTACCGTTCACCTGCGCGAAGATCGGCGACACATCCAAGATCGAGACGTGCGCTTATTGCGAGAAACAGTACGAACTCATCTCAACCTCGAAATGGCACCCACCGAAGAAATGGTGAGTATTGCCCTAGAGATTAAACCCGATTATGTCACCCTCGTTCCCGAAAAACGGGAAGAAATTACCACCGAAGGGGGCTTAAATATCCTCGCCGATCGCGATCGCTATTCCCAAATCGTCGATCGCCTGCAAAATGCTGACATTCCCGTAAGTTGGTTTATCGACAGCGATCGCGCCCAAATTGAAGCCGCAGCCCAAACGAAAGCCAAATTTATCGAACTGCACACGGGACAATACGCCGAGGCAAACGGAGAAAGCGAACGAGAAAAAGAGTTGAAAATCTTAGCAGAGGGGTGCGAATTTGCCCTCTCCCTCGGTTTGCGCGTTAATGCCGGACACGGGTTAACCTATTGGAATGTTTACCCCGTGGGCTGCATTGCAGGGATGGAAGAGCTAAACATCGGTCATACCATTGTCAGCCGTGCCGTCCTCGTGGGGATGGAACGGGCAGTCCGAGAAATGAAACTGGCCATGCAGGGAAAACTGTAATTTTACTTAACAGGTTGACTTCCTCGCAACATTGTCCTCGATAATAAAAAATTGTCCCCAGCGCGATCGCGGATCGTCCAACCATGCAAACCTATTACTATATCCTTGCCAGCCAGCGTTTTTTACTCGAAGAAGAACCCTTTGAAGAAGTCTTGCGAGAACGGAGGCGACACTATGAAGATCGCGATAAAGCGATTGATTTTTGGCTGGTTAAACAACCTGCTTTTATCGAAGCACCGGAAATGGCAGAAATTAAAGCAAAATGTCCCCAACCTTGCGTTGCCGTGATTTCCACGGATTCTCAATTTACGACATGGCTCAAACTGCGTTTAGAATACGTTTTGAAAGGTGAATTTCAAGCACCTTCGAACACCATTCCCGAGCCCCTTGCTTCCCTAGAAACCGCAGTTTAAAGGGGGATGGCTGAAGATAACCCCTTACGATTCATGGCCAAACACAACTCCTTCGCGATCGCCTGCTTCATCTCGTTCATATTGGGGGGATGGGGAAGTCGCGATCGCGTCGCCGCACAAGTCGCCCTCCCCGCCTGTCAGCCCCCTCTATCCGGGGAATTGCTCATTTTAGTGACGACCCCCACCCCCGACGCGAGAGAATTACTGCGTCGGGGTTTGCCAGAAGACATCGCGATCGAGATCTGCGAATATCGCAGCAATGCAACCAGCCGCATTGGGGGTTTCAAAAATGTTGAAACAGCCAACAATTGGGGACGCTACATCAACGATATTTTAAGACTACAACTCTCAATCGCCCATTTATCGGATTCTCCGCCCATCTCTTCAACACCCCCAACTCGTCCCTCGTCTTCCCCCTCTCCTTTACCCCCGCCAACTGCCCCAACTCGTCCCTCACCTCCCCCTCTCTCCTCTTCCCCCGCTCCCCCCACTTCCCCATCTCCCCCCGCTCCCCCATCTCCTCCCGCTCCCTCGACTCCCTACAATCCAAGCGCTTTAGGAGCGGGATATGCAGTCATTATCGATTATTTTGACAATCCGGAAGTTGCCACCCAACTCCAACAGTTACTCGGGCGCGATATTGGTTTGGTTTCTTACTTTGCTCGTCCCTATCTCCTCATCCAACAAACCCGAGACCCGCAGCAAGCCGCATTTTTATTGCAAGAGTTAAGCGATCGCGGTTTTTCTACCCTCATTGTTAACAGTCGCCAAACCGTTCTCCTCACCTCTAAAGTGGCTAATCCTTAAAATGGGAAAGGCAGCAAAGAACGGGGAAAGAAATGAGTTTGACTTGGGAATCTTATCGCGATCGCCGCGATCGCCTGCCAAGATCGGGGCGGCATATTGTCGGACAATATGATGAGGAATCCATTGTCGTTTATCAGGCATATCGTCCGGCGATCGGGCATTTTGCCTCAGAAAACGGCTATTTTGGCGGCGAGTATTTTAAGTTCGATCGCATGAGTTGGATTAAAACCAACTTTCTCTGGATGATGTATCGTTCGGGATGGGGACAAAAACCCGGTCAAGAGGTAGTCCTCGCTATTAAACTCCAGCGGACTGCTTTCGAGGAAATTCTTTCTCTTGCCGTTCCTTCTCATTTTATCCCCGCTTTATATGCAACGCAAGCAGAGTGGAAACAAGACCTCAAAGGTTCGATGGTACGCTTGCAATGGGATCCCGATCGCTTACCCAATGGGGAGAAGTTAGAAAGGCGAGCCATTCAATTGGGACTGCGAGGAGAAATATTATCACGTTATGCAAAAGAATGGATTGCAGACATTAAAGATATTTCCAATCTTGTCCGAGAGCAATATCAGAATGTTAAGGGAGATTATGCCGATTTATTAGTTCCTCGAGAATCTCTCTACCTGCCAAATTCCTCGAGGGATTTAACAAGACTTAATTTAACGATTGCAACCGATACAATCTGATTCAAGTTATCTCCAAAGCGATCGCCTCTGTTGAAAACGATCGCATTCGCTCGATTCCCTCGGAGTCGGGTAAACTCTACACGGCTAAAGCTGGATAATCGGTATATCCTTCTGGCGTATGGGTGTAAAATGTCCCTCGATCTGCCTCATTCAAAGGTGCGCCGCGTCGATATCGTTCTACTAAGTCGGGATTGGCAATGAAAGGCACGCCATAAGCGATCGCATCGGCTTCATTATTATCAATTGCTAACGCTCCCGAAGAAGCATCGTAGCCGCCATTTAAAATCACAACCCCATCAAAAGCCTGTCGTAAATAGGGATGGGCGGGTTCAACCCCCTCCAAACCAAAGAGATGATAACCCGGTAAGGATTCCATGACGTGCAAATAAGCCAACTCGAAGGCGTTTAAAACTTTGGCAGCATGGGTAAAGGTGGCGATCGGATTGCTGTCTTTCATATCATTATAGGGATTGTAGGGAGATAAACGCACACCCACGCGATCGCTGCTCCATTCTCCCACAACAGCCTCCGTGACTTCCTGCAAAAACCGCACCCGATTTTCAATACTGCCCCCATAGGCATCCGTGCGTTGATTTACGCCATCTCGCAGGAATTGATCGATGATATAACCGTTAGCGCCGTGAATCTCTACCCCATCAAAACCCGCTTCTCGAGCGTTACGAGTTGCCGTAACATAATCGCCAATAACTTGCGGGATCTCATCTAAAGTGAGGGCGCGAGGAGTAACGTAAGGCTTTTTTCCGTTAGGCGTGTGAATTTCCCCTTGAGGGCAGACGGCAGAAGACGATACCGGAATTTCCCCCTCGGGTTGGAAGTCGGGATGGGAAACGCGCCCGACGTGCCACAATTGCAATACGATCCGCCCGCCTTTTTGATGGACTGCTTCGGTCACTTTGCGCCATCCTGCCACCTGTTCGGGGGTATGAATGCCAGGGCTTTGATTCCAACCCGCCCCTTGTTCGGAAATTTGCGTGGCTTCGCTGATAATCAATCCCGCACTGGCACGTTGAGCATAGTATTCGGCCATTAAATCATTGGGAATGCGATCGACCCCAGAGCGCCCTCGGGTGAGCGGTGCCATCATAATGCGATTGGGACTGGCGATCGCGCCAAGGGTTAGGGGTTGGAACAGCACTTCCAGAGATGTATCGGAAACCATCACAGTCATAACAAACCTTCCTTTATTCGTTTGTTCAATTTTCTCGAACAATAAAACTATAGCCTAAAAATATGTCATAATGCAAGACATGAAACCGCTTTATCATCCCAACACCGATCAAATGACGCTTTCAGGGGTGCTTTACGCCCTTGGCGACCCCGCGCGTCTCGAAATCGTCAGGTTATTGGCTCGAGCAGGGGAACAATCTTGTAATGCCTTTAACTGCAATCTTGCTAAATCAACAATGTCCCATCACTTCAAGATTTTGCGAGAAGCAGGAATTATCCACTCGCGCAAATCGGGAACGCAACATCTCAACTCCTTGCGGCAAGAAGACTTAGAACAACGCTTTCCCGGATTGTTGGTTGCCGTGTTGAAAAATTGCGATCGCGAACGAGTTGAGAGTAAAGAATTGAGAGTAAAACCCACCTCCAACCCCTCCCGAGGGGGGAGACCGACAACCAACAACGAACAGCCAAATTAATGAAATCTAATCCCGGTCTTGTTTATGCCTTTTTAGCTTATGGATTTTGGGGAGGGCTGCCCATTTATTTAAAATTCTTCGATCGCGTGCCGGCAGTGGAAGTATTGTGCCATCGAGTGATTTGGTCGGCCGTGCTGTTAATTGTGGTTCTTGCCGTACAAAAGCGGCTGCGAGAATTGCAAAAACTGTGGAGATCGCCGCGATTTTTGGCAATTCTGCTTTTAACCGCCTTGTTACTTTCATGCAATTGGGGGATTTTTATTTATGGGGTCAATAGCGATCGCGTCGTAGAATGCAGCCTCGGTTATTTTATCAATCCTTTATTTAGCGTCCTTTTGGGTTTTATTTTCCTCAAGGAAAGATTGAACCTTTGGCAAGTCCTAGCCGTGGTTTTGGCAGCATTGGGGGTGGGAAATTTTATCCTAGACTTCGGACAAGTGCCGTGGCTGGCCTTTGCCTTAGCAGTTAGTTTCGGATTGTACGGCTTATTGCGAAAAATTACCGTTGTTCCCCCCATGACAGGACTGGCCGTAGAAACCTTGTTAATGACCCCTATTGCCCTTGCATTTACAGGACATTGGGCGATCGCGGGCTCGGGATCTTTCGGAACCACCGGGCTGTTGAGTATTTTATTCATCGGTTGTGGAGTTGTGACTTCACTCCCCCTGCTTTGGTTTGCCAATGCCGCTCGACGCTTGCAACTTTCAACCTTGGGACTCATGCAATATATCGCCCCCAGTTTGCAATTAATTTGTGGGGTTTTTCTCTACCAAGAACCTTTTACTCGCACCCATCTCATCTCTTTTAGTTTAATTTGGATAGCCTTGGCGATCTATTCGGGCAATTCATTGATAACAAAGAAGAAAACAACACCGGCCTTCTCAAAAAAAGAGAAACCAATAACCAATAACCAATAACCAATAACCAATACTCAAAATATTCTTTACTCAGTAAAATTTGCTTATTGGGACTATTAGCGGCAATGAGAGCAAACATCGGGAATTTGCTTAAAAAAAAGAAATGAAAGAACCCCGATCTTTCTTTGTAAAATGTGAAAAAGACAGAAATATCGTCAGAATACCCGAGAATGCCGTTTAGATTGCCTCTCGCTCAATCGTTTAAAACAGCCCCAAAACTTTCCCTTTATTGGATTCTTAGCGTTCCCTTTGCGCTACAGATGGCGATCGTAACGGGATCGATCGGCTTTTTATCCCTAAAGCAAGGTGAGAAAACAGCAGATCGCCTCGCCGAAAATCTCCTCGAAGAAGCGGGCGATCGCGTTCGCGAAAACCTCGATTTTCATCTCAATCCCCCGCAATTTCTCCAACAAATTTATCGCTCGAACCTGCGAAGCGGACTCTTAAATCCCCATAATTTAACCGACCTCGAACAATATTTTTGGTATCAACTGCAAGAAAGCAACGAAATTGAAAGTTTGGCGTTTGCGAATGAAAAGGGAGAATATCTCGGTATCGAACGCCAGCGCAATACAGCCAATGCAAATGCTAGCGAACGTGCCTTTATTACCACCCTTCGCAGCGAACAAACCCCCCCCCAATTTCGCAGCTATCTTGCCATTCAACCCGGCGATCGCTCCGAACTCCTCGACCTGCCCGAATTCGATCCTCGCGCCCTTCCTTGGTACGAAGCGGCAAAACAGGCGAAAACCAGCACTTGGTCTCCGATTTCCTCCCAAAACCCGCCCCGCTTAACCCTGCAAACCGCCCTGCCCATCTATAACGAAACCGGATTTTCCGGCGCGATCGCCGTAGAAATTTCTTTGCACCCCCTCAATGTTCTCCTGCGACAACTGAACTTGGGCAACACTGGCAAAGCCTATATTCTCAATCGCAATGGCGAGATTATTGCCACCTCAACCCCCGAACTGCCCGCAACCCCAACTTCTCAAGGATACAAGCGCCTGACAATTGAAAATAGCCGCGATCTTGCCTTGCAAAACATGGGTCGCGAACTTTTGTCTCGTTGGCAAAATAGCGATGAGTCCCAAACGACAACCTTTGTCTTCACGGGGGAAAAACAATACTTGCGAATCATCCCCTTTCGAGAGGAAAGCGGACTGGAATGGCTCATTGTTGTCATCGTCCCCAGGCGCGAATTTATCGGAGACATTCGTGCCAGTTGGCGCAATACCCTCTTAATCTGCGCGATCGCCGTTGGCGTTACCGCTCTTTTGGGAATCGCAATTGCCCTTTGGATTCGGCGTTTCCTTTCTTCTTTACGAGCTGCGCTTCCAGACAATTTTCTAGGGAATGGGAATGGCACGATCGCAACCCCAACTGGAATAGGAATTTATGAATTAGACAGCCTTCATCATTCCGTTACGACCCTCTTAGAATGGATGCAATCCTCCTTGAGCCAACTCGAGGAAACCAATACCAACCTCAAGGCTCGAGTTGAATCCGAACGCGATAAACTACGATTGCTCGAGGGGGTCGTCGAAGCCTCCAGCAATGGGATTGCCATCTGTGACGTGCGGGGACGAGGCAGCGATTTTCCCATTATTTATACCAATCCAGCTTTTGAAACCATTACCGGCTATCGAAAGATCGAAGTCTTGGGGCAAAATTTCTTATCTTTTCAAGGACAAGCCTCGGAAAAACTCGAACGCGAAGCATTGAAAGCGGCTCTCGAACAACAACAAGCCTGTCGGAAAATCCTGCGAAATCGGCGTAAAGATGGCACTCTCTATTGGAACGATATTGCCATTGCTCCCGTGCGCGATCGCGACAATCGCGTGACCCACTTTATCGGCATCCAATCCGATATTAGCGAACGTCACGCAACCCTCGAAAATTTTCAACACCAACTCGATCGCATTTTACTGTTCAAGCATATCACCGAAGACATTCGCGCCAGTTTGGAGCTAGAAGAAATTTTTACCACCGCCGCCGAACAAATCGGTCAATTTCTCCGCGTCACGCGCTGTCACATGATGACGTATAAGCAGTCACCCGTCACCAGCGATGCGACCCCGCGTCGGCGAAAGACGCAAGGGAACGCACATCAAGACAGTCAAACAACCAATAACCAACAACCAACCTTATCTCTTGTTGCCGAATATGTCGTACCGGGTTACGAGGCTTGCGCTCCTTTGGAAATTCCGATAACGGGGAACATTCACGCGCAAACCGTATTAAACCAAGATGCTGCGGTGGTTTCCCCCGATGTTTATTGCGATCCCCTGCTCGAGAAGATGCAGCCTTTATGCCGTCAAATGGAGCTCGAGTCGATGATTGTGGTGCGAACCTCCTATGACGGGGAAGCCAATGGCGCGATCTCCGTACATCAATGCGATCGCCACCGCCAATGGTCGGAGAATGACATCGAACTCCTCGAATCTTTAGCCGTCACCGTGGGAATTGCGATCGCTCAAGCCACGTTCCTCGAACAGGAAAAACAACAGCGTTTGAAACTCGATCGGCAAAATCGCCAACTGCAGCAAGAAATTCAAGAACGCCAGCAAGTTGAAGAAGATCTGCGCGCCTCTCGAGAGCGATTGGCTTTTTTAGTCGAACAAACGCCGATCGGGGTTATGGAATGGAAACCCGATGGGGAAATCGTCGCTTGGAATTCTGCCGCTGAGATGATTTTTGGCTACAGCAAAGAAGAAATGTTGGGTCAATGCGGTTTTGAAGACCTCATTCCTCCAGACGTTCGCGAGTCTGTCAGCCAGATTGTCGGCGCAATTCTTCACCAACAAGGAGGAACTTGCAGCATTAACGAAAACCGAACGAAAGATGGGCGCGCCATTGTTTGTGAATGGCACAATACAAAATTAGTCGATGGAATCGGCAATATCATCGGATTGGCCTCGATGGTGGTGGATATTACCGCTCGCAAGCAGGCAGAAGAAGCCTTAAAAGAGCGAGAAGCACGCTTTCGCGCCATTTTTGAAAATTCCGGGCTGGGGATTAGTTTGACCCGTTTGGATGGCACGATTCTCAATAGCAATCCCGCGTTGGAGAAACTGCTCGGCTATTCGGGGGAACAATTGCAACAATTGCACCCTAGGGATTACGTTCACCCCGACGATCTCGACATCGATAAGCAAGAATGGGAAGAACTGATTGCGGGCAAGCGTCAGAACTATCAGATAGAAAAACGCTATATTCGCGCCGATAGCAGTGTGATTTGGGTGCGCCTGACTCCTTGCGCCATCGGCAAAACGGGACGGGTTGAATATACCTTCTGTACGGTTGAAAATATTAACGAACGCAAACAAGCTCAATTGGCCTTGCAAGAAGCTAAAGAGACCGCCGAAGAAGCCAATCATGCCAAAAGTCAATTTCTCGCTAATATGAGTCACGAACTTCGAACCCCTCTCAATGCCATTATCGGCTTTACTCAAGTCATGGAACGCGATCGCTCCCTTTCCTTGGAACAACAAGAATATTTGGGAATTATCAATCGCAGCGGGGCGCATCTTCTCGAACTGATCGACGAAATTCTCGACCTCGCCAAAATTGAGGCGGGGCATATTAGTCTCAATGAAGAAAGTTTCGATCTCTATGCCCTCCTCGATACTATCGAAGAGATGCTGCATCTCAAAGTCGATGCCAAAAATTTACATTTAATTTGCGATCGTGCCGAGAACGTGCCTCAATATCTGATCGGCGATCAAAGCAAACTCCGCCAAGTTCTCATCAACCTCCTCAATAACGCCATTAAATTTACCCATCAAGGAAGCGTGACTTTATCTGTCACTAGTGAAATCCCTCCTAGCCCCACCTCTATCCCCCTCCCGTCCCCCTCTTCAATCCCCCTCCCGTCCCCCGTGGAAAGGGGGAAGCCAGAAGATGCTTCGCTTTTCAAAGACGGGAAGCCAGAAGATGCTTCGCTTTTCAAAGACGGGGAGAAAAGAAGAGGGGATTCCAACCAACAACCAACAACGATTACTTTTGCCGTAGAAGATACGGGGGACGGGATCGACGAGTCGGAATACGAGCGCTTATTTGCTGCTTTCGAGCAAACCCAGACTGGCAGGCAGGCACAAACCGGAACGGGTTTGGGATTGCCCATCAGTCGCAAGTTCGTGCAAATGATGGGGGGCGATATTCGCGTCGCGAGTACCGTGGGTCAAGGATCGATCTTCTCTTTTACCCTACCGTTTCAAACGACTAATATTGTCGAACCCCTTCCGCGCCAACAACAAGCAAAAGTCGTGGGATTGGCTTCTTCTCGCACCTATCGCATTCTTGTCGTTGACGATCGCCTCGAAAATCGGCAATTGATGCTTAAACTCTTGCAAACGGTCGGTTTTGAAGTGCGCGAGGCGGCCAATGGCGAAGAAGCGATCGCGGTTTGGGGGTCTTGGAGTCCCCATTTAATTTGGATGGATATGCGAATGCCCGTGATGGACGGTTATGAAGCCACCAAGCGCATTAAAGCAACGGTTAAAGGACAGGCTACCGCGATTCTTGCCCTGACTGCCAGTGCTTTTGAAGAACAGCGAGCCATCGTCTTGTCGGCTGGATGCGATGATTTCGTTCGCAAGCCCTTTCAAGAGTCGATTATTTTTGACAAAATGGAACAGTATTTAGGCGTGGAATATATTTACGAAGAACAAGACGACGGGGAAAGGGAGAAAAGCATTCAAGAATCCCAGACTTGTTCGACCCCTCTCATTCTTGCTAGGGAGATGCCTCGAGAATGGTTAAACGATTTAGAGCAAGCAGCAATTCAAGCCAGTGGCAATGCGATCGCTCGACTTTGCGAACAAATTCCCGAATCGCGCCGGGATTTACGCCGCGCTTTGACGAATTGGGTCGAGAATTTCCGTTTTGATAAAATTACAGATTTAACCGAAACAATTTTCCACGAACAATGAACAACTATCAACTATCAACTATCAACTATCAACTATCAACTATCAACTATCAACTATCAACTATCAACTATCAACTATCAACTATCAACTATCAACTATCAACTATCAACTATCAACTA
>JAGHZQ010000070.1 GCA_017746715.1 Cyanobacteria bacterium SBLK
CATTGCAACTTTTTACCCTTGCTAGCTACAATTGAGCAAGAAGTGAGTAACGTTGAAAAACGTAAGGTTGAGTAATACGCTGAAAGCGTTGATTTACTAGGATTATCAATTAATCGGAGCGGCGGGATTTGAACCCACGACCCCCACTACCCCAAAGTGGTGCGCTACCAAGCTGCGCTACGCCCCGAATTGCTTTTGCAGTTATATATCATAGCATGGTTTTGAGAAAATGGGAAGACTCAGAAATATTTTTGCGGGCAAAACGATAACGGAAATTCCCAAGATGCAACTGTTAAAAGCGTTCAACAGTTGCACTCTTTTGGAGAACGAGATTAAGCCGCGATCGCGTCCTCTTGTCCTACGAGCTCCTTAATTTGGTCGAGTATCGTCTGTTTTGACGTCAAACCCGGTATTTGTCGAACAACCCTACCGTGCTGGAAGAAAATGAGGGTAGGAACGGCTTGCACTGCGTACCGGCTGGCAATTTCAGGCACAGCATCTACATCTAATTTACCGACTTTGGCAATTCCGTCCAATTCTTCCGCTAATTCTGCAATAATTGGATTCATTACGCGACAAGGACCGCACCACAGGGCAAAGAAATCGACGACGACAGGGCGATCGCTTGCCAAAACTTCTTTAGCAAAATTTTGTTCGCTTAAAGTGATGAATTTGGTATTGTTAGCCATTATTTTATACTCCTTGTTTTTCAAATCTTTCCCTCTTTGTTAAGGAGGGTTAGGGAGGATCGAATTCAGGTTAGAGGGAATTGAATTCGTTATTGTTTCTCAAACGGCAACTGTGATTTTTTTCAATGCAGCAATAATATCTTCGGGATCGAGACGCTTGGTATAATCTGTATTGGCAAAAGCATGAACGATCGTTCCATCCGGTGCGATAACATAGGTTGCAGGAATGGGTAATTCAAATGTGGTATCGCCATTACGAGCGGGAAGATCGATACCAAAACTCTCGTAAACGGGACGCAATTCTTCTGGAACGGTGAAGACTAAACCCAATTCACGAGCGATTTTATTACTTTCATCGCTGAGAACTTCAAAGGTTAGTTCATTTTTTTCGGCTGTTGAGAGAGAATTATCGGGGGTTTCTGGAGAAACTGCGACCAAAGTTGCATCGAGTGCTTGAATTTCCGGTAATACCTTTTGCAAACCGCGCAATTCCATATTGCAATAAGGACACCAACCACCGCGATAGAAAGACAGAACCACCGCTCCTTTTTTCAATAAATCTTGTAATGCTACGGATTGATTTTTAACATTCGCTAAGGTGAAATTGGGTACGGTTTCTCCCTCTTTTAAGGTGCGATCGATAATTCCGGATTCGGCGAGTTCGCGATCGGTTTTTGCCATAATGACTTTTGCCTCTTTCGGCTGTTTGGCACGATTTTGAGCGAGTAAGTCGGCGAGATCTTGGGTCAGACTCATGGTGTTTCTCCTGCAATTAGATTTATTTTTGAATAATCATTCCAGAATTGGCCAAAAAAAGAGTGCGATCGCAACAAAATATTAGTGCAATGCAGTTTTTTTAACTTTCTTGAATTCACTCTAACAGTTTTGGAACGTTCGGTCAAGTATTTTGGTTGAGGTGGGAAAAATCCTTGAGATAAAAGGGTTTCAGTGATTTTTAGGGATGGATCGGGAGGACGAGAAGCGATCGCGAGATACGGTTTCCCCTATCCGGCTACTCTGACAACCAGTTAAATAGCTCTCCAACAGTCAGTTTAAAATCCTTGGCAAAGGTGGGGACGGGGAGAACTTGCTGGGGCTCGTCAAAGAATTCGACTTGCTGCTGAGAGCAATAGACTAAGACGGTTTCCTCTTCTGGATCGATGAGCCAACCCATTTGCGTTTGATGCTGCAAGCAATGGAGAATATTTTTAACCACTCTTGTCGATCTTTGCTCGGGAGATAGAATTTCAATCGTCCAATCTGGAGAAGCACGAAAAATATTAGCAATTTTGCCATTTTCATCGCGAGGAATTCTCTCCCAGATAAAAACGCATATATCTGGAACGGTGGATCTCCCTCCAAAAATACAGCGTAATTCTGGGAAAGCTCTGGCTATTTTAGCAGGCTTCAAAATTGCATTAAGTGCGGTATATAGCTCGCCTTGAATTACACTGTGATGTCCTTGCGGCATGGGTTTTTGTATAATTTTTCCGTTGATGTACTCGCTAGCTGGCTTTGTTTCCGGAAGTTTGAGAAATTCTTCCAAGGTGAAAGGTTTGGGAATTGCTTGTACCACGACTGTCAATCTCCGATCCAGATTATTTCCAAGGGACTATTTTCATTATAAGCGCGATCGCCTAATAAAATAAAATAAATAACAAGCAAAATCAATGGATATTAACGACCTTCTCAAACCCTTTCAAAAATTTGGCATTAACTTAGGATTAGAGCGTATCGATCGCCTTCTTTCCAATTTGGGAAATCCCCATCATCGCGTCCCGATCGTCCATGTGGCAGGAACGAATGGAAAAGGTTCGGTTTGTGCTTATTTATCCTCAGTATTAACTGAAGCGGGCTATAAAATCGGTCGCTATATTTCCCCACATCTAGTCAGTTGGACGGAACGAATTTGTATTAACGAAAAAGAAATTGAGATAGAAAAATTATCAGCAACAATTGAGGAAGTGATTAATGCAATCTCGTCAGAATCTCCCCCCACTCAATTTGAGATTTTTACCGCTGCTGCATGGCTTTATTTCGCCCGAGAGCGAGTCGATATTGCGATAATGGAAGTAGGTTTGGGGGGGCGTTTGGATGCAACGAACGTTTGCCCTTCTCCTTTAGTCACAATTATTACCTCGATTAGTCGCGAACATTGGCAAATCTTAGGGGATACCGTTGCTGAAATTGCGATCGAAAAAGCCGGAATATTAAAAGCCAATTGTCCCGCAGTTATGGGAAAACTTCCACCAGATCCAGAACGAGCGATCGCAGAAAAAGTAAAACAATTAAAATGTCCTGCAATTTGGGTCGAACCCGCCGAGAAAATCCCAGAAGGTAAAGCAAAATATAATAATATCGAGTATGAATTACCTTTGCTCGGAGACATTCAATTAACAAACTCCGCGATCGCGATCGCAGCCCTACAAATCCTCCAGCAACAAGGCTGGAATATCTCTCGAGAATCCATTTCTAATGGAATTGCAAAAACTCGCTGGTTGGGACGCTTGCAGTGGACGCAATGGCAACAAAAAAAGATGCTCGTTGACGGAGCGCACAATCCCGCAGCAGCGCAAATCTTGCGTCAATATGTCGATACATTGAACGTGCCGATCGCTTGGGTTTTAGGAATTTTAGCCACTAAAGACCAAAAAGGAATTTTAGAAGCATTATTAAGACCCCGAGATCGTTTATATCTCGTTCCCGTACCGAATAAAGAGTATACCGAACCCCAAAAATTAGCCAAAATCGCTCGAGAAGTTTGTCCGAACCTCCTATCTTGCCAAACCCATTTAGAGCTTTTTCTGGCGTTGGAGCAAGCAACAAATAACGATAGTTTGGTTGTTTTGGGTGGATCTTTATATTTGGTTGGCTATTTCTTAGAAAAAATGAGAGTGCTTTAATAAGCTATCTCAATTATCAAAGTTAAAGATTCATAAAAATTTTTCTCTGTTATGGAGGAGCGGAATATCCCGTCCGCGATCGCGTTAATTTTCTTCAGAGAATGAATCCCGATCGCAATAGGAAGGAATCTTTAAGAAAATATGAGGAATTTGAGAAAACCCGAAAAAAAGCGAGGAATTGCCGCCATTTGCCATATACTAAATTTTCAAACGACTTGTTATTATTTTTGCAAACATCATTCATTCTCAATTCTGGAGTGTCGCTCATGTCGTCTACTTTTCAAATCTGCAAAATTGGGACTCAGTTGCGTCAGCCGCTAACAAAAGCCTTAACAAAAATTAAAGGAATCAGTCAGGAACTCGGTCAAGGTTGCACGATCGCGATCGGCGCGAGCCTCATCTGTTTGGCAAATCCCGCTTCAGCCACAGAACTCATCAATATTAAATATCAGGAAACCGAAATTCCCGTCCCCACAGGTCTTTTAGTCAATTTTGCCAGAACGGGAGAACTGCCTCCTGAAGTCAATAGCTTTTTACAAAGTATCGGTGCGGACTTACCCAACATTTTGCAAGATTTCCTGACCCTAGAAATTCGCCTCAGTCCGACTTTTATTGAAGATGTCCTGGGAAGTTCTATTGGCGAATTCGTACTCTTACAAATTGATAAAGCCATTAATACCGGTCAAGTCGGAAACGAACTCGTTGCCCTCAGAAGCGCGATCGATGCGTCCTTGGCAGAAGATAGCCGCATTTCTCTCTTGGAACTGGTACAACGCTATCCCGTAGATACCCTCAACCTTGACTTGAGCGGTATGGAAACCGTTTACAATCAGGTGAGCAAGCTCCTCGTTCAGATCGAACCCGCGTTAAATGTTGCCCGCAATTTCCTCGAACCTTTAATTTGCGATTGCGACGATCTTGCTGTCGATACGGAAGGGAATATTATTTCTACTGAAAGTGGCACGACTGTCGTTGCAGCAGAAACCGTGAAGCACTGTCGCGATGCCATTACCGCAATTTTAGGAGAGGATGCTCGCAGTCGCACTCTCCAAGACGATCGCATTGAAGCAAATGTCACCGAATAAGGAATCATTCAGGATATAAAAATACGGACGCGATCGCGCGATCGCGTCCCCCCATTAAAATCCAATTCCCATCCATTGCGAATTGGCATCACGCGCACCTACCCGAATGCTAAAGGAAATTGCCCCCATGTTTGTGTTATCGCGATCGCCACTCAAAGCCTTAAGCCAAAAAACCGCTAAAATCCTTGCGGCTGGCGGGATGTGCTTGTTGGGAGCCGGAGCGGGTTTTCTCCTCGGCACTCCCCGCACCGAAGCCGCAGAAGAAATTGTCTTTACTTACGGACCGTTTCAGCAAAGTTTTGATGTCGAAAATCTCAAAGCCTTTGCTGAAACTGGAGAAGTCGCCCGAGATGTTAAAGTTCTCCTGCGCTATTCCGGACAAGAACCAGAAACCTTGCGACGGATCATGTCTGCGGAACTGAACGTCGATTTTCTCTTTTTATACGATGCCTTAAGCACCCTACCGGGGGAATACGCCCTTTTTGAACTGGGCAATATCATTCACACCAAATCTCGCCGTGCCAACATTCAGGCATTGCGTGCCGCGATCGTCATGTCCGCACGGGGCGATAATCGCATCAGTCTTTTGGACTTTTTTCAAAATTATCCCCTCGATCGCATGTACATCGATGGCAATAAAGCCCTTCGCGTCGCTTCTGATGTCAACGATATTATCGACACCGTCAGCGAATTGCTGCAAGTTCCCGTCGCCGTCATGCGCGATCTTTTAGGACCTTTTATCTGTGAATGCGATCGCTCGAGATTCGGACAATAAAGAAGAGGAGAGGAAGAAAAGAGGAGGAATATTTCTTCCCCATTTCCCAGACAAGAAAGCGCTTCTCGTTCTTCCCTCATCTTGCTTGTTTAACGTCTTTTACGAGCCATATCGAGAAAAGAACTCATGCAAGCTCCCGGACGGCGCTTGGCTTGAGTTTTTGTATATAAGAGATAATCGGGCGCAAAAGTCGGTTCGCTAACTTTCCCATTCGTTTCGTTTTGAGGAGTGGGTTTTTGCACTGCGGCTTTAATCAGTTCGAGGGGATTTGATGCACTCGGAGCAGCGGTAACGGAGGCTTCGGCTCGAGCGGCTTTTTTCTTTCCTTTCTTCTTTTCCACAACGGGTTCGGGTTTTGCTTCCGGAGCAACTTCGGGTTGTGCGGTTTCAACTTTAACGGGTTCGGGTTTTGCTTCCGGAGCAACTTCGGGTTGTGCGGTTTCAACTTTAACGGGTTCGGATTTTGCTTCTAGAGCAACTTCGGGTTGTGCGGTTTCAACTTTAACGGGTTCGGGTTTTGCTTCGACGACAGGTGTGGATGCGGGAGTTTCTTCAGCCACAGACTTTGATTCGTCGATTTCTAGATAGTAGGAGTCTCCTCCAAACATTTTTTTGATAGAGCCGATCATGGTGAATTTCTCCTTTTGTTAAATTTCAGACGATCGGGATGCAGGATTTTATCGCCATCAGAAGTCGTGCGACTCGGGTTACATAACCCGATCGCCTTATCTATTGACCTCGCTTTAAAAAACGCAACAAATCTTATCGTGTTTTTGATGAAAGCGTCAGGCAGTATTTTTGATGGGCTTGTGCTTAAAACCCTTTAAAATCAAGGATTTAAGAGATTTACTCTTTCACATTTTGCGATCGCATCCCGATGTCTTTGTTCATATTAATTAATATTCTAGATGAGAATCGGTAATATTTTGTAAATATTTGTAAAAGTATTTATACCTATTTACCAAAAAAATGGGTTTAAAGCCCCGCCCTTTAGCGGAGGGGAGGGCGGATTCCTAGAATTATAGTATAAAACCCTTTTTTGTGATAAAATAAGATAATTAAAGGAGGTGATTTCAATTGTTTGGTTGTCAACAAAATC
>JAGHZQ010000071.1 GCA_017746715.1 Cyanobacteria bacterium SBLK
CTCACAAGTAGGCGGTACGCGCCGAGGATGTCGGCAAAACCGGACTCGTTCAAGCATTCGCGCAAATAGGCGAGGATGATTTGCTCTTTGGCAATACCGAGACTGATGGCGGGATTTTCGGCGGTGTCTATCTCGATTTCGATTTTCATACTTAAGAGTGATATTGGTTTTCAAAATCAAAAGCCGTGATGGATAATTGGGGAAAGTCGTATTGGGTCAAATCGAGCACTTCCGCGACTTGCTGAAGTTGACCAACCATTTCTTTTCCTTTTTCGTCGTTGGTGTTCATGCGACAGGTGAGGCTTTGGAAGATTTCTTCCCATGTGAGTCCTTGGGAGAGCATGAGGGCAAAACAATGACAGGCAAGGGCATCTTTGGCCCCGTCAAGAAAATCGATTGCGTTTTGGGTTTCTTGGATGGGGAACATCGGTTTGTTAGATGATGAAGGGTTTGCAAGGGGTGCTCGTTTCGGTTGACTTCGACTTGGCTCGGGGCAAGCATTACAAGTCGCTCAACCAATGATTGTTTCTTCGGCAATAGCGAGATTGATAGCAGGGCTTGCCGTGGTGTCGATTTCGATGGTTGTTTTCATTGACTTTCCTCAATGGTTTTGCGAATTTCGGGCAAGGAGATTTTGGTAACGGGTTGGAAATCTTCGGCTTTCAGGTTGAGATTCTCTGCCGCTAATTGGAGGTGACGCGCCGTTTTGCTGTCCTTTTCGTCGGGACGGAGGCGACCCGTGACGGTTGAGAGGATTTCCTCCCATGTCAGCCCGTTTGCGAGCATGACGGCGAAACATTGGCGAGCGAGAGTATCCTTGGCAAAATCGAGGAAGTTGACGGCGGTTTCGGTAGCGAGTCCGGCTTGTAAAGAAGACATGGTTATTAATATCAATGGTTAAACAAGTGCGTAGCGGTAATGCTCCCGATAAGCCGCTTTCAGGTCTTCGGGGACAAAAAAGAGGATGTCATCGATAGAGCAATCAAGACGTTTGGACAATCCCGCGAGGGCTTCATCGAGTTGGCTCGGATCGTCTGGGATAAAGGCGACAACCTCATCGATTGACGTTGCTCCGGCTGCGATACAGAGTTGGTTGAGGGTCTCAAACCCAATTCCTTTGGCTTTTTGCTGTTCGAGTTTCCCGATGAGTTGTTGGGAGCGCTTGGCTAAATCGGCGAGTTCTTCTTGGGTGAGATTGCTGTTCTTGCGGGTGAGGGATAAGGTGACGATAATGGCCATTGTTTAGTAAAGTCCTTGATAGGGATTAGGCGTTCTGAAGGCATTCTTTAAGGTCGTTGAGGCGATTTTGCATGGAGTCTACGTGAGCCTCGCAGAAACATCGCAGGGAATCGGCCAGCACTTCGACTCGTAACAAGATTTTGTCGGTGTTGACCTCGGCTTCGCTCAGTCCAAGGGTGTTGGTGCGGAGGGTTTCGAGCAGGATGTTGAGTAACTCGGTTTGCTTGCGGAAGTTTTCGATATCTTCCAAGCCTTCGCTTACAAGGGTTTGGGGTGTATTGGTTTCGGTCATTTTCGGTTAGATGTGGCGAGTGGTCACTGAGCGGTGTCGAAGTGTGTAGCGAGGTTTCCCCCTCCCCAATGCTCCCAAAAGAGGGGGCAAAGTACAGATGGGAGGGGTGTCCGTCTTTGGGTAAGGCGCGGTCGTTCTCCGTAGAGCTATGCGATGAAAATCTCTTGTTCGATAATCGCTAACTCCCGAGGCGTTTTATCCAAGCCGATTTCCTGCAACAGAACCCCGATACAGGTGCTTTCTCGTCCCATATCCCAAAACCCATCACCGATGTAATCGTAGTCCTCTAGTCCTCGTTTGGCTTCTTTCCATTCCTCATCAGTGCAGCAAACGACGCTCTCAATGGCTTCTTGGGGATTGTAGAAGGCGCGCGTACTGGTCGTGGAGTACCAGTTACCCGATTGCTCGTACACCGTTCCCAAATGGCGGCGGGTTTTGGTGTGAAAGCTGGCGGTGAGTTGCTTCAGGTCAATCGCGCAAGGATGGGGATGTTTGGCGGCTTCTGTGGCGAGTTCTGCCTGTTCTTCCGAGATTTGCCCCTCGGCTTTGTACTCGGCGATCCATTCCTTGAACTGTGCGACGGTGATGATGGTTTTGCCGCCTTTGGTGAAATAAATGTCAACCATGCCATCTCGGAGCGTGACGGCGCGGATATCGGCGGCGTTGAATTCTTGGGTGTGGCAGAGGTCGCGGGTGGCAACTTTGGCGACGAGTTCGCGATCGGAGGGGGAGAGGTCGAGGCGTTGCGCGGTCGGTTTGGTTTGGGTTAGAGTGGTCATTAGGTCAAAATCCTTGTTTTGAGGGTTTGGCAAGGGCGATCGCGATTCTTTGGACGGAGTGGCGATCTGCCCTTTGCTTTTTTTATTATCCACACTCATAGTGGAAAAGTCAAGGAATTTTTACAGAAATTGTGAAAATCAGAGAATCCAGATCGCTCCCAAGCTCTGCAAGTATTGCCTGAACTATATCTACACTGACTCCTCTAGTTTCATTCATGCCAATAGTTTCTAGTTTTTCGATATATGAAGCGCTGCATCCATCAATCTTTTCTGCAATCGCTCGTCTGGGAGTTTTTCCTCTCAGATCGCGCAAAACCTTTGCCATCTGAAAGTCCCACTTAATAGATGCAACATGGCGAAGCGGGATCATTTGGATTTCCTCTTTTTTATTCATAGTGTACAATTTAATTATATTCCATTTAAAGTAGAGTAGATAGTCAGCCAAAAATTACTCCACTCAACAACCCTCCATTATCAAGACAAATGAGCAAATTGGCTTCAATCGCCTCTCCGTCTCCTTTTGAAGCGATAAAACGAAAAGATGAAAACAACAACGAGTGTTGGATGGCACGAGATTTAATGACTGTCTTGGGGTATCCACGATGGAACGAATTTAACAAATCCATCGATCGTGCCAAAGTTGCTTGTCAAAATGCAAATAACGACCCTGCGGCGCACTTTTCAGGGTCAACCCAAAAAACTAAGGGGCGAACGAAGCAAGATTACAAACTCTCGCGTTACGCTTGCTACCTTGTGGCAATGAACGGCGACCCTCGCAAATCGGAGATTGCTGCCGCACAATCTTATTTCGTCGCCAAAACTCGCGAAGCCGAGACGGTTGCACCGAAACAAGTCGATCGCATCGATCGCGAACTGGAACTGCAAAAACTCAAATTAGAAGTTGCCAAAGCAGAAAAAGAAGCGGCGATCGCCAAAGGAAATTACGAAGCATGGCGGCACGGATTAAAAATCAGCGATCCCATCACTTACCGGGTCGTTTGCGATGGCGAACCCTTAGCGAAAGCACTCGCGCCCGCATCCGAACCCGTCAAACCCGAAATTCGCACCCCAGAGAGCGAACCGGGTATCTCTCTTACCCAGCTTATGGGGCAACTTAATTGCTTCGATCGCACCCCATCCGGAGGGTTTAAAGCAGGCGATCGCAAAATGGTCAAAGGACTATTGAAAGACTTGGGAATCGATCTCGACACTGGTAAGGGAACGGCCAAGTTAGAGCAGGTTATCGCCAACAAAGGAATCCCCGAATCTCGCGTTGCAGATGTCGCCACCTCAATCCGGGAAGAGGTGCAAAAGCAACGCCCGAATATTTACGCCAGCGCGATCGCATCTAGTGCATTGCGGAGGGTGAAATGAAAGAACGAGGAGATGATGCACGGGTTGAAGAATTGAGGGAGAAGTGAGATCGCATTCGCCAGCGACTTACTCTAGAGAACGTGGGGCGGTTGAGTGCGATCGAGCGAGACAGATTGAATGATTTGATTCGGGAAATTGAAGAGATTTTGGGATGAGTGGCGAAATTCCGCCCGTTTTGCTCCCCCGATCGATTGCATTGATTTGCGCGAGAAATTGTTGAGTAATAGGATGGTTACTGATAACTGAGTAACTGAGTAACTAAACAATGGCACGATTAGTTAAATTCCTCTTGGAAGACGGTACGTTTGTCTATATAGAAGTCGATGAAAAACTCCCCCTTCCCGCAGTGAATGAGGAAGAAGACGAACCGGGATTGATCGGCATTGGCGATGATTTACCTCGTATCGCCTCGCAAAAGTTTGAGGAAGCGCTAAACGCCATTCGTCCTGTTGCCAATGCCATTGTTGATAAGGTGCAAAGTTTAAATCGACCTGCTGATGAAGTAGAAGTCAAGTTTGGGGTAAAAATGAGCGCTGGATTGGGAGCGATTATCGCTTCGGGAAATGCCGAGGTCAATTACGAGATTACGCTGAAATGGAACAATACATCAGGAAATCCGAATTAGGAACTCTCCGGTATTGACAAGTATGAATCAAGCGCTAGAATTTGCTGTAGTTCAAGTATGTAAAGCAACCACCAATCAACCGATCGGGGCGGGTTTTGCGATCGCGCCGCAATATCTGATGACCTGCGCTCACGTTGCGGCTTATGCTTTGGGAGAAAGAACGACCCAAAAATCGCAGGTCGGTCGGAAGATCGAAGTGAGTTTTCCCTTCTTAGAATATACCCAAAGAATTGAAACCGAAATAGTGGTTTGGTTGCCCGTAAAGTCTAAGGAAGAGCTTCAAGATATTGCGATTTTGAAAATCGATAAGTTGCCTGATGGTGCGAAGCCGATCGCATTGATGCCATCCTACTCTCTTAATCTAAAAGACCGAGAATTTAAGGCTTACGGTTTTCCGGAAGAGAAAGACCGAGATGGAAAAAGTCGAGGAGGAAGCAAAGATGGAACGTGGACGTATGGTAGAGTTCGCGATCGCATTGCACGAGGGCGAATTCAACTCCAAGGCAAGGATGGATTGGGTCTAGAATCGGGGTTTAGTGGAGCGCCTATTTGGGATGACGGATTGCAATGCGCGATTGGTATGGCGGTTAAGAAATTCCCAGAACGCCCTGAATCTAAAGTTGCTTTTATGACTTCAACTGATGTTCTGTTAAAAGCATGGCAGCAGCAACCTCAATTAGGTCGATCGAGTTCGGTGAACTATCGCATTCCAGAACTCGCAATACTGCTCGAATCTTATTATCGAGACTGTCACGATGAGATATATCGAGCTTATCAAAACTGCTGGCCGTCGCCAAGAATCGAATCGAGTCAATTACCTAAATCTGCTTTGAATGCGGTATTGGCGTTAGAACATGAGAGTTATTTGGATTTGTTTGTCGAGTATTTAAAATGCCATCTCCGTGCTTCTCGTAATTCGCAGGAGAAAAGCCAATTATTGTCGCAACTGGAACAATGGCAAAAGCATTTTGGCGTAACGATTCAAGCAGAGCGATCGCC
This sequence comes from Cyanobacteria bacterium SBLK, assembly GCA_017746715.1. Taxonomy (GTDB): domain Bacteria; phylum Cyanobacteriota; class Cyanobacteriia; order Cyanobacteriales; family Spirulinaceae; genus CCY15215. The sequence continues at coordinate 5,309 of JAGHZQ010000071.1, forward strand.
AAAAGTAGCAAAAAATCCCTGTTTGCTCGTGAAAGTTACGGAGGAACGTGCATCTTTTAGTGTGAGAGCATGGCTCATTGAAAATGTAGAAACCTACAATCCCGCAGAAGTGTCGGGCTGTCTTCCCTTAGATACGAGAAATGTAGAGGGGAAATTTAACAATTTCCCAGAATTATTGAATGCTTTTTACAACGAAAGTATGGCTTTTTGTCAATGCGAGATTAAGAAAATTCACATTTCTTTGCCCTATAAAATTATGGATTTCGACCTGCAAGCGATCGATCGGCAACCTATTCCAGACGAGCCTTTCGAGAAAACTTTTGGCGCGGATTGTGAATTGACCCTTCGTTTTTCGGAACGCCTCAAGTCCTTGGCAGACTTGGAACGCTTCAAATCCTCGAAAAACTTGGAGGGTCGATGTTTTTATAACGCGATCGCAAAATGGCAGAGATTGCGATCGCAGCTCAATGAGCCACTCGATCGTGTTTTTCTCTCCTCAGATAGCCAAAGTCCTAGGGAGATTAACGGAAAAGCCGCCAAAGATGAAGTTTTAGCAGTCCACCTTTCAAAAGCGATCGCTCCCAGCAATTTTGTTTCTATTGCAACAGCTCTCTATTATGCAGGTATTCCCCTTGCGTTGTGGATTCGCTCTCCGGCACAGGAACTTAATTGTGATGCGTTAGAGCAAATGTGGCAGCAAATATGGGAAAAAATGCGTGGGAAAGATTGTGAATGTCCGATCTGGGAGAAAATATATGGAAAAGATCGTAAGTCAATTTTGACTCAAGAGTTACCCAAAAAACTCAAAGACTTACGCCATGATGCTTGGGAAACTCAAGACGAAAAACATATCGGCAATCATTTATCCTTGCTTTGGGATGACCCCAACCTTGCCCCACCCGATCGCCTATTAGCAATGCCTTAATTATGAACGACTGGAAAATTTTTCAAGGAAATTGCGAACCCCATGACGGTATCGAACAATTGCCAGACCCTCCAAGCTGGCGACCCTTTGGCACAGAAACGCAACCGGGAGAAAGTCGGCGCAAGCGGCGAGGCGAAACGTTTCAGGTGCGTCCGGAGGAAGTCGAGGCAATCAATGCAGCGCTTTATTTGCGGCGGCCTTTATTAGTGACGGGAAAACCGGGAACGGGGAAATCTTCTCTGGCTTATGCGGTGGCGCGGGAACTTAAACTGGGGGAGGTGCTTTATTGGCCGATTACAACCCGCACCACTCTCAAAGATGGTCTCTACTATTACGATGCGATCGGGCGCTTGCAGGAAGCGAAACAACAGGAATATCTTTTTTACGATCGAGGGAAGCAATCTGGTGAAGGGGAGCAATCTAGCGATCGCCCTGTTTTTGATTTAAAACAACAGTTGCAACAGATTGAAAAATACATCACTCTCGGTCCCCTCGGCACGGCGTTATTACCTTCGCCAACCCCTCGGGTGCTGCTGATCGATGAAATCGACAAAAGCGACATCGATCTGCCCAATAATCTTCTCACTATTTTCGAGGAGGGTTGGTTTGAAATTCCCGAACTGGTGCGAATTAAGGACAAAGTGGACAGTGCAACGATTCGGACGGCTTATACCGATGAGAGAGAGACAACGCGATCGCACCTTAATGCCACGATTCCCAATGGTCGCGTGGTTTGCAAAGCGTTTCCGTTTGTGGTGATGACGAGCAACGGGGAACGGGATTTTCCCGCTCCATTTTTGCGGCGCTGCTTGCGTTTGAAGATGAAAAACCCCAAAAAATCGGAATTAACCCGCATTGTTGCCGCTCATTTAGGTGAAGAAACAGCATTAAAATCCGAAACTTTGATCGATCGCTTTATTGCCGCACGAGACGAGGGGACTCTGGCAACAGATCAACTCCTCAACGCGATTTTTATGGTTGTAGACGGTCGCGTGTCTGACAAAGCCATTTTGATTTCGCAATTACTCAAGGATTTGGGACGGATGGAGGATGAGGATGAGTGATGCGGTTTCCCCTCCTTCCCTCAAACGCTTTCTCGATCGCCTCGACCGAAGCGGACTTCTGAAACGTTTGGATTTGAGCGATGAGGATATTGCCGATAGTCTTTGGTTGGCGTTGCAAATGGGAGCAGTCAAGCCCCAATATAATGAAGTTGAGGAGTCCGAAACATCTTCTCAACCTCTCGAAGTCATTCGCCAAGAGACACCCCCCAGAGAACCCCAAGAACCTTCCATTTCGGTTTATACCGAAGAATCCACCAGAGAGGAGGAAGGGTTTTCTTCTCCGCAAGGATACCCGATTCGCGTACCTGCTGCGCCAGCTTTACCCAATGCTTTGCAGATCGGGCGATCGCTGCGTCCTTTGATGCGAAAAGTTCCCTCTCCCACCCGCACTATTCTAGACGAGGAAGGGACGGTCGCGCGCATTGCCGAACGGGAAATTTGGATTCCGGCAACCCGACCGGAACCCGAACGGTGGTTGAATTTGGAATTAGTGGTGGAAGAGTCGCGATCGCTGTTTATTTGGCGGGAGACGATCGATGAATTGCAGCATATTTTGGAAACTCACGGCGCTTTTCGCAACGTTCGGACTTGGAGTTTGCGGGATGCTGGGGGTCAAGAGTTGCAATTGGTACGACGGCACAAGGGAAAGAAGGGAGGGCAACGACAGCACGGACATCGAGAACTCATTCATCCGCATCGCCGGGGCGCGATCGTTCTCATTAGCGATTGTACGTCTCCCCTTTGGCAACAAGCGAGGATTCACGGTTGGTTGAGGGATTGGTCTGAGTCTGTTCCCGTGACCCTCTTGCAGCTTTTTCCCGAACGGTTGTGGGACAGTACCTATTTGGGGGCGGGAACGAAATTTTTTGCACGGGCATCGACTCCGGGGGCGATCGCGCAAAAGTTGACGTTTGAAGGACTGCCGACATGGTTGCCTGTAGATTGGCCAAACACTTTAGCGCTAACTGTTTCGACTTTAGAGCCAGATTTTTTGCAGGCATGGTCTCGGGTGGTTTCGGGATCGGGAAACGCTCGCATTCCGGCTTTTTTATTCGATTTGGAGTTGCTGCGACAGGAGAAGAGGACGGACAAAAACGAGGTGAAAACTGGAGAAGGCGATCGCTCGAGGCAACCAGAAAGGCGGGTGGAGCGGTTTTTGGCAACGGCATCTTTATCGGCGCGGCGATTGGCAGGGATGATGGCAGCCGCACCCGTGGATATGTCGGTGGTCAATCTCATTCGCGAGACCCTATTACCGGAAGCACAGACGGTTCATGTGGCAGAGGTGTACATGGGGGGATTGTTGCGGGTGGTGAAGGAGGATGCGGATGAGAAACGCCGAGTTTACGATTTTCTGCCGGGGGTGCGGAAGGTTTTGAATCGAGCACTGGGCAAGCGAGAAACGGAACGGGTTCTCGATCGCATCTCCCAACACATTGCTAAGGAAATCGATAGTCCCATTCGCAGTTTTCGGGCTTTGCTGGCTTTGTTTCCCGAACAGAACCGCGATCGAGTTTTACCTTTCGCACGGGTGGCATTGGGGGTTCTGGAAAATCTGGGGGGGGATTGTGCTGCGTTTGCGAGAGAGGTTAGCCCTCGTATTATTGGCGATCGCTCTGTGGTTGCAGCACAAACAGTAGAACCCGTTGAATTTGAAGAGTCCTTTAGTTTGGCTTGGATTGAGGTTGAGGAAACCCATACTTTTGAGTTTGATGTTGCCACATTGGAAAAGCGATCGCGCTTTTTGGGATTTGGCGATCGCTGGGTCATTAAAAAAGAGCGTCGCACGGCGATCGGGTTCGTTGAGGAACTGGGGGAGGGTGTCCAAATCGAACTGATGGAAATTCCTGCTGGAACGTTCTTAATGGGGTCTCCAGAGGGCGAATTAGAGCGCAGAAGGAGCGAAAGTCCCCAACATGAGGTAAATGTCCCTTCGTTCTATATGGGGCGTTATCCGGTGACTCAGGAGCAATGGCGCGTGGTAGCAGATTGGGAACAAGTGGAGCGAGAATTAGATCCGGATCCGTCCTATTTCAAAGAAGATTATGAAAAGCAAAGTCGATGGCAAAGACCCGTAGAGAATGTTTCGTGGTTGGATGCGAAGGAATTTTGCGCCAGATTGACGCAAAGGACGGAAAAAGAATACAGGTTACCTACTGAGGCGGAATGGGAATATGCCTGTCGTGCGCCCTCTCCCCTAGCCCCTCTCCCAAAATTGGGAGAGGGGAATTATCCGCCATTTCATTTTGGGGAAACAATAACAACCGATCTAGCAAATTATCGGGGGACAGATAATAAAGACTTGGCTTGGAAAGGAAATTACGGGCGCGGTCCGAAAGGAGAATATCGAAAGCAAACAACGCCTGTAGGCTATTTCAAGGTAGCGAATGAATTTGGGCTGTACGATATGCACGGGAATGTATGGGAGTGGTGCGAGGATGACTGGCACGAAAACTATACAGATGCACCAGTGGATGGGAGTGCATGGCTGACAGGTGATAAAGATACTACAAAAGTGTTACGGGGCGGTTCTTGGAGCCGCGATCCGAGGCTTTGCCGTTCCGCCTGTCGCAGCAGCGGCTATCGCGCGAATCGTTACTACTTCAACGGTTTTTGTATTGTGAGGTTGCCGCCGAGGACTCTTTAGCCCTTTTCCATCTTGCCATCTTGCCTTTTTCCGCCGAAGGCGGATCGCACCCCAAAACCCAATTCCAATAGTTTTAACGTACTAATAAATTGCAAGATTTACCGATTATCCAAAAAACCTACGATTTTATAAAATGGTACATTCCCATCTTGAACCGTCTACCGCGAGACCATCGATTTGCCTTGGGAGAGCGAATTACCAACAACCTGTACGATTTACTCGAAAATTTAATTCGCGCCCGATTTGACCGCAAAAACAGAGCAGAACGCCTGCAAGAGATCAATACTCAACTCGACATTTTACGCTATCAGACGCGCTTGCTCTACGATTTTCAACTCATTGCCGCGCGACGTTACGAATACGCTAATAAACAGATTGATAGTATCGGTTATGACGTGGGAGGATGGATAAAATCAGTCATCAGTTAACAGTTTCGATCCCCCCTATCCCCCCTTATCAAGGGGCAGGGCTGTTTCATTGAAAAAAGAAAAATCTTACAATGGCTGTAAATCGTCAACCATTTGCCCCCCTAACCCCCCAACAGGTCGATTGGATATGCTGAGGAGCGGTGCGACCCTGCTGTTCGCGAAGCGTCTCCCGAGGAGTGGGTTTCCTCAGCCAAGGAACGCGCACCAAGAGAAACCTCAGCATCCCTCAACCTCAAATCTGAGGGGAATCGGAGTCCGGAAGTCCCCCAAGGTTGGGGGATTTAGGGGGCTATGGATTTAGGGTTATCGCTTTTTTCTCTGGCCGATGAAACAACCCTGCTTTTCAAGGGGGGTTGGGGGGATCGATAACCTTTTGAAATAGAATGAAACGTCACGGTAATCTATTTCCACAAATTCTAGAATGGGAGAATCTTCTCCTCGCATCCCGTCGCGCTCAAAAAGGGAAGCGATTTCGAGATAATGTCTTGGAATTTAACCATCAGCGAGAGCGCAACCTCTTCCAAATCCAAGAAGAACTTGCTAATAAAACCTATTGTCCGGGCGATTATAAAACCTTTCGGATTTACGACCCCAAACCCCGCTTAATCTCCGCCGCTCCCTATCGAGATAGAATCGTTCACCACGCCCTCTGCAATATTATCATTCCCCTCATCGATCGCTCGTTTATTGCCGATACCTACGCCAATCGTAAAGAATACGGCACTCATCGCGCCCTCAAACGCTTCGTTAAATTTGCGCGATCGAGTCGCTATATTTTGCAATGCGATATTCGCAAATACTTTCCCAGTATCGATCGCGAAATCCTCAAAACCGAGATTCGCCGCAAAATTAAATGTCAGGATACGCTTTGGCTTATCGAATTAATTATCGATCGCAGCAATCCTCAAGAAGAAGTCATTCATTATTTCCCCAGCGATGCTCTTTTAACTCCCTTATTGCGTCTAAAAGGCTTACCCATCGGCAACTTAACCAGTCAGTTTTTTGCCAATGTTTATCTCGATCGCTTCGACCATTTTATCAAAGAAAAACTGCAAGCCAAGAAATACCTGCGCTATGTCGATGACTTTGCTCTTTTTAGCGACGATCGCGAGTTTCTCGTTGATGCCAGAGAAGCGATCGTGGATTATTTGGCAACATTGCGCCTGCAACTTCATCCCGTGAAAAGCCAGTTATTCGAGACAGAGTACGGTGCGAGTTTTTTAGGGTTTCGCGTTTTACCCGATCGCATTCGCGTCCGTAATGATAACGTCCGACGAGGGCGATCGCGCCTCAAACAAATGCAGCGAGATTACGCCAAAGGTTTGCTCTCTCTGGGGGAAGTCATGCAACGATTGCGAAGTTGGGACGCGCATCTGCAACACGGCGACACTTACCGCTTGCGACGCTGTATTTTTGACTTTCATACCTTCTCCTGCCCTCTGATAACTGATAACTGACAACTGATAAACTGAAATTGGGGCGGGCATGGTAAACGGGGCGGTTCTTGGAACAACAATCCGAGGAATTGCCGTTCCGCCTGTCGCAACAACAACAATCGCGCGAATCGTAACAACAACAACGGTTTTCGTATTGTGAGGTTGCCGCCGAGCACTCTGCCGTGCCAGAACTGGCAGATGGGAATCTGTCGGGCGTGCCAAGGGAGAGTCCAGACCCGTTCCGGCGATGCAAAAGGCATCCGAAAATAAAACTGGGTCGGGTAGCTTAGTAGGGAAACCGAAACGTTACTCGGCTTTTTAAAGTCGATCGGGTGACAAGGTAATTGAAATGGCAATTTTGACCGTAAAAAAGCGTCGAGAGCGGTGCAAATACTATATCGAGGATTTGGGAGATGGTATCGGCATTAAAATGGCATTCATTCCCGCAGGAACGTTCTTAATGGGGTCTCCAGAGGATGAATTAGAGCGATACGATGATGAAAGTCCCCAACATGAGGTAAATGTTCCTTCGTTCTATATGGGGCGTTATCCGGTGACTCAGGAGCAATGGCGCGTGGTAGCAGATTGGGAGCAAGTAGAGCGAGAATTAGACCCAGACCCGTCCTATTTCAAAGAAGATTATGAAAAGCAAAGCCGATGGCAAAGACCCGTAGAGAATATTTCGTGGCTGGATGCAAAGGAGTTTTGCGCGAGATTGACGCAAAGAACCCGAAGAGAATACGGGCTGCCAACAGAAGCAGAATGGGAATATGCCTGTCGTGCCAATACGAAAACGCCGTTCCACTTCGGGGAGACGATAACGACCAATTTAGCGAATTATCGCGGGATAGATGATGAAAAATTCAACTGGAAAGGAAACTACGGACGCGGTCCGAAAGGAGAATACCGAGAGCAAACAACGCCTGTAGGCTATTTCAAGGTAGCGAATGAATTTGGGCTGTACGATATGCACGGGAATGTATGGGAGTGGTGCGAGGATGACTGGCACGAAAACTATACAGATGCACCAGTGGATGGGAGTGCATGGCTAACAGGTGACGAAGATACTTCAAAGATACTTCGGGGCGGTTCTTGGCTCAACCATCCGAGGAATTGCCGTTCCGCCTGTCGCTTCAACCTCAATCGCGCGAATCGTCTCAACTGCATCGGTTTTCGTATTGTGAGGTTGCCGCCGAGGACTCTTTAGCCCTTTTCCATCTTGCCATCTTGCCTTTTTCCGCCGAAGGCGGATCGCACCCCAAAACAAAAAAAGAGATGGTCTTTTTGTACCAATCAACCGAGCCTCATCTCCATTTTTTCGCCGAGTCTTTTCGCGCTTTTTCGATCGCCTTAGCTTCGCGCTTGTCGTAAAGCTCAGACTCTTTGAGCCAAAACATGATCTCGTCGATTCCTAGGTCTAAAAGTGCTTCCATCGACCATCTCGAAACTTTAGCGATGAAAATTAAGTTGTGGGCGCATACGCCTTCAAACCCTCCCCCAGTTCGTCTCTGATTAAAGCCGAGAGCGCAATAAAATCTTCCGCCTCTAAATTTTCTAAATCGTAGATGTCGATTTGTTTGAATTCATCCCCGATACGACAAACTTCGCAAGCTACGACAGTCGGCCACAATTCCTCTTTTCCTGTCGCGAGACGCTTGGCATTTAAAATAGCTTTTCCTTTACGAGGACTCGTTCCTTTGCGAGCGACAAAAACAGGGAAACTGCTGTAAGGTAAGATTCCTGCTAAGTCAAAATCGTTAAGATCGTCTTTCGTCTCCGGTTTTTCCCCTTGAAAATAATCATGGGCGGAACTTCGCCCGCTTTCATTTTCAGGAGCTTGTTCGGGAGTCGCAACACCGCTCTGTTTTTTATCCATTTCTTGAACTTCTTGTAATGCGCTCATAATTAATTGACTGGTGACTGGTGACTGGTTCGATGCGCGTTCCCTAGGCGAGGAAACCTCGCCGGGGTCGCATCGCTGGTGACTGATTAAGCCATACCTAAATTGGCTCGTACACTTGCCATTTTATCTTCTCCATTGACAATATAGATATTATTATCCACATCAATTTCAAACAAAGTCTGCCCGCCGTATTCGAGCTTGTAATAGCGAACGCCAAACGTAAATTCTGATTCGCTAAATTCACCCCCCGATAACTCTAATGGACTCATTTCTTTCGCCATTCCTCGCAACGTCGCCCGAACGGAAGCCCGTTCGGAAATTTGCCCGTTTTGGTAAACATCAGCGTTAAACAAGCAAATAAATTGTTGAATGTCGAAGATATTTGCACCCGCCGCGATCGCATCTTTATCAAACCCCGATAGCTTAAATTCTGCCTCCATCACATCCAATCCCGCCACGTATTCGGGAGTCCCAAAAAGGGCAATTTCTTCCCCTTCCTCCGCCTTGGCTTCGAGAGCGGGCAAAGTAATTTCTGAGGTGGCACGCACGGGAACCCCATTGACGATCCAATTGCCTTTATTGATTTTTGCGATCGCGATCGACATTTACCGTCCCCCACTGATAACTGATAACTGATAACTGGATTACGCAGCAGCCAAAGCCGTTTGGGAACTGCCGACAACTTCCCCCACCCTGTTCAAATAATTGATATTAATCGTGCTTTGGAAAGTAATGCGCTGGGCGGGAGGGGGTGGAGTCGCGTCGAGGTCAAAAATAATATTGCCCTTGGCGAGTTCTGTCGGGGGATTATTGGCAGCAAGATACTGGCACTGACCGTCAAGAATTGCCCCTTGTCCTTTGATGTGATCTAAAAACGCATTCACCGTCGCCGGAACTTGAATGGCAATTTGATGAATGGGCAGATCCACAAATTCCCGCGTTGCCCGCTCGATACTTTCGTGAATCAAATCCATCGTGCGGCGAACGCTAATAAAACCGACCATATCAGCGCTAGTGGGGAATTTAGCGGTGTAATTTCCCCAAAAAATCCAGCCCGTGCCGTAATCTCTCCAAATCGTTGCTATTCCGGCCGCATTGAGCAAGTTTACATCGCTCCCCGGATCGTCTTGTCCGAATGTGAGAGCCGCCTCTAGAGCAATAACCTTTTTAATAGGCTTATTGGACGGCGAAAACCACGGATTTAACAGGGAGTCGGTCTGACAGATAACCCCGGCAACCCGACGACTCATGGGTTCGAGGACATCGCTATTCGTTGCCGGATCGTAAACTTTGACATGAGGCCAGCAAAGAATGGCCCGATCGCTCGATGTAAAGAAAGCATTGACCGACCCCCCACCGCCGCGGCCTTCCAAAACTTGATTGCGCGTTGCGCCTTGGGGTGCATCGATAATGCAGATAGCGCGAAGTTTGGCGGCAACGATTTCCATTTCCCGCGCCACGGCGTAATTGTGGGAGTAACCGCAAGCGATGATGATTTTGGGTTCGATGCCGAAAGTAGGGTAAGCGTCGAATAATGCCTGCAATCCCGTGCGAATGCCTTCGACAGTGGTTTGCCCGATAATATCCGCCTCGGTTGGCATATCGGGATACTCGAACGCCACCGTTACCATTGCGTCAGGAGCAATTCGCGCCCCCAAATTATCCAGAGAAAGGCGGGTAATTTTCCCGGCGATCGCGTCCACCTCGTAATCGATTCCCTCGGTAAAGGTGACATTGGCGACGGTGTAGGTAATTTTAACCATATTCCCAGCCGCGATCGCGCCCGTTGCTTCTCTTGAGATCGTTCCTCCCGTCGCGGTGTAATCCGTCCCACCTCCGGTCAATTCGTCGCCGTCGAGGGATTCAACCTTGGCGACGGTAACAAAGCTATATTCTACCCACACCGTAGCATTGGCAGGAATTGCCCCCGCCCCCTCGCGAGTAATGACTCCATTGGCGACGGTGTAATCGGCGGCGAGAGCGTAAGTGACTTTTTGATTGGCCGACTTGACCGCGATAACAACCGCACCGACAAACCCCAAATCGATCGCGTCGCTGGCAAAAACAAACGTCCCCGTTGCATTGGGAAGTTGAATTTCATCAGTCCCCGAAAATTTTTCGTAAGCCGTATGTTGTGCCGTGCCTTTGATGGAGATAATTTCGACGTTGTTCGCGCCGAGGTCGATTTCGTCATTGGCGAAAGATTGGGGAGTTCCCGGATCCACATTTAGCATCGTCGTCGGGTCGAAAACATTCACGCCAATGAATACCCCGGAATCGTGATCTCGCCACGCTGCCACGTCATAGGGGAGGGAATAGCCGGGCTTTCTCTCGCCGAAAACTCTAACGGCCTCGCGATCGCCCCCCACCGAAATCGGCTTGTTAATATTCTCCGGTTTTGCCGCCTCGCTTCCGGGAGGTGCAGTTCCAATCGCCGCAATGACCGCCGTTCTAACCAAAGAGATCGGCTTCGTGGCAGTGGGAATTTCCTTGACGAGTACCCCGTGAATAAAATCGCTAACACTCACCATTTAACTCTCTTCCTCGCAACATTGGGGAACGAATTCGGGATTGTCCCGCGCTTCGATACTTTGCTGGCTCGCATCAACGATTCCATCGGGAAGGTTTAATTTAACGCGCCCTTCAGCGAATCCGGGAGAATTTGCCCATTCATCGGCCAATTCGTCCCACTCCACTACCAATAACGGCACCGTAAAGTCGATCGCCCATTGCCATGTCTTGCCGTCGCTGCCTCCATAAGTTAGTGCTGAGAGATAGCCTTTCTTCGAAGCGTGGGGGGGCTTGAATCCGGTCAAAAGTTGCTCGATCGCACCTGTAATCGTTTCGATATCGTCTGCGTCTGTCAGCCCCAAAGCCAATCCGAAAACGGCTTCGCTAGATTGCTGGATTAAGTCACTCGCACCATCTGGCTTGCCGAATTTCTGATTTCGCAAACCCACAAACAGATAGGCGCGAGGCTCTTTTTTGTTCGCCTCCACGCGCTTTTCTCGTTGCTTGGCCGCCACGCCCAAACCTTCCAAAGAAGCGAGGCGATCGAGGATCGCTTCTTCAATCTCCTTATAAGGGTTGGGGGCAGTAAGGTCGAGGGCTGGGCGCATTTTCAGTTATCAGTTGGCGGAATTTCGCCACTTTTTTATATCCAGTTTTTAAGGTTTTCTCGGGTGAATGCGGGGGTTGCCGTTCCTCCCGATACTCCTGTTGCTATTGGAGATTCTTCCTCATCTCTCCCGACGGGGAGAAGTTGGTTCTCGGCGATTTCTTTAAGGGCGAAGATCGCCCGTTCGTACATCTTGCCTGCTTCTTCCCCTTGGGAAATGTCCAATCGCAACCGCACCATGTCGATCGCTTTGCCGCGAATGGTTGCCAAAATCGGATTGAGAGGAATGGCGTAGGCTTGGATGACGCGGGAGTCGATATCGCTGCTAACGTTCTCGACATGAATGGCAATTTTGCGGTAATCGGGTTCGATCGCTTTGCCACTATTCCCGGTATTGGAGAGGGTAATTAACTCCTCTTTCCCGATCGCCGCTTCCAACTCGTCCGGCGTGCAGTACAGTCCCGCATAAGTAGGATTGCCATCGGAGTCGAGAACGCCAAACGCCGAATATTCAATCGAGACAGTTTCTTCCGGCGCGATCGCACCTTCTTCCAATCGAGTCAGAACCCCCATTTGAGAATTGAGGGAATAATCGCGATCGCGCTCGTATTCCAACGGTTCGACGGGAGAGACAACCAGATTGGAAATATCGACATGGGGAAGCTGCACGATGCCATTGGCGAATGCGTGTGGCTCGTTCTCCACCGTTCCCCCCTCGTGGGAGTAGGAGAATAACGCCGTGGATTCCGGAGAAATGCGATCGCGCAACCCTTCGGCATCCAATCGCGTTACCAATCCCGCCGCCAAATCTGACTCATAATCCCGCCCCAACTCAAAATTTCCCGCCATCCCCACGACAACTGCCCAAACCCATTTATAGGGTAGGGCGACGCGATGGACGAGGGAGTCGAATTGAGAATTGGTTTGGGGAAAGTTCAGCATCTTAGAGTTCGATTAGGGGTTCGAGTTCCGCCCGCTTTTCTCCCTTGATGTGCGGGAGGGTTTCCCAGACGCGATCGAGGGCTTGCAAAGGACGAGCGGCAATCAACGCATCGGCGGAACTGTCTCCAATACCGGGCAACTCTTTAAGTGCCGTCTTTGACGCGGTATTGAGGTTGGTTTTTGTGGGTTTTGCTTCGGTGGAGGGGTTTTCTTGTTCCTCTGGTGTTGTCGTCGCAACCGATGCCGTTATATCGGGTGTATCGGGCACGGGCAATTGTACCGGGGCATCGGTGGGAGTTGCCCCTTTGGGAGCAAGTTCGATATGCCCTCGTGCCACCATTGCCGGAATGTCCCACGGTTTGAATTCCGGGCGATCGCTGTCGATAATGTCCCCCGGTCGATGTCCTGATGAAAGTGGGCGATTGACTCTGTAGATTCCCATGAAAATTAAGTTACCTCCAACAATAAAAAGCCAGCATTCATTCCGGTCATGTGAATTCCCCAGTCAGCTTTGATTTTGAAGACCGTGTTATCTTTTTGTTCTTCGCGATAAGGATTGGGAAGATACGGATGTCCTTGCATCATGTAGGTGTAGCCAAAACTCGGTTCTCGACGCTGCCACAAATCCACCGGAGCGGCAGCCACCCCCGGAATCGATCGAGTGATAGCGTTAAACCAATTCAGTTGCTTGCCGCTCATCCGAGCTAGAGCGATAGGATCGGTGTACCCCATCCACACTCCATTACTCCAGACATCAAAAAATTCATCATCCGCGCCCACTCCAGTTGCTTTGCCAATAAAAACTTTCTCGAAACCAAATTCCTGTTCCAGTTGTTTTTCAGTGACAACAATTCGACTCCCCGCATCGGTAATCCGACTAAATTGCTTGTGTCCTCGCATCTTCGCGACAACTTTTGCCGAAAAAACCGCAACATTGGGATCCGTGCCGATTTTACTGCGGATTTTCTCTTTAGAATCCTCAATTTTTTGAATAATGTCCGAATCGGGGTGACTCCATTTGTCCGTCCCCACTAGCACCTCATAGGTGTCCATAGAGTAATTGTCTGGGTTCATCGCGATCGCGGCGCATTCTCGCTCGTGTTCCAAGCTCAATACGTTCATCAAGAATTGCGAAGCACCGCGATAGTCGTCGCCAATTCCCGATTTGCGCTGCTCTCGGCGCATATCGTCATTGAGCGGATATTCGAGTCCGTGATATTCCAGTGAAATCAGTTCGTCCAAGTACCCGCGACTAATTCGCACATACTCATCGCCCGGCGCTCTCCTGCTGTTATAGGAGGCAAACTCGGCATTCGTAAATTTAATGACTTTGTTCCCCCCCATCAGATTGACCGGAGCGATCGGAAAAATTGCACAACCAACCCGACTTTTAGGTTTTCTGCCAAGAGCGATGTGGGTAAGAACGGTATTAATTTGCAGGCGCTGTTCGCCGAGGGAGAGTCCGGTCATTGCTAAGATACGGTATGAGGTTCTAAGAGGAGCGCAATCGTTACCAATTGCATTCCTACCGATGCAGGCGCAGCCCAGTCGGAGAGGCGATCGAGGACGGCGATCGCGATTTCGCCGGATTTGGCGAGATCGACCTTTCCATCGGCGACGACTTTTAAATACTTGTCCGTCCCGGTGGTATAAGTTACAAACACGGTTGCTTCTGCCGCGATCGCTCCCGCTCCAACGCGGGTAATTACACCATTGACAACGGTGTAGTCTGCGCCAAGAGCATAGGGAGTCTGTAAATCTTGGGACTGGACGCTGATAACGGCAGCATTGGTGAAACCGAGATCGAGGGTGTCGTCAGCAACAAACGTTAATTCCTCGCCTTTTTGTGGTGTTTCAGTGCGAGTGTAGCGGGGATTGGCGCTCGCACCATTGTCAGTAACATTTAATCCCAACGCCGCCGCGCTCTCAACAGACATTTTTCCCGACACGGCAGTACTGGACATTTCCCCCGCCGCGCACCGTCTCTGGACTACTCCCAAGCGAACGCCAGAACGATACGAATTGAGATATCGTCCTGTCGTTGTATCGATAAAACGATAGGGTTCGAGGGCTTCTTGCGCCTCAACGCTCTCGCAACAGAGAGATTCTTGTTGGGGGTATAGTCCGGACATTATTTTGCCTCCCTCGACAAGCGATCGAGTGCGTCGTCATAACTTAAGGTTCTCCCCTCGCGCTTTTCTGCCAAGATTAGATCTTGGATTTTTCGATCGAAGTCTGCTGTCGCCGGATCGACGCTCGTGCCGTCCGGAGCAGTGTAATTTACGGTTGTTGCCGAAGCAGGAACGGGGATTTTAGGGTCTGTGGCGGGGGGGGCAATTTCTTGACCTCCCACGGGGGAAACATCGGCGCGGGAGGCTGCAAAATCTTTAAACCATTGCAGCGGCGTTTTCTTCTCCGTCCCTCCGTCCGTGCTGAAATCGGCAGTCTCCGAATCATCGAGATTCATCATGAAGTCGATCGCGCCCGGAACTTCCCCCGCCCGGAACTTACTCTGATGTTCTTGACAGAAATTGGATAGCTCGGCTTTTTTAAGTTCGGCTTGTTTCCGGGCAATTTCTGCGTTTTTGCGATCTAACTCTGCTTGCTGCTGTTGTTTTTGAGCCTCAAATTCCTGTTGTTTTTGCTCGAAATTGGCTTGCTGCTTTCTTTCTTTCTCTACGAGGGCTTCATGTTTTGTCCGATATTCTGCATCGAGACTGGTTTGGTACTCGGCAACTTGAATCGCATCGGGCTTGGCTCCGTCGTTACCGCGATCGCTATTTGAGGGAGTGGATTCGGCTGCGGGTTCGGACATAGAAAAATCGCTTAAAGAAAATTCGTAAGAGGAAAAATATTCGGGATTTGTATCGGACTCGGGAGCTTGGTAACTGGGGACTTTGAGAGGAATCGAGGGATGGAGGACGTAAGCCGTATGATTGGGGTAAAAAGTTTCGGGGTGCGGGTTGTGCGGAGAGTTCGGCTTGTGCCAGCTTTGAGAGACTTTTTTATGTTCCCCGCGTTGCAGGGCTTCGATAAAATCCCGGCGAAATTGGCGAACGCCATCGACGTAAACCGTATCTCCTTCTCGGACGTATGAATTGGCGTAACCTTGCGCCAATTCCGGATCGAACTTTTGGTTTGACCCAACCCCCGGCAAATGCTTGACGGTCAATGGAGCAAGATACATATCGTTCTCTTTTGAGAGGCGATTGTAGGCACCGATCGCTTCGTCCAATTCGGCGATCGACCAGTCGTTCTCATTGCCCCGAGAATCAATTTGTCTCCCAGCTTTAAAAACCGGGATTTTGATCTGATAAACCTTGTCCATAACTTCAGGATAATGACATTTATTAGTGCTGTAAAGGTTAACCCTAAAAAGAAAGTATTTTAGGGTTAACCTAAAAGTAAAAATGAAATGCCCTCGTTGCTTGCAAAGATTAGAATTAAAATAGGGTTAACCTAAGAAATTTTTTTTAAGGGGTAATGAGAGGCATGGCAAGCGCTCTGTTAACAATCCCAGAATGCAAAACACTAAAGAAAAAACGAAAAGATAAGGATTGGACGCAAGTTTATCTCGGTCATCAATCTGGTATTGGCAGCAATCAAATTTCTTCTTTCGAGCGTGGGGAAAAAGTTGCTTGGCCTGCTGCGAGGGTGGCGATCGCCAAGGTTTTTAAGGTAAAAGAGGAAGTTCTTTTTCCGGAGTATTATCGGTGTGCAAAAACACTGGAAGAAACGCGAAAAAACAAAGATTTAGGGCGACGACAATTGGCGAATCTCGCCGAATCCACTCTCGAAGATATTAAAGCGATCGAGAAAGGGACGCGATCGCCGACCGAATCGGAAAAGCGTCGTTTGGCGCAAATTTTCGGCACGAGTATTGACACACTTTTCCCGGAATTCTCAACAGGGTGATTCGCCGTCCCTCACCCTAAAACGCTATCTAACCACTGCTTCGCTCCCCGCTCGTGTTCCGAGATATGTTTTGCGCCAAACCCGAGGGGGTCTCGCTGGGGCATTTTTGAAGTCCCGCGCTTGTGGTATTTAAAGTATTCCGTATCGTTGCTAATTTCCCCAGTATTGCCGGAAACGACGAGGGTATAGTTCCCGCGCATCGTTCCGGTTTCTGTCAAGATAGACGACCCCGATTTTTGAGTAGAAACTGCCAGTTCCGCCCATCGCGCCCCATCAGGATCGGTTTCGCTGGCGTGACCTTCTTCAATAAATTGCAATTGCAGATCGCCTGCCTGTTGCACCCAGTCGCTCATATCGTTTAGGTTGCCAATGATGCGCGCAAAATCGCTTCGTGCGGGTTCGGGGTCGATCTCGAATCTTAGATTTATCACGAGAAGGTAAAGGATAGATTGTGAGTATCTCGCAGGGCTTCCAGTGCCGATCGGATGTCGGGTTTATCCTCTGAGGGAATCGCGTTGAGTAAGTCCTGCAGTCGTTTTTGTAGTGCGGCGATTCGTTCGGGAGACTCCTTTTGCTCGATAAACCCTAAAAGCGAACTGACGGAACTAAAGCGAGCGCCTACTGTGGAATCGGTCTCGGACAGCGATCGCACCGTTGCCAGTTCCGGGGCAATCAGCACCGAATCCAAGAAACCGGAATAATCGGGCGCTCCTTTGGGAGGTGGGGGAGACGTGCCGGGAACGTAGGGCGAAATTGCTCCCGATGCGAGCAATTTAACAATATCGGGATCGCTAGGGTCGCGATCGAGTAAGGCATTAGGCGGATAAGAACCCCCTTGAAGTCTGAGATCGTGCTGTGTCTGATAGGCTGTCATTCTAAGTTGAAGTAATTATAGTGAGCATTCCATTTTGAGAAGAACAATAAAGCTCTTTCGTTGCCTCGACCCAAACCAAATCCACGGGTTCGGGTTCTACGGAAATGCGCGATTCTAAAATGTTCTCGGTAAGGTCGATGACTGCAACTTGGTGATACCCCTCGCAAGCAACGAAAGCCTTGCTATTTGCAGCATCGATCGCGGCGGCACTGGGTTTGGCCGAAACGCCTACGGGAACTGAGGCAATGACTGAATTGCTAGTAGTGCTAATAATCGAGACAATTCCCCCGGCAGAGTTCACCACTACGGCGCGATCGAGAAGTTCACTGACTACAATTCCTGTAGGTTTTGCTCCCACGGCGATCGTTGTAATGATGCTGTCGGTAACAACATCAAAAACCCCGACTTGGTTAGAGTTTTTGAAGGTTACGTAAATGTTTCCCTGCCCCGAATGTAAAGCGATTTCCCAAGGTACGTTTCCGACTCCTTCAACATTTGTTAAAGTTGTATCAATCGTGTTGGTCAAAATATCAATGACAACAATTTCATTGTCTCCCGCAGAACAAGCATAGAGCTTGTTCCCCGATACAATCGTGCCTTGAATGTCTCCCGCTTCACAGTTGATTGTCGCCACAAGATTTCCAGAAGTTAAATTGTAAGCAAAAATCTTGTTATCAATTGCAATATACCCAATTCCCGTGGTTGAGTTAATGGCAATTGTTCCTGAATGTTTAGTAACAATTGTCTCAAATTTAAACTGTCCCGATGTTTGGGTTTTATTAACAGCTATGCCGTAGTTGTCTTCTGCTAGTTCAATGTCTCGAACGATCGCTCGTTCGTTTGCATTAATTGCAAATATTTTATCTGATTTTTCTGCAAATCCCGCGATCGCGAAAACTTCCGATCCGTATTGTCCTAGTCCAAAAATTCTAGAAGTTCGACTGACGGAAATATCCCCTTTAATATCTTGAATGGCATTCTCCGCAGAATTATTAGGGAAAAGTTGAAGCTCGGAAACATAAAAATGATAGTGATTGTTATTCCATCTGAAAGTGTTTTTGGGTTCGGAATCGGTGAATTTTAATCGAAAATATCGGTATTCGACTGGCGCTGCCAATCCAAAAAATTTGGATTCGTAATCGTTCCAATTCGCCTCTCCCGCAACAGTCTGTAGTGTCGTCCAATTCAAGCTGTCGTTGCTTCCGTCAAAAGTCCAATCCGTGGGGAATCCATTAACTCGGGCGTGGATTTGAACGGAATATCCGCCTACAGTGGTAGAAGCACCAAAATCAAAACCAAGAATCGCATCGTTTGTATCGACGCTGTAATAGTTCCAAAACGAAGAAGAATCGCGATCGAAAGCATGCCAAGGATAGCGGTTTAAGTGCCATTGTCCTTTAAGAATTTGGGCGGAATCTTCGGTTTGAGGGGGAATCAAAGGAGATTGCTGAAGAATTTCGCTAATCCCGGCAAAATAGCTAATTAAATCACCGGGTACGACTTTGATTTTTTGAATGGGAGCATAACTCGCACCGCTACTATTTCCAATAACTGGAGAAACGGCAATAAATTTATTGTCTGCCGCAATATATCTGAGGGTGTAGCCATCTTGAACATCGGTTAGATCGACCTTAAAGTTCTCGTCAATTCCGATTTTGGAAGCCGTGAATTTATTGTTAGTTTGGTCGTATTTTAAAGCAATAATATCGTTGTCGCTCAATCCTGTCAGATCGAAATCGATTCCTTTTAGCTTGCTTGCGTCGATCGGACTACTTAAGATTACATTAACTGCATCAACTAATGCGCTAAGAGCGGCGGTATTGTTGGTAAATTGTTCGGTAACGGTGGGCATTTGCAGTTATCAGTTATCAGTTATCAGTTATCAATTATCAGTTATCGGGTAACTATAAACCAGCGAGGTTTAGTCGCCTCGACAAATTGAAAATATCGGCTTGTTGTTGCATTTGGTTGGTGTTAATTTCCAGTAGTGCCATGTCGAGAATTAAATTCAATTCCGACCCCGAATCGACAATAGTAATGTTCTTCGCGGGAAGTCCAGTAACGGAGAAGGTGGAAGATACCAATAAGTTGCTGACTTCGGCAGATTTAAACAATAATGGCGGATCGTTGCGCTGCCAAACCGCAAAAAGCGTCCCTGTAGCGGTGAAGACCGCCGCCTCTCTGATGGTGAATTCAGAATCGCTACGGACGGAACTGGCGAGCTTGATAGAGTCTGTCCCGACTTGCTGCCATTGATCGATCGCAAACCGCAACACCTCATTTTGCAGCGTCGTGGCGGTGGTATCGGCAGGAGTCGCCCACGTTCCATCTCCCACGGCAATTTCCGTTAAATTGATGGTAAGACCCGATTTAACGGCGTTGGTCAACTCGGACAGTCCAGCTGTGGTAACGATCGCGGTGATGGACAATTTAGTTATCGCGCTTATCAGTTATCAACAGATCGATTGGACATGAGCGCGAGGGATGCTGAATTCGATTCAGCATATCCAATCGCGTTGTTGGCGAACTATCTCTTGGTGCGAGTTCCCTCTCTTGGTCAGCATTCCCTAGGTAAGGAAACCTCACCGGGGTCGCACCGCAATTCGCCGTCCCTCGACCTCAGTTATCAGTTTGGCGCGATCGCCATAAATACGAAAGGTTATCGCTAAAGCTCTAATACGGCAGCAACCGACGCGATCGCCCCGGTAACTACTTCCCCTTCTGTTTCGGTTGACCGTCGCGCCTCTGGAAGTTCGAGGATTGCTGCCGCAGAAGCGATCGCTCCGACAACGATTCCCCCTTCTGCTTCCGTTGGTAATTTAGCCGTCACCCCCAAATCGAGAACTGCGGCGACGGCGGCGATCGCGCCTATTCCAATTCCTCCCGAGGCTTTTCCCGATACAGCCATGCTAAATCCGGAGCGGGCGGGTTTGGCAGCTTCGACGATTTGCAGCATTTTCGGCCACCAATCCGGCTGAGAGAGCAAGGCTTGGTCGTTCGCGTCTGCGTCGAAGGCGATTTGGAAGGTGTGGGTTTGACGGCGGCTTTGTCCCTGCCACCATTCGTTAATTTCCGCCGTTGCTCCAACAATGCTCAGGGCGTGGTTTATCGCCCAGCGCGTTCCCTTATGGCGGTGAATGCTTATCGAATCCCAAATTAGTTGCCGTTTCTGGGATTCGGTCATTCCCTCAATGATAAATTCCTCGCAGGAGAATTGCTCGATGAGGTCAGGAATGGCAGTGGGGGTTACGGCATCAATATCGTAAACGAGGGCGTTTTCGACTTTGATTTGGGAAATGCGGTTGATGAGGTCAAACAGCCAGCGCGTTCTGTCATCCGATCGCAGGCTCGGTTGAATGAGTTGATAGTCGGGTTGGGGAGTGTCGCGAAAATTTGCCATCAATTATTTTTTTTGCAAAATCTATCCATGCTCCCGAACCAAACCTTCTAATGCTTCCGCGATCGCTGATTGAGGATTTAAGGTTTTATCTAGATGAGTTCGCAGGGGGGTAATTTCACTTGGATGCTTGCCGATCTTGCTTGCAATCCAACGATCCAAATTTTCTCTTTCTTTGCCCGTTTTTCTCGAAATAGTATTTATTGCATTTTTGATGCGATCGCGAATTTCTAGCTGTTTTTCCTTTCCACGTTTTTCAACTGCATCTAACTGCTCTTGTGTTGGGGAATATTCTAGACCGCACCATTTTTCAAGAGTCCCGATATCTATACCCGTAATTTCACAGATTTCATCATCAGAAACCCCGAAGTTTTCTTTTAGTCGGGCAAGCCATACCAAGCTCGTTCCATCATCTTCAATCTCTAAATCAATTATTTCTGTTGACATTTTTTGATTTTTGTAACTCCCAAAAAGATTGTGTCAGATTTTTTTACTTTACCATTATTTGGTACTCAATCTTATTCAAATACCAAATTGTCATAATTGGGTTAAGGAATGTCGCGAAAATTTACCATCAATTTTCTGGCAAAATTTAGCCACTTTTTTAGCGATCGTTTATTTAGGTATTTTCAAACTAATTAGGGATAACGGGTTGACTTGAAACAAGTCCTGCGCCCAAATAAAATCGACCCCTGCCGCTTCCGCCGCATCGCGATCGCCGTGCATATCGCCTACCATCAAAACGCGGACAGGACTTTCGCGCAACTCGACATCGTAATAAATTTCATGTGCTGACATAATTTTATGCAACATTCCCGGGTTGGGCTTGCGATCGCGATGTTTGGCATCTGCCGACGGACAAAATTTTGACGCTCCTCTCGCTGCTAAAACTGAGCAAGGGGATTCTCGGATCGTCCAGCCAACTTACTCGATAAGTTTTCACTTACCAAGCAGAGGTCGTTCTGTCCCCGAGCGTTCTCTTGGTCAGCATTCCCTTGCGTCTTACGCCGACGCGGGGTCTGACCGCTAATTTCCGTGCGCCCCACGGTATCTTGGTGCGCGTTCCCTAGGTGAATGCGATTCACCGGGGTCGCACCGCTATTTGGATCGTTTCCTGTTGCCTTAGCCAAGATGTTCAATGCGGCGTTATGGTCGCGATGTAGCTTTGTTCCACACTTAACACATTGATGAGTTCTTTGGCTGAGACTTTTCTTTTGGCGATGTCCGCATTCAGAACAATCCTGACTTGTGAAATGAGGTTGAACTGACCTCACCTCTACTCCGAAGATTACCCCGAAATACTCGACCCATTCGAGAAACATTCGCCATGACGCATCACTGATTGATTTAGCCAAACAATGGTTTTTAACGAGGTTTCGCACCTTTAAATCTTCATAAGCTACCAAGTCGCTAGACTGGACTAACGCCCTTGCCGTCTTTACAGCAAAGTCTTTACGTTGCCTACTGACTTTAAGATGCTTTTTGGCTAATTTGTTAATAGCTTTGCGTCGATTTTTACTTCCCTTTTTCTTACGACTAACCCGTTTTTGAGCGCGTTTGAGTGCCTTTTCTGACTTCCTTAAATAGCGTGGGTTTTCGATTTGATTCCCTTCGCTATCGGTATAGAAAGACTCTAAGCCGACATCAATCCCTAAAGATTTACCTGTAGATTCGTGATGCTCTTTACGCTCGACTTTCACGACGAATTGAGCATAGTAGCCATCGGCACGTCTGACAATGCGAACTCGTTTGATTTGTTTCTTATTGTAGAAGTTCAAATCGCGAGTGCCGATTAACTTGAATTGACCCGCTTTGAATCCATCGGTTAGGGTTAAGCGCTTGCGGTCTTCTGAGAGTTTCCAACCAGAGGTTTTGTACTCGACAGAATGACCGCGTTTTTTGAATTGAGGATAGCCTTTTTTGCCTTGTACTTTTTTCTTGCAGTTGTTGAAAAATCGGGAGATTGACAACCATGTTCGCTCTATTGAAGCCTGACAAGCCGTAGAATTCAACTTTCCAGCCCACTCAAACTCTTTTCTGAGTTGAGGATAAATTTTATACAAATCGTTCTTGCTAGTGCCTCGGTTATCTATCCAACATCGCAGCGCTTTATTACGGATAAAATTAGCCGTCCTGATGGCTTCATCTAGAGCTTGATACTGTTCGGATTTTCCTTTGAGTTTGGCTTCAAGTACGAGCATGGTTTTTGTTGGTTATCGACCTGAATTTATTGTTGCAGAAAAGTCGCAAAAATGCAAGTATTTTCTAATATAAATTGGCGAGGTTGTTCGGGGATTTTCCGGGTGTCCCCTCCCTCTCTTGGTCGATTGGATATGCTGAGGAAACCTCAGCATCCCTCGACCGCTACTACGTTGAGCGTGGGGCTTGGTTTTCCCGCTTCCTTCCAAGGCTTTTCCGTGCTATTTCCATAAGTGTACATCATTTATAGCAAAATAACAAGGGTTCTGATAAAATATTTTCAAACAATACGAATAACGGAAAACAAGACAATGGGACGTAGAGAACAAAACCGCGATCGCTTTGCCTGTCGGGTGTCGCCACTGGTCAAGCAAATTCTCGAAAAGGACGCAATCGAGAAGGGGTACGCCTATAGCGACGGTCGCCCCGCGTTCGGAGAATACCTAGAAGCCCTTGCTACAGGCATCTTTACCCAAGAGATAAAAATCCCCAAAAAAGGAACGGACGCGACCGACAAAGAGAACAATGATTAGAATTGACGGTGTACGTCAATCAGAAAAATGAGGCAAAGCACCCAACACCCAACCATGACCCCCTCATCAACGCTGACACCTCCCGAATCCTTGTGGATAATGGGGGGTGTTGTTTTGGGAGGGTCTGGGTATGGCTGATGAGGAGCAGTTGAGGATACTGAGACGGGGGGTAAAGGAGTGGAATGAGTGGAGGGATGAGAATCGGGGTGTTAGAGTTGACCTCATTGAAGCCAATCTTAGTAATGCTGACCTCTACAATGCCAACCTCAGCCATGCCAACCTCAGCCATGCCAAACTCAGAAGTGCCAACCTCAGCCATGCCAACCTCAGCCAAGCCAAACTCAGAAGTGCCAACCTCAGCCATGCCAACCTATTCAATGCCAACCTCAGCCAAGCCAAACTCAGCCATGCCAACCTATTCAATGCCAACCTCAGCCAAGCCAAACTCAGAAGTGCCAAACTCAGTTTTGCCGACCTTGAAACTGCCAACCTCAGCCGTGCCGACCTCAGCCGTGCCGACCTCATCAATGCCAACCTCAGACTTACTAACCTCAGAGAAGTCAAGATTGATGAAAAAACTAAGTTAATTAAAAAATGGCATTTGGTCTGGGAAATTCTCAATCATCCTCCCATTAATCGAGACCTCAGTAGAATTGACCTCAGTGGAGCCGACCTCAACAATATCAACCTTAGCAATGTCAATCTCAGCTTTACTGACCTCAACAATGCCAACCTTAGCAATGTCAATCTCAGCTTTACTGACCTCAGCAGTGCCGACCTTAGCTCCACTGACCTCAGCAGTGCCGACCTTAGCTATGCCAACCTCAGAAAAGTCAAAATCAATGAGCAAACTCGGTTAGACAAAAAATGGCGCTTGGTTTGGGAAATCCTCAATGAGTCTCCCACTAATCGAGATCTCAGTGGTGCAGATATAAGCAATGCCAACTTCAGCTTTGCTAATCTTAGTGATATTGATTTTAGTTATGCTACTTTAAGCAATATTAACCTTACTCAAACCCAAGCACTTTATACCAACTTTAAGGGTGCAACCTTGACAGGGGCTTGTATTGAGGACTGGAATATTAACAGATATACCAATCTCGATGGGGTGAATTGTGATTATATTTATCTGAGTGCAACATATCGGAATAACAAGCCAACCTACACCGATCGCCGCCCCCACGACCCCGATCGCAACTTTGCACCCGGAGAGTTCGCGCAAATTTTCCAAAGAGTCCATGAGACCCTCGATCTGTACTTCAAAGACGGCGTAGACTGGCAAGCGGCTGCGTACTCATTCCAACAGATAGCCACGACGGACGGCACGCCCTTAAATATCAAAGGGATAGAGCAGACAGGGGACGGGGTAATCATCAAAGTTGACGTACCCGAAAGCCTCGATAAGGGCAAGGTAGAGGGAGGGTTTTGGAAAGGATATGAGATGGCGCAAAAGGCATTCGAGGGAGAGAGACGGTCAACTGAGAGACATCTGGAGAGTCAGGAGAGGCAAATCAACCAACTAATGGCAATTGTTGAGAACACCCGCACCATCAACATCACGGGCAACACGATCCAAGGTTCTGCTTACGCCGAAAACCTCCACGGCTCTGCCTACACCGAAGGCGACAACACGACGAATGCGGGTGAGTGATGACTGGTGACTGACAACCGATAACTGAACCTTGCCCTCCTCATCAACGCTGACACCTCCCGAATCCTTGTGGATAATGGGGGGTGTTGTGTTTGGGAGGGTCTGGGGGATGGCTGATGCGGAGCAGTTGGAGATACTGAGACGAGGGGTAGAGGTGTGGAATGAGTGGAGACGGAAAAATTCGGGTATCAGGGTTGACCTCAATAAAACCAACCTTATTAATGCCTACCTTTTTCTGGTCAACCTCAGTGATGCTGACCTCAGTGATGCTCACCTCAGCAGTGCCTTCCTCAGAAGTGCCAACCTCAGTAATGCCAACCTCAGAAGTGCCAACCTTAGAAGTGCCAACCTTAGTAATGCCCACCTCAGTGATGCTGACCTCAGTGATGCCCACCTCAGTGATGCTGACCTCAGACGTGCCGACCTCAGAGGAGTCAAAATTAACGAGCAAACTCGGTTAGATCCGAAATGGCGATTGATTTGGGAAATTCTCAATCAGCCCATTGCCAACCAAGACCTCAGTGGTACTGACCTCAGTGATGCTAATCTCAGACGTGCCGACCTCAGTGGAGTCGACCTCAGCCGTGCCAACCTCAGTGGAGTCGACCTCAGCCATGCCAACCTCTCACGTGCTAACTTCAGTGGTGCTGACCTCAGTGATGCCAATCTCTGGAGAACTCACCTCAGTGGTGCTGACCTCAGTGATGCTGACCTCAGACGTACTGACCTCAGTGATACTGACCTCAGTGGTGCTGACCTCAGTGATGCTGACCTCAGACGTGCCAACCTCAGCCGTGCCGACTTCAGTGAAGCCGACCTCAGTGATGCTGACCTCAGTGATGCTGACCTCAGTGATGCTGACCTCAGAGGAGTCAAAATTAACGAGCAAACTCAGTTAGATCCGAAATGGCGATTGATTTGGGAAATTCTCAATCAGCCCATTGCCAACCAAGACCTTAGCAATACTGACCTTAGCAATACTGATCTTAGCAATACTGACCTTAGCAATACTGACCTTAGCAATACTGACCTTAGCAATACTGACCTTAGCAATACTGACCTTAGACGTGCCAATCTCAGAGGAGTCAAAATTAACGAGCAAACTCAGTTAGATCCGAAATGGCGATTGATTTGGGAAATTCTCAATCAGCCCATTGCCAACCAAGACCTTAGCAATACTGACCTCAGTGATGCTAATCTCAGACGTGCCGACCTCAGTGGTGCTGACCTTAGCCGTGCTGACCTTAGCCGTGCTGACCTTACTCAAACCCAAGCAACCTATACCAACTTTGAGAGTGCAATCCTGACAGAGGCTTGTATTCAGGACTGGCAGATTAACAGCGAGACCAATCTCAATGGGGTAATTTGTGAGTATGTCTATTTAAAGGAACAAACACAAAACAACAAGTTCATCTACACCGATCGCCGTCCCTCCGACCCCTCCAAGACATTCGCGCCCGGAGACTTTGCCCGACTCGTTCAGAAGTCCCTCGATACCGTGGATCTTATCTTCCGAGAAGGGATTGACTGGCAAGCCTTCTCAGCCTCGTTTCAAGAACTCAAAACCGAGCAAGTCAAAGCCCTCCAACCCGAGCAAATCAAGATAGAACCGGACGATCGCGCCTTCTCAGTCAGGGCAATCGAAAGCCTAGACGATGGCTCGTTTGTCGTTCGCATCAACACCCCCAAAGATGCCAACAAAGCCGAGATAGAGCGCTCATTTCAGGAGAAGTCCGAGGGGGAATTGAAGCGGTTAGAGGGGGGGTATCGGGAGAGATTGCAGGCTAAGGACTCACAGATTGAGCAGTACAAGCGAGAGAACAC
>JAGHZQ010000072.1 GCA_017746715.1 Cyanobacteria bacterium SBLK
ACCGGAGATGATGTTGTTTCCGTAGAGAAGAGAACCCGCAACAGGTTCGCGGATACCATCGATGTCAACCGGAGGTGCAGCGATGAAGGCGATGATGAAGCAGGTGGTTGCGGTGAGCAGGCAGGGGATCATGAGTACGCCAAACCAGCCGACATATAGGCGGTTGTTGGTGCTTGTGATCCACTGGCAGAAACGCTCCCACAAAGACGCGCTTTGTTGGGTTTGAATCGTTGTGGTCATTTTTATGATTATTGCTTGGATATGATATGGCGGGTTTTTTTGACCCGTTGAGTAAATACTACCGGAAATATTTCGTTTTGTAAAGAGGATCGGGAAAATTTTTACAAAATAAAGTCGAAATTCCCGATCTAGCGGGTTTGGGGGGCTTCACATCAGCCCGGCGGCCATTGCATCTGGCGATCGCCTAAAATATGTAAATGCAAATGATCTACAGTTTGTCCGCCATCGACACCATTATTAATAACGACCCGATAGCCGTTACTCAATCCTGCTTCTTCAGCGACTTGCCTGACTTTCAAGAGTAAGTGTCCCATCAATACATGGTCGTTCGAAGTCGCGTCGGAGAGTCGGGGAATGGGTTTTTTGGGAATCACGAGAATATGGGTTGGTGCTTGGGGACTGATATCTTTAAAAGCAAGACAGAGATCGTCTTCATAAACGATGTCAGCAGGTATTTCTCTGCGAATAATTTTGCTGAAGATAGTTTCGCTCATCGGGAAAAAGGCTGGAAAACGGCAAATTTTTCATTTATTGTCCCCCAAAACGAAAAAAGAACGCAAGCCAATTCTTGAGGTTGCCGATTGAATTTTTTGACGGGTTAGATTGGCGATCGCTTTCACGTCCTTTGAAATAAGTTGTTGAACCAGAAGTAAATCCTTCTACAAGTTCACCTTAATTCCGTGTTGAAAATAATGTCAAAAATTGCTCCGATACAGGAATCGCAAACAACATTACAAAAGCAGATATTGAAGATGAGGTGCTTAACCCCGTGAGGGGTTTGAGGTCTGAGTTTTTTCGAGATCGATCGCGGTTTTTCTACGATTTACAGGCACTCCTTAAGATAGCGATCGCCAACACTCGCGCTAAATGAGCATGCCGATTGCAAAAAAAATGCGCGATCTCGATCCGTAAAAATACGGATTTTTGGCGAACACACTCCATGAGCGATCGACATTTACAGAGAGATAGAAAGTGTTTTACAATGATAGAGCTTTGCGTTTCCGCGATCGGAAAAGCGTCATCAGCCATCTATCACACAAAATTTTCTATATTTTCCCTGTTATCATGCTGAATTGATAGGTTACAATATAAACTATTATGTTGAAGAGTAACTGTTTTGCAAAATATTTTTGTAAAAACTGTAAAGTTAGTTAACTTGAATCAGAGGAAAAGATCGCAATGGTATCTAAAGTGCTAGTTGTTGATGACGAACCTGCTTTTGAGAGCTTAATCTGCCGCAAGTTTAGAAAAAGAATTCGCCAAGGAGAATTGGCGTTTATCTTTGCAGCAAATGGCAATGAAGCCTTGGAAAAAGTACGCGAAAATACGGATTTGGATTTAGTTTTGACAGATATCAATATGCCGCAAATGGATGGTTTGACATTGTTAAAAGAACTGAATCGGTTGAATCCTACTTTCAAAACGATTGTTATTTCTGCCTATGGCGATATGAAAAATATCCGCAAGGCAATGAATGAAGGAGCATTTGACTTTTTAACCAAACCCATTAACTTAAATGACTTAGAAGTAACCGTAGAAAAAATCTTAAAAGATGTCAAGAAAAGTAAGGAATTAGAACGAAGATTAGCTCTTTCACAGGTGCAGTTGATTCAGAGCGAAAAAATGTCTGGTTTGGGACAGATGGTGGCGGGGGTTGCCCATGAGATTAACAATCCCATGAGTTTTATGTCTGGGAATATCGTCCATGCAGAGGAATATGCGCGAGATTTAATCGAGCTGGTCAAGATTTTTCAAGAAGAATGTTCCCAACCTTCCGAGCGATTGCAAGAAAAGATGGACGAGATCGAGTTTGATTTTCTTATAGAAGATCTGCCGAAGTTGATGCAATCGATGAAAATTGGCTCCGATCGCATTGTAGAAATCGTCAGGTCTTTGCGCTGTTTTTCCCGTTTGGATGAAGCAAAATTTAGAAAAGTGGATATTCGCGACAATATTGATAGCACCTTAATGATTCTGCGAAATCGATTGAAAGCAAAATCCGATCGCCCGGAAATCGAGATCGTTCAAGACTATAGCGAGTTGCCTTGCATTGATTGTTATTCCGGGCAGATCAATCAAGTATTGATGAATATTCTCAGTAATGCGATCGATGCTTTAGAAGATGCTTTAGGGATGAAAGAAGAGCGAGATCGTTTCATGAATCAAAGTCCAAAAATTTGGATTCAAACTCAATTTTCCCAAAAGCCCGATTGGATTTCTATTCGCCTTAAGGACAACGGTTCGGGAATTCCCGAAGAAAATATGACCAAACTCTTCGATCCCTTCTTTACCACCAAACCCATTGGGAAAGGAACGGGTTTGGGGTTGTCGATTTCCTACGAGATCGTTACCGAAAAACACGGCGGTCAATTGCAAATTTTTTCCGAGTTGGGTAAAGGTACGGAATTTGCAATCGAGTTGCCCATTCATCAACAATCGGAAGAAAATGCGATCGCGGCCGTAAAGGAAGAAAAATCTGCAATACAAGAACTCTATGTTTGAGAGTTGGCATTCAATCGATAATAATTTATGTCAAAGGGAAAGTTTAAATTTTGACTTAATATATGATGGTTGAGAAATCTTATCGATAAAGAAAATATGCTCGCTAGAGTGTGGAGTGCATCGCTAATCGGGATCGATGCGGTACAAGTGGGAGTCGAGGTGGATGTTTCGGGAGGATTGCCGAAAGTTATTGTGGTAGGATTGCCCGATGCAGCGATTCAAGAGTCCCGAGAGCGAGTCAAAGCAGCCCTCAAAAATTCAGGGCTAATTTTTCCCCTGAGACCCATTTTAATCAATCTCACGCCAGCCGATTTGCGGAAAGAGGGACCGAGTTTCGATTTGCCGATCGCTATAGGCATTCTCGCCGCTTCCGAACAAATCGACCCGCAACTATTGGGGGATTATTTATTTTTAGGGGAACTCTCCTTAGATGGAAGTTTGCGATCGGTTGCCGGGGTTTTGCCCATTGCTGCGGCAGCAAAACAGATGGGAATGACAGGTTTGGTAGTGCCGGAAGATAATGCGCGGGAGGCTGCTGTGGTGGAGGGATTGAATGTCTATGGGTTCAACCATTTATCCCAAGTGGCGGGGTTTCTTTGCCAGCCCGAAGATTGCGCCCCCGCAGAATTTAATATTAAAGCAGAATTTAATCGCCAGAAACTCGGCATTCCGGATTTAAAGGAGGTAAAAGGACAAAATCACGCTCGCCGTGCTTTGGAAATATCGGCAGCGGGGGGACACAATCTCATCCTCGTGGGTCCTCCTGGAAGTGGCAAAACCATGTTAGCGCGTCGCTTGCCGGGGATCATGCCGTCTCTGTCTTTTGGGGAGGCTTTGGAAGTCTCTCAAATTCATTCTGTGGCGGGTTTGCTGAAAAATAAAGGCACGTTAATCGAAGAGCGACCTTTTCGCGGTCCCCATCATTCGGCATCGGGACCATCTTTGGTGGGAGGGGGCAGCGTTCCGCGTCCGGGTGAAATTTCTTTGGCTCACCGAGGTGTTCTGTTTTTTCAGAAACTAACAATTGATAATGCAGGAAAATCATGAAAATCGGGTATTGTCGGGTGTCTACCCGCGAGCAATCGGAAAACTCGCACGCGCTCGAGCAACAACAAGCGCGAGTCGAACCGTGGGTTGACAAAATCATCACAGACGTTGAAAGCGGTCGCAAAAACGACCGTGCAGGATATGAAGAATTGTTGCAACTCGTAATCGAGGGCAAATGTACTGAGATTGCAATCACTCGGATTGACAGACTTACTCGTTCATTACCCGAACTCAGGAAAACCGTTGATTTGCTCCAGAAGCACGGTTGCAATTTGCGCTCTCTGGACGACGCGATCGACTTCTCAACAGCAGCCGGAAAATTTCACCTCAATATGCTAGGTGCGTTAGCCGAGATGGAAAGCGATCGCCTTGCCGAACGGGTGAAGCATGGCTGGCAGCATTTGCGAGACAAGGGCGTAGCGATGGGAGCGCCGTGGGGATATCGCAAGGTTGACGATAAATTTGAATATGATTACAGACCTTTCCTCTGCTTGCTCTCAACTCGAGAAGAGCGCAATCCCTACCAAATTGCGAGGGAGATGGTAGGGCTATACATTTCTGAGAAGTCCTTGCGTGGGGCATTGCGAGTTGTCAACGAGCGCTATGGGATATTCAAATCGTCCCACGGGAAGGGTCGTATTAAGCGCGGGGTTTTTGCATTTAGCCCTGTCGGATACCAAGACTGGCTTAAGAACCCCAAGTTGCGCGGTCACGATTGCTACCTCAAGAAAAAGGACAAGAAGCGCTTACCAGAGAGCGAATGGGACATCCGCTATAACACCCACGACGCAATCATCTCCCCTGAAGAATGGCAACGGATTGAGCGAATCATGCAGGAGAATTCTCAGCGTAAAGGATTTGGGAGTAGCAAGCCAAAATACCCGCTATCAGGGCTAGTGTACTGTGAGGAATGTGGCGGAATTTGTCACTCGCATTCTGGCTCTCGCGGGCGCAATCAGCCCGGTCGCAATTATTATTTTCAATGTGCTCGCTGGTCGTTGCGGCAATGTCCGCAAAAGAAAATGGTAAGAATGGAAAAGGCGGAAGCGGCTGTAATTGATGCGCTATGCGATCGCGCCGAGCAAATTGCTCATTACGCCACCGAACCGGAAACAAAGGAGAAAGATCCGCGCATTATCGAACTAGAAAATTCTCTCGCCACTCTTAATGCCTTGCCTTACAATACGGCAATTGAAGCAAGCAAGCGGGGATTGCTCGCGCAGATTGAAAATATCAAGCAAGAGCAAAAACAAAGCCGACAACAGAACGAGGGTAATCGAAATTTATTATTGGCTTATCGCGATCGCGAAATGTGGGAGTCACTAGATCGAGAAGAAAAGCGGCGGGCGTTTCAGATTTTATGCGATCGCGTTTACGTCCGCGACGGAGAAGTTGTTCGCGTCAACTTGCTGGTTTAATTTTTTTAACAAATATTGGCGAGCAATTCGCCTCAGAAATTGGCGATCGGTTTCAACCTTTATTTTGTGTAATTCGCTGGTTTTCATTGCAAATTCTTTTAATCCTAATACGATCGCTTTTATCGAGTAGATGCCACGCTTCTGTTGTTTTCTGTTCTCCAAAAGCGTTTTTTAAATTCTTCAATTCCAGCACGCTAGTCGCGCGCTTCAACAACTTACTGACGAACTCCGGGCTGGCGC
>JAGHZQ010000073.1 GCA_017746715.1 Cyanobacteria bacterium SBLK
GGGGGAGCGTCGGGAGCGTCGGGAGGGTCGGGAGATGGGGGAGCGTCGGGAGCGTCGGGAGGGTCGGGAGATGGGGGAGCGTCGGGAGCGTCGGGGGCGTCGGGAGATGGGGGGGCGTCGGGAGCGTCGGGGGCGTCGGGAGATGGAGGAGCAGCGAAGAGTAAGGGTTTGCCTTCCGACTTCCAACTTCCGACTTCCGACCCTCGATTTTCGACTCCCGAAGAAACGCCTTATCGCATCGATACCATTCGTGTTGCCACTCGTCACCTTGACGATCTGGTCACGCAAACGGGAGAACTTAGCGTAACGCGCATTCGCATTGCTTGTATTGCCGATGAAATCGAAGAATTGCGATCGCTCTGGGAGGAGTGGCAAAAATATGCTTCTCTCTCGCCCCAGCACGATTCATCCCCCGGACGAGAATCACCCCAGCACAACTCCATACAAAATCTAACCGGACGGATTGAAACTCTCTTCGATCGCCTCTCTTCCTCTTCCCGAGAGCATTCTTCTCGCCTCGATCTGATTGCGAACAATCTAGAAGATCGGGTTCGCACCCTGCGCTTGTTACCTTTTGCCAATCTTTTTAACCTCTTTCCTCGCATGGTGCGAGACTTAGCGCGATCGCAAGGGAAAGCGATCGAACTGATCGTCGAAGGGGAAGAAACTCATGCCGACAAGCGCATTCTTGAAGAAATGAAAGACCCCCTCATTCACCTGCTTCGCAATGCCATCGATCACGGGATCGAAACCCCCGCAGAGCGAGAAAAAGCGGGAAAGCCCGCAACGGCAATCCTGCGCTTGGTCAGTTCTCAAACGGCCAATCAGATAACCATTAAGATTACTGATGACGGACGGGGACTCGATGCGGAAAAAATCCGGCGCATTGCGATCGCCAAAGGATTGTATCGCGAAGAAGAACTGACCGGCTGGACGCGATCGCAACTTTACAATCTAATTTTTCTACCGGGGTTTTCTACCCGCACCAGTATCACGAAAGTATCGGGGCGAGGGGTGGGTTTGGATGTCGTCCGCACGAATATCGAGCAACTCAAAGGTAGTATTGAAGTCGAATCTTCCCCCGGACGAGGAACGACCTTTTGCGTGCGCTTGGGAACGACTTTAGCAACCGCAAGCGTCCTCTTGGTGAAAGTCAGCAATATCGTCCATGCCATTCCTCTCGAAGCAGTCAAAACCACCTTTTTTGTCGCACCGCAAGATATTTTTACCCTCGAAGGTCGGGAAACCATTGCTTTAGAAGGACAGGCCGTTTCTGTTGCCCACTTATCCGCCCTCCTCGAACTGTCCGGCGGAACCTCTTCTCTCAATAATCCCTTGGGAATGCCCTGCATTTTGTTAGAAATGGGTGAAGAACGCTTGGGGCTTTTAGTTAATGAGCTTTTAGATACCCAAGAAGTAGTCCTCAAACCCCAAAGCCAACTGCTCAAACGCGTGCGCAATGTTACCGGAGCGACGATTTTAGGAAGCGGTGACGTTTGTACGATCCTCAACCCTGCCGATTTATTGCGATCGGTGCAGCAAGGTCGTCTCGCCAACGCCACTCCCTCAGTTGCGATCGCCAAAAGCGATCGCAAGCCGGCTATCCTCCTTGCGGAAGATTCCATTACCATTCGCACCCAAGAAAAACGCATTTTAGAAGAAGCAGGCTATGATGTGACTACTGCTGTCGATGGGTTGGATGGATTCAATAAATTGCGAATCGGTCATTTTGATGCAGTCATTTCCGACGTGCAAATGCCCAATCTCGATGGCTTGCAATTCGCCGCTCGCATCCGTCAAAATCCCGAATATAATGAGTTGCCCATTATTTTGCTAACCTCTCTGGCTTCTGATGAAGATAAACAAAGAGGGGTTGAAGCCGGAGCAAATGCTTATATTACCAAAGGTGCTTTCGATCGCGACGTACTGCTGGAAACTTTAAAAAGACTGGTTTGAAATCAATTCGCAATTTTCCCAAAAACTCTTGAAAGTCAAAGTCCTCATTGTTGAAGATTCTCCCATTGCCCTTGCCATCCTCAAACGCATTCTAAGTTCTTCTGACGATCTCGAGGTAGTCGGGACGGCGACGACAGGTTTAGAGGCTCTCTCTCTCATTGCTCAAACTCAACCGGATGTCATTTGTACCGACCTGCATATGCCCAAAATGAATGGGCTGGAATTAACCAAAGAAATTTTAGCAACGGATCCCCGTCCGATTTTGGCAATTAGTGCTTCTGTCGGGGATGAAGACCCCCGCAATGTTTTTGAGTTATTAGAAGCAGGAGCCCTAGATGTTTTTCCCAAACCTCCTGCGGCTGGTGTTGAAGAATACGAAGCTATCAAACAAACCCTAATTACCAAAATTCGCGTTCTCTCTGGAGTCAAAGTCTTCCGCAAAACCAAAGCCCCTCCCCCTTCTCCTTCTGCTTCCTTCGCTCCCCCATCTCCTTCTGCTCCCCTCTCCCCTCCCTCTTCCCTTATTGCGTCCCCAACCAAGCTCATCGCGATCGGCGCATCAACGGGGGGGCCTCAAGCACTAAAAATTGTATTGTCTTCCTTACCCCCTGCATTTCCCGTGCCCGTTGTTTGCGTGCAGCATATTGCGCGGGGTTTTTTGCAAGGTTTGCTAGAATGGCTGCGCGGCCATTGTCCTTTAACCGTATGCGTTGCCAATGCCGGAGAAATGCCCCGAGGGGGAACGATTTATTTTCCGCCAGAGGGTTTGCATTTAGAACTCGATGAAGCGGGACAGTTTGCTTATTCTTCACGATCGCGAGGCAACCATTGCCCGTCTGTTGACGTGTTGTTTGAGTCGGCAGTCCGCTATTATCGCGCTGCGGTGTTGGGAATTTTGCTGACGGGCATGGGACGGGATGGAGCGGAGGGAATGGAAGCGATCGCGAAGGCTGGCGGTCATACCATTGCCCAAGATGAAGCCAGTAGCGTTATTTTTGGCATGCCCAAAGAAGCGATCGCCTTGGGTGCGGCCAAACAAGTGCTGGCATTGGAAGCGATCGCCCCCGCCATTCTCAGTCGAATCCATTGACTCTTGTTGAATGCAAAATTCAAAATTCAAAGTTCAA
The DNA here is from genome assembly GCA_017746715.1 of Cyanobacteria bacterium SBLK. Lineage (GTDB taxonomy): Bacteria > Cyanobacteriota > Cyanobacteriia > Cyanobacteriales > Spirulinaceae > CCY15215. The sequence goes on from JAGHZQ010000073.1 coordinate 3,084, forward strand.
AAAATGAAGAAAAGTAATTTTGAATTGATTTGAGTGATATCCTACCATTTCATCATCGGTGCTGGATTGAGCGGATGCTGCCAAAACCATCTAATGGCTCGCCGCCCTAAATTTTTGTGGAAATCGGAGTTAGGAAATTTAGCTTTGATTTCTCTGATATACGTTGCCGAGATACCAAATTTCACAGTACCGAAGGAAAAATCAACGAGATCCCCTTTTCGGAAAACTTCTACGAGTGGATAGGCTGTATCTCGATAACTTCGTACTTTATGATGTTCTGCAATCATCAATTTGATTTCTTCCGACCAAGCCCCTAGATTTCTCTCCTTTAAATAGTCCATTGCAGGAGGAATGGAGGGAGGAATGTAATCAACGGTATCCTCGATCCAGATGCCAATATCGTGAAAAGCTCCTGCAATAATAATTTTTTCTCGTTCTTCCTCGCTGCATTCTCTGAGGGCCAGACAAAAATGAATCATACGATATACGTGATTTCTATAACCATTATACTCAAATGCGATCGTATTTTTCCACCCTAAAAGTATCTGTTCTAGTAGAGGGATGCGTTCTTCTATTTTCACAAAATTCATCTTTAACGCTGTGTCTGGATCGTATCAAATTCACTTTGTTGGGGAGGTTTCCCGATCTGCCGTAGAGACAAGGCAGCCCTTGTCTCTATTAGGTTTCAAGCAATCTCCTCAGCTATCCTCAGTCGAGTTCGCTAACAAGAAAAGCGATTGAATTTAGCTTTTCACAAAGAAAAGAGCCGTGCGACCGCCGATCTCGATCCCACCGCGATCGGGCGTTCCCCATTGCTCGACGTACTTTTGACCGTCACCGCCAACGCCAACGCACATTTCAAAATCATACAGCAGTTCTTGGTAGCACCCTTCTGACAAACCGGGCATTTTCGCAACGGGAACGTCAAATTTGCCCCCAGCTTTGTTAATGATGGCCAATCCGCGATCGCCGCGCTCGATAAAGAGTAAATTAGGACTGTCCGCACCCGCCGCAATTTCATTGCCATTGCGATAATATTGCGATTCTCCGTTCATTTGGGCGCGGAATTGACCGGCCGCGATCGCCGTTGGAGTGAAGGCATCAAACCTGAGAATTAAAGGCGTTCCCTCTTTGATTGCCAAAACGTAAGCCGTTGCGAGGGACAAATCCACCGGATCGAATTTCCAATTAAAAAATTGCCCCGGTGCCCAAGTATCGTGGTTTTGAGCGAAAGTAATGGCTTTATCCCCCGCTAGAGCGCGATTGGTATTGGCCGGATCGATCAAAGCACGCAGATCGCCACCAACACTAAACGCCGATTTCAACGTATTCACCAGTTGAAAATCCGTGATTTTGGAGAAAGGCGGAATATAGCGCTCGCTATCTTCTCGGGTATTGCCAATCACTTCTCCATAACTAAATATGTCATCGGGAATCCCTGACAAAATCCCCGTAATATCTTCTGGGGACATATGTTTGACGGCATCAAAACGAAAACCATCGGCACCAAGCGCGAGCAGTTTTTGCATATACGCTTGCTCTTGTTGTTGCACGTAGGGTAAATCCGTTCTCAGATCCGGCAAACCTTCCGGGTCGTTGTTACTGCACAGCCACTCATTTTCAACCTCGTAGTTGTCGTTGTAGTTATCAATACAGTCAACGGGGTGGAAATATTCCGTTTTTGGGTAGAGGGGATAGGCTTCGGGGAAAGGGGCAACGTCTTTGTAATAACGATAATTTGCCATATGATTGAAGACCACATCAACGATCACTTTGAGGCCGCGATCGTGGGCGGCTTCAACCAAATTGATGAAATCTGCCTCATTGCCCAGATTGCCATCAATGACGTAATCGAAAGGCTGATATTGGATGTACCATTCACTGTCTGAGGTACAAGCATCATCGTTGCGAGAAGGGGTTGCATTGATAGGAGACACTTGAACGTGAGTGTATCCGGCAGCTTGAATATCGGGCAGTTCGGCCGTGACATCGACCAAACATTCATCGAAAGCGTGATAAATGGCATCCGCTCGAGCGGAACTAACGGGGAAAGTAAAAGCGATCGCCAGCGTTAAAAAACTCAGACAAAATAATTTAACGAAGCGATCGCAAGTCCAATGATTGTTGGCAAGCATCAATTTAATTCTCTCGAGTGCAAAAGAGGAATGACAAAATTTTCCACAATGGTATTCTAAGCGATCGCCGTTGCGACAATCGCATCGAAATATGCTTCCAAATCCGCCGCCGAGCGTCCGGTTACCAAGTCCTCATCAATGACTATATGGCTCTCATCGGGAACGTAAACCGCTCCGGCATTATGAATATCCGCCAGTACCACCGTATGACAAATCACGCGTCGCCCCGTCAAAATTTCCGGACAAGGGGTTAAAATCCACAAACCGTGGCACAATGCACCTTTAACAATATTTTTATTCAGCATTGCCTGTTTGAAGAACTGAACCGCAGGAGGGGTTTGTAATTCTTCAATACTACCGAGAGACCCCATCGGGGGGATTTCCCGCAAGCGGACGCTACAGTAATTGGCAGACATCAAAACGATATCGTAATCATTGGGATTGTAATCTTTGGGATCCTTATAAACTTCTCGATAATAGAGTTTTGTTTCGGGGGAATCCACATCGCTAACAATGGTGCGGGATGATGCACCATTCATATTGGTCATGAAATCGACACTCGCACCCAGTACCTTAAAGCCAATTTCGTAATAGTCCAGTTCGTGGGGAATAAATTCGGTTTCGGTTAAAACGGCAACTTTTTTGCCTGCGAGCGCTTTGTAAGTCATGAGTTTTTGGGTAGATTTTAATGCTGTTTTATCGTTCTTTTGTAGGGACGTAAAATTTTACGTCCCTATAGGAGTTTAAGGTTTAGCGAACGTCAACAAAGGTTACAATTGTTTTGACCAAATCCGGAATGGGCAAGGCAATCCGAGGGCGAACCCGAGAGTGAATCCGAGAGCGAACTCGGGTGCGAGTCCGAGGTTGTTTGATGGAGTCAACTTTGGCTGCAAACAAGTAAGGACGAATTTCCACGTTTTCGGGAATCGTATCCTTAAAGGCATAGAACAAAGTCACGGGTTTGTTATGAATCGCTTGTCCGGTAATATAGCCGACCAGATCGTGCTCGAAGGAATGGAAAGCATTTTTCCACGAGTGTTGTTTGGGGAATTGAATATCGGGCTCATTCGTTGCAGCACTAACCCAGTGCCAAATGCCACCGTGCTCGTGGTCAACCATCGTCTCAAACCAGTAAGCGTAGGTGGTTGGTAAATATTTGGCATAGGAAGGATCCCGCAAGCTCAAAGTTGCCGTAGTCTGATCCAATTCTGCAAGAATCCACCACTCTTTATCCGTGTCGATGTTGCCATTTTTGTCGGGTCGCCGTCCCCAAGTTCCATCGGGAAGAAATGCTTTGTCTAAGATTAAAGGAATTTTTTCTTGAGCAAAGGCAGTGAATTCGTAATGCCCGGTTAATTTGCCGATTTCATAGATCAGCCATAAGGTTTTAATGGAGTGACCGAAATCGGTATGATCTGTTTCTAATTGTTGTTTGATGGGATCGGTAATGGCTCCGAAGAACAGGTTCTTATCAGGAGAATAGAACTGTTCGCTCATAATGGTCGCCAGATCTAATAAATCCTCTTTCCATTCCGTTTGATAGGGTTCGGGTAAGGTGGGTGCCAGCAACAACATATACCCGTAAACTTGGTCGAGTTGAGACACTAATTCCCGTTGGTTGCTGTAAACCCACTCCTCGGCTCCGTCGGGATTGGTATAATCGAGGTAATCCTCGTGAGCCCAAGCGAGTAAGCCCCATTCGTCATCGAAGTAGGTATCAAAAATGTAGTTTTTGAGATCGATGATATGGGTTAAAACGTCGGGGTCGCGGGTGAGATAGTAGTAGAATCCCAAACCGGCAACGACGTAAGCCATATCTTGGCTGATGCGTCGGGCCTCTGTGGGGCCGGGAACGCCATCTATGGTGTAGGTGTAGGCTCCTCCTTCCGGTGCTAAAGCATTCTCGATTAAGGAGTCAACGCCCGCTTTAGCCAGTTGTAGATATTTGATATCTCCGGAGAGATGGTAAGCAACGCCATAGGCAAAAACTTGGCGAGATTTGGCACGGAAATACTCGCGTTCGAGTTTGACGATGCCGTTAACGGGGTTTTCTAGTTCCGGGCAAGGAGCGATCTCATCATATAGAGAGCCGTCGTTACAACGATAGGTAGGAAAATCGCCGATGGGATCGCCGTAGGCAGTTTCCATATCCCAGAAGGGTAACAAATCTTCGTGGAGATGTTGCAACCAGCGATCGCCAGTGGGAACATTGGCGATAATATCTTCGATATAGACGGCATGGGGATCGACCACTGCCAAGGCAGGGGCAATACCTGATGAGAACAGAAGTACGAAACTCAGCCAAAGGCTGGCAACCATCTTCAATAAACGATGACGAGCAAGCGCGAACATGGACTATATCTTCCTTATTTTCAAGAGTTGTTATCAAAAAACGCACAGCCCTCTCTACCGCGACTCCCGAGACCTAAATGGAGAATCGCGGTAACAACCGAGGATATCCCTATATACTAGAGAATTTGGTTATATCTCTTTGAGAATCTCGTTAATTCAAGATCTCGAGGGTGAAAATTTTTGTGAATCGCGCTTTTCGAGTTTGAAGGTAGCTTAAAAATTTTGTGACTGTCTAGGTATATTTACAAAATGCAACATTTGCCTATCGAGAGGAGTTGCATCAGTGCGATCGCCGAGCGGCCAACCGCTAAAATGCTTAAAATGTTTCGCAAAAAAATTGCCTTCCTTATTCGGGAGCGTTAAGACACTCATTAATAAAAGTTAGAATATTTTGCGGCAGTTCCTCACCTTCTCGCAATTTTCTGGCAATTTCTTGATACTGAGAATAAGGAATATTGGCCTTGATTTTATCAAAAGTACAACCGCAAACGACTTGAAAAGTAGAACTTTGACCCGAAGCACAACTATTAATAAACGCCCTTCTTTCGCTGGCAGGATAGGCGTTTGTATTGTCGTTATTACTCGGTTGAACGGTTTGAGCGCGGGTTAGGGTTGCCAAGAACAATCCCGATAAACACAAACCGAAAGCAGTTAATACTAAAGAACCTATTTTCATGGGAGCAAAATTAAAAGGCTGGCTAAGATGGTAGACTATCCCCTTGATTAATTGTTGTTCGCCGAAAAACTTTTTAACTATGGCGTTAAAAAGCGTTCCGAGCGCAACACGAGTCCCTTTTGCAGGACTTCTAAGCGATCGCCTCGGATGCGATAGGTATAACTACCATTTTGTGCGGCAAATCCCCCTGCGATCGCCCGTGCCGGCAGCCAAAGGGAGGCGAGGGGATAGCGTTTCCTTTGACTGAAATAGAACATTTGCCCCTCCGACCAACAAATTTGAATGCGAAAATTGCGGGTTTCCAGGTTAAACAGCAAGCGATCGCCGCATCCTTTTGCTGGGGCGATCGCATTGCCCCGATGGTCGGGTGCGTATGTGGGTCGAGCTGCAGGATAGGGAAGAAACGAGAGGGGATCGACGGAATCGCGACCGTTGGGACGGACTTCAAAATGCAGGTGCGGCCCGGTACTGTTGCCAGTACTGCCCATTTCTGCAATGGTTTGGCCTTGGAAGACAGATTGACCGACTCTCACGAAAAGTCGTTGATTGTGTCCGTAAACCGTGCGGCTGCCATTTTCATGTTGCACGACGATCGCATTGCCCAATCCCCAATCGTCCCAACCCGCCACCGTTACCGTCCCGGAACTCGCCGCTAAAATGGGAGTCCCCGCAGGCCCGGCAATATCGAGGCCTTCATGGTAGCGGTGGAAGGTTTGGGAAATCTGCCCGGTTGCCGGCCAGATCAAGTGTTGGCGATCGCGGCGAGCAAAGGCAGGAGAGGTATCGGGGGGAAGACTTTCTACGGAACGATTGAGGGTTTGCCGCACGGGAAGGGCGATCGCAACGGCCATCGCCCCAAACAATCCCAAAGCCAACAAACCCAAAGATAGCGATCGCACGAACCAACGTTTAATCATGATACGGTCAACAGCAAGCAGGAGATCGGCAAATTCTGACCAGTCAGTTCAGGGAGATGTTCCCAAAATCCGCTCGATTGACAAGATCGTAGCTTGATTTCGCTCCCCTCCCGCCCCTCTTGATAAGAGGGAGAATATTAAAGCCTCCCCAAACAAGGGAGGAAGAATCCGGAAGTCCCCCTTATCAAGGGGGATTTAGGGGGATCTCATTGAGGTCCTTCTCAATTTACCGTTGCTTCTGACCTTTATCCGCAAACTTTTTCTTTATACCATTGACGGGCAGCATTCATGACAGCTTTCCCAACATTTTTCCAAGTTAGATTGGCGGTTTCTAATTCGGCAACACTTTCTTTCTGGATATCGGCAGTTATCCACTTTAAAAAGTCTCCCATTTTTTTCATATCGAGTTCGCCGGAACAGGCTTCGGTTACGCCTTGTTGCAAGCGTGCCTCCGTAACGAATAAGTTCACGAATTCCTCAACATTTTGAGCGACTTCGGGATCGATTTGGACTGGCTTTTTCACTTTCACGACTTGATGCTTTTCTCCTTTGGCTTTAAAGAGGAGTTCGCGATAGGAAATGCGTTCGGCTAAGCCTTCGGTTTGGGGGTAGAAAACCAATCCCTCTCCTAAACCTTCAATCCCAAAAGTGTCCTTGACCCAAGGATCGCAAGTTTCCACGGCTTCGATCGCCTCGTTGAGCCGATCGCTGACGTTTTGCAGTCGTTCGCGATCGCCAAAGTCGAGAACGATGGGTTCGCTTTCGAAAGGCAGCACAAAAATATCGGGATGAGGGGGAATTATCTTGCGAATGCGATCGGGATCGATTTCCCAGCAAGGATATTGTCCGTCTCTACCGCCATATTGCAATGCAAAGATAGCAAAAATCTTGCGATCGATGCGGGAAATGGCAGTGCGTTTTTGAATGCCTTTGCCGCACCATTCTCCAAATACAGTGAGATGATTTTCTCTGGTAAGTCGGGCAAAGAAATCGATATTTTGCGTCACCCAATTGGCAAATCCGGCATTATCGCTTTGCGGGGTAATAATTTGCGATCGGCTTTGAACGGCGATGCGTCCGTCGCTAAAGATTTGGATGCCGCCATTCGTCCCGTCTAATTTAATTTTGGCGCGATAAGTCACTGTTGGGGTTTCTCCGGCAATCTCCAAACTGCGGCGCACGTTATGCAACAGTTCGACACTCGGCCATTTTTGCAACAAGACTGAATCTTCGACGTTTTTCTGACAATAGCGATCGCTCAAGTCCGTGCCGACGGGTTCGAGCGCTTTCCCTAAAGCCATGCCAAAGGATTGAATCCCTCGCAGTTTGCTGGGTTTGATTTTGGTGCCGTCTTTTAAAATCGAGTTGCTGAGGGCGATCGCCACGGTATCCCCGACTTCATAAATATTCTCTAAGTTGGCAATAATCTGAACGGCTTCATAACCGGGGGCGATCGTGCTATAGACGCGCAAAGAATCGGCGTTGGGATGTTGTTCGGCTGTTTTGACTTCCATGGCAATAACTGGCATTGTTGGACACCTCCCGGTTATGACGTGTAGTTTTTTGTATTACACTTGAATGTAACACGCAAAATTACAAATGCCAATACGGTCTGACAATGCAAAATTCACAATTATCAATTCAAAAAAGGGACAATCTGGCGATTCGCAATCCATAAATTACCGATTTATTGTCTTAACTGACTTCAAGTAACTGATAGCTGAAATCACCCCAAACCCAATTCCCGTTTAAGTAGATTAATCGATTTTTCTCCGATATAGTTTTCGCTGCAAATTAAATCCGGATGGCGAATGAGATCCTCGCGAGATTTAAGAATGGCTTGTTTGGTGGCATCGTAACTGGCGCGATCGCAGATAATGGTGTGAGCGCTACGAATGAGGGCATTGAGGCGGTAGGTATCGTCTACCCTTGCAGTCATCACTAAAAGGTCATCCCCGCGCAAGCTGTGAATTAAAATCTGAGCAATACTTAAAATTCCATCACTTAAACTAACCAGCCCCAAGCAACTATTTTGACGGAGATCTTTGATTTTCACTAATTCGTGATTGTAATCGTAGATATCGACGGGAATCACGCGCACGGATCTGGGAGCGGCAAGGGATTCGGCATCTTTGATAAAATAGCGACTGGTGACGACGGTTCCCGAATGGGTTTGTTCGAGAACTTCGGCCAACTCTTCTAGGGCAACGAGTTGAATGGGGATTTTTAAAGCGCCTTCAAGCTCCTTCACCATTAACTCCCCTGCTCCTATATCGCGCTGAGGAACCGTGACCAATACTCTCGCACTACATCGCAAGCGCCAATCAATTTCCGAGAGAAACAACTCTCGTGCTTGGGAGAGGGTACAGCCTTGCACCAACAGTTCGTCAATGCTCTTCTGGACGACTTGATAGGCCTCTGGGTATTGTTCGAGCATGGGAGAGCCGAGTTTTGTTCCTCCCTCGTGACCCTGTGCTTTGACGTAGATGCCGGATCCGGCTTGAGATTCTACCAATCCGGTTTCTTCGAGTTGGCGATAGACTTTACTGACTGTATTGCGATGCAGTCCGGTAATTTGTGCCAGTTGGCGGGTGCTGGGGAGACGATGACCCGGGGGATACTGACGAGAAGCGATCGCAAACTGAATTTGGTCGAAGAGTTGTTTCGAGGCAGGAATATCGCTATCTGTTTGGATATTAAATTGCAAGGGGTTAGCCATAGCTGAGAATTCGGCGAAATGAGCGCGTTTCTCTAGTGTAGAGTTTTCTCAAACGGTTTTGGGCAACATTACAAACTATGACAGGTACAAATATTCGCACCGAATGGGTTAAGGTGAAAAATGGAGGTTTGGCAATCGATGCTTATCTCGCACAACCAACGGACGAGGGGACATATCCGGGTATCATCGTCATTCAAGAAATTTTTGGCGTCAACGAACATATCCGGGACGTAGCCGAACGCATTGCCAAAGAAGGGTACGTAGCGATCGCACCCGCTATTTATCAGCGTTTGGCGCCCGGTTTTGCAGTGGGTTACGCTCCCGAAGATATTAAATTGGGTCGAGAATATAAGGAGCAAACCCAAGCAGAAGAACTTCTCGGAGATATGCAGGGAGCGATCGATTATCTCAAAACCCTGCCGAATGTGAAGATGGGAGGCATGGGGAGTATCGGCTTTTGTTTTGGAGGTCATGTCGTTTATTTGGGGGCAGTTCTCGAAGAGATCGAAGCCACGGCTTCATTTTACGGGGCGGGAATCGCTACCGTGACCCCCGGAGGCGGAGAACCCACCATTAGCCGCACAAAAGAGATTAAAGGCAGTCTCTACGCCTTTTTTGGCAAAGAAGATGCTTTGATTCCCCTCGAACAAACCGAGGCGATCTCGGCCGAATTGAAAAAATGTAATATTCCCCACCAAATTTTCTACTATAACGGAGTAGGGCATGGCTTTTTTTGCGATCGCCGCTCGGATTACGACGAAGCCTCAGCGCAGGATGCGTGGCAAAAAGTGTTACAGTTGTTTAGCTCAACACTGTAGTTTTCCGAAGAAACGGTTAACGTAAATATAAAGAGCGCCCTCGTTTTCAATTTCAAGGAGATTCGGTTAAATTTTCCTCGAGAAAAACTGCCTTGGAATTGCCAACGCCTAATTTCACCGTACAGACTGTTATGAGTTCCAAACCGACCAATTCTAATCCAACCCAAGCCTCCTTTTCAATGGATGACTTTGCCAAGGCTCTCGAGGGAGAATCCTTCAGTTTCCAGCGAGGGGATGTGGTACGGGGTACAGTAATCGAACATACTTCCGATGGCGTTTATGTCGATATTGGCGGTAAATCCTCTGGATTCGTTCCTAGCGATGAGGCGGCTTTGGACTCCACGGGGGATCTGACTAAAACTTTACCCGTGAGTGAAGAATTTGAGTTTTTAATCGTTCGCGGACAGGATGCGGAAGGACAGGTTTTACTGTCTCGCCGCCAACTCTCCATCAAGCAGGCTTGGGATGATATGCTGGAGGTGAAGGAGAAAGGATCGTCGGTACAGATGCGAGTGACAGGGGTCAATCGCGGCGGCGTAACGGGCCAAGTGAAAGGGTTGCGCTCTTTTATTCCCCGATCGCATTTAATGGAAAAGGAAAATTTAGACTCGTTGGTGGGGCAGTCGTTGACGGTGACGTGTTTGGAAGTCGATCCCGAACGGCGTAAATTGGTTCTTTCTCAACGAGATGCAGCGCGATCGGAGGCGATTAAAAGCGTCGAACCGGGAACTCTTGCCGAAGGGAAGGTGGTTAGCATTCAACCCTATGGCGTTTTTGTCGATATTGGCGGTTTAACGGGATTATTGCATGTTAAACAAGTGAGTGACAGTCCCATTCACTCTCTCAATACAGTGTTTAAAATCGGTCAAGAACTGAAGGTGATCGTGGCCGATATCGATGAGGATAAAAATCGCCTTTCTTTCTCCACTAAAATGTTAGAGAGTTACCCTGGAGAGATTTTAGAGAAAATGGATGCCGTGATGGCAGATGCAGAAGAACGTCTCGAAGCGGCAAAACGCAAAAAAGCAGAAACAGAAAAAGAGAAAAAACAGTCCATTACTCAACCCCCCCCGCCAAGAGCTAAAGAAGATCCTCTCATTCAACCTCCTCCTCCCGGGGCGATCGCGCCGCCTCCCAGTTTGTCTCGGGAGGAAGTTCCTCTCGAACAACCTCCTCAACCCCCACCTCCTGGAGCGATTCCTCCCAAGGAGATTGTTGAACCTCTCATCGATCCTCTCATTCAACCCCCGCCTCCTGGAGTTGTTTTCGAGCCCCCCAAAGCGGATCGAGAAGAAGAATAAGGGGAAGGGTGCGTTATTAACGCACCCTACTCTTTTTAAGCGATCTTTTTAAGCGATCTTTTTAAGCGATCTTTTTAACCGATCGCGCGATCGTCGCGCTTGTACTGCATATAAGCGGCAAAAAACAAACCTAAAAGCGTTACGGAAATTAAGCCGAGAACGATTCCCAAAAGTAAATGTTCGACCATGTTTGACCCCCTTGCCAGTAAATTTTTATGCTTTCTTTATCCTATACTAAAGACTCCTCTTTTTGAATTCAAAATTCCAAATTCAAAAAATGAAGAGTCGATTTTCCGAAATAGAATTTTTCTCAATAATTAAACAGCGCGATCGCGCAAAATCTCTCGAACTTCCATTAAGAGAAACCCCAAGCGGTTTTTACCGCTTCCATCTTTTCCGCATCCCCAATAGTAATCGACGGGGGAATTTTCGACAATTTCTTCATCTCCGGTAGAGAGCAAAATTTCGCCAATTTCGGGATGGGAGGAAAATTTTTGCAAGAGTGCTTTTTTCATCGCGTCTTCTTTAACGGTTTCCCAATCTTGGCGTAGAGGACGCTTGCGATCGCGACCCATTTTTGCGGCAATTTTCGGAGTTTTGGCCAGACGGATTTCTTCAGCATGGGATGTTCCGGCAAACTTTTGCGCTTGAAAATAATGTTCGCTGGTGGGCCACCAAACCCCATCCAACTCAAAACCATGAGGGGAAAAGTTGGAAAAACAACCGTAAGATTTGTCGCGGGTGGTGTAAAAATAAATGGCCATGGTTAACAACCAGAGACTTTTTTTCCACTGTAACGCGATCGCTCGGGATTGGGGGAGGCGAACGCTCGTTTTAATGTTTATTACTGAAATATGAATTCTTCTTATCCACTGATTTTGATTCCACCTGAAATTGAGAGATGCTTGTCTCCCATGCCACCGCGTCCGGCAATTATTTCTCCGAAAGAGCCAAAACGTCCTCAATTGCCCGAGAAAATACCAGAAAAATTTAAGTTTAAACCCAGTCCTTTAATCCCGATCTTTGGTCTTTGTAGTTGTTTTTTGGGGGGATATTTTACTTTGATTATCCCCTTTCTAGGTATTTTTTTGTTGTTTATTTTCGCGTTCGCTTTCGTTTTATTCCTCTATTTCGATCGCCGCGAACAACACCAACTTTATTTAACACAAAAACGTATTTATTCCCAGAATTGGCAACAATACCAAGATCGCAAGCGGGTATATCAAACTGCTTTTGCTAAATTTCAACAGGAGAAACAAGACGGCCAGCGCCTGTTCGCACAATGGGAAAATGATTGTAAAATTGCTTTTTCGCCCATGCAAGCGCAATTAGCGAAAACAGTTAAACCGGGTCATAATAATCGCCCCATACGCGGACAAAGTGAAAAGGAATTTGAAAGCGATTTAAAACGACATTTTCCGGGCAAAATTTATGTTGGAAAAACATTACATAATCCTCAATTCGATCGCGGTTTTTCCTACACTGCCGATTTTGCCTATATTGATGAAAATAGATTGCATATCGATATCGAAATAGATGAGCCTTATGCTTACCAGACTCGAAAACCCATTCATTTTATCGATTGCGATCGCGATCGCAATCATTTTTTTCTCAGTCGAGGCTGGATTGTGATTCGATTTTGCGAAGAACAAATCGTTCGCTATCCGGGGGCTTGCTGTCGGGCGATCGCGCAAGTTGTTTTTGATATTTACGGACGACCGTTACCCCGTCAATATTCAGGTCTTCCTCTACTTCCGTCTTTCTCTCGATGGACGTGGAAAGAAGCTGATGAGATGGCACGAGGAGAATATCGCCAAACCTATCTCCATCATTAAAATTGCCGCGTCCAATCGTCAAACCACCGTTCGACAACGACTTTAGTTTGAGTAAAAAACTCGATCGCCTGTTTTCCCTGACCGTGAAGATCGCCGAAAAAGCTCTCTTTCCAGCCGCTAAAGGGGAAGAATGCCATTGGTGCCGCCACGCCGATATTAATGCCGATATTCCCCGCTTCGGCTTCATAGCGAAACTTTCTGGCCGCCGCACCGCTAGAGGTAAACAAACAAGCCATATTGCCCCATTGTCCGCGATTGACGAGAGCGATCGCTTCGTCGATGGTTTCCATTTCGATTACTCCCAAGACGGGCCCGAAAACCTCGGTTTTGGCAAGGGTACCGACCGGATCGACTTCACTTAAAAGCGTCGGACGGATAAAATAGCCGTTTTCATAACTGGAAATTTTTGCCTTGCGTCCGTCTACTAACGGTTTTGCCCCAGCCGCGATCGCCTCTTCCACCAGTCCGGCAATTCTTTCTTGACTTTGGGCGGTAATTACCGGGCCCATTTGTACTCCTTCTTCTAAACCATTGCCCACGATGCGAGTTTCGGCGGTTTCCGCGATCGTCTCCACAAACCAGTTCTTTGCTTCTCCCACCGTTACCGCAAGGGAAGCGGCCAAACATCGCTGACCCGCACAGCCAAAGGCACTATCGGCGGCAATTTTCGTCGTCAGGACGCGATCGGCATCGGGAAGGATAATAATGGGGTTTTTGGCTCCGCCTTGGCATTGTACCCGCTTGCCGTGACTGGCAGCTTTACCGTAAACGTATTTGGCAATGGGAGAGGAACCGACAAAACTCACCGCCCGGATCTGGGGATGTTCTAAGATAGCATCGACGGCTTCTCTGGCTCCATTAATTAAGTTAACGACTCCTTTGGGCAAACCCGTTTTATGCAAGAGTTCAAAGATATATTGCATCGTGAGGGGAACTTTTTCCGAGGGTTTGACAATGACCGTATTGCCGCAGGCGATCGCATAGGGTAAAAACCAAAAGGGAATCATCCCCGGAAAATTAAAGGGGGCGATAATTGCCGTAATGCCGACGGGTTGGCGAATCATCATTTCATCGATGCCCCTGGCGATATCTTCTAAGTTGTATCCTTGCATGAGAGTGGGAATTCCGCAGGCCACTTCGATATTTTCGATCGCCCTCTGCCATTCTCCTTTCGATTCTGCCAAGGTTTTACCGCACTCTCGGGTAATCGTGCGACACAGTTCTTCGAGGTTCTCTTCGATTAAGGTTTTTAATTTAAACAAATATTGAATGCGGTTGAGGGGTGGGGTTTTACGCCAATCTTTAAAAGCCGTCGCGGCAGCTTGCACGGCAGTTGCTACGTCCTCGCGACGGGATAGCGGTACGCGATCGAGGATTTCTAGAGTTGCCGGGTTGATAATTTCGAGGGTTTCCGTTCCGTTTGACGGCTGCCATTCTCCGTTAATGTAATTGGGTAAAACCATTTCGATCGCTCAACTTGCTTGTTATTAATTTTATCCTTCTTTGTTCCCTTATTGAGAAAAACGCGGGCAGGCAATCGCTGAAGCTCTGTCGAAGCGATGCTCGTTCCACTATTAGCCATTTTTTTTGAGGTGAGAATCACAACAACTTGCATTTTAAATTAGCGACGGCTTTCTCTCGGTCTTATTTCATCGCGATCGCGTCCTTCATGGCGATCGATAATTCTTTGAATTTCAGCGCGATCGATGGATTCGGCAAAGACTTGTCGCCATGCTAAAACCGTTCTTTTGCCAATTTCTACCTCCATCATGGGCTTGAGATCTCGTTGATTGGATTCGGCAAATTCAAGGCGAATGACCATGTTTTCAATGGGGGCACTGGCGAGAGCATTCGCTAATTCTGGCGAAACTTCTCCTTCGGTGTAAGTATATCCCTCGCCATTAATCCTAAAATGAATGGCAGAAGGAGAATATTCATAATAGCTCCAGTTTGCAACTCTTTCATTGACGACGACAGGAAAAGAAATCCTTTCCCATTTGTCCCGTCTGTGATTGTAACGCCGTCGCGAACGATACCGGACGCGACGAACGGTAGAAATACTCGCAATAAAGCTATCTCGAAAAGTCAAACGAATGCCGGATTTGCTCCACTGACTGACAAAATAATCGCGATCGCCGCCAATGCCCGTATGGCGATCGTTCACGTACAAGCCATCAAAATTACTATATTCTACCTCCGACCAAGAAACGCGATCGCTATAATTCACCAAAGCCGGTTCGACGGCGATCGCGGGAAGGGTAGAAGTCGTACTCAGGAGCGCTAAAATTGTAATAAGGTTCTGTTTCATGGTTTTCCTGATGCGTTCCGACAAACAATATGACAGACGGAAAAACGCCTTAAAGGTTCGTTCGATCGCTCAATATGTGGAAACATGGGATGAGGATGAAACGCACTTTGGAGTACATCAATGGCCTCACCCTGCTACGCTTCAGATAGTGTTTCGATGCGATCGACATGGTTGTCCGCGAGTGGGATTTTCCTCCGTAACAACTTTACTCAATCCATTCTAAAAATAAGCTAATCCACAGTCATTTCCTCCTTCGTTGAGACAACCATCGCCCCCACATATTCCTCACCCAGATCGAGAGACTGTAATTGCCATCCTTTCGCGATTTTCCCGGCAATGCGATAAATTTGGATGGGTTCGTCGGGTAAAAGAGACACTTCGACATCTTTGAGTCCTGCTATCCCGTCTCCCGTCGCCTTGAGAAATGCCTCCTTGCGCGTCCAAGCGGTGAAAAACGCCCTTGAGGTCAAATTTGAGGGTAAGGTGCGAATCTTCTCCCATTCTGCCTCGCAGAAGAAACGCCGTGCCAACTTTAAGGCATCGGGAAGGGGGTGAATTTGCTCGACATCCACGCCGATCGCGCGATCGCGACTCATCCCCAACACAATTAAATCCCCAGAATGAGAAAGATTAAATTGCACTGCTTCATCTTTTAAAAATGGTTTGCCTTTGGCAGAATAGGCAAATTGCAGGCTTTGGGGGTCTTGTTGTAAATAATGCCCTAACAGGAGTCGCAATAGTCCCCGCCCGAGGATATAGCGATCGCGATCCTTGGAGAAATGAAATCGCTTGGCTTTTGCTTGTTCTTCTTCCTCCAGCAACTTTTCTAAGGCTTCCACCGTCACGGGGGGGAATTTGATATTACATCGCCAAACCCGAACCTCGCGATCGGGCGAACGAAAAATCTCTGGGAGAAGTTGCCAAAATTCATCTTGTATTTTCATCAAATGTTCGATCTTCGTTCATAATTCAAAAGAGTGTGAGAGGAGTGAGACAACAATGAATCTGTTACCCGGATCCGGCGATCGCCGAGACACCCCACCCCCCCGACGCAGGCGCAATTTTTGGTTGCGACTCGTTCTTATTTTAGGCGGTGGAACGGCTAGTCTTCTCGTTCTTATCTTGATTCTCATACAATATTTTATCGCCCCTCGCTTTCTGGGTCCTCAAGTGGAAAATGTTCTCGAAAATCTGCTTCAACGAGAAGTAGAATTGGGAGATGTAGAATCATTTTCTCTTACGGGATTACGTTTGGGCAGAACGGTCATTCCGGCAACGAAAAAACAACCGGATACGGCAACAGTTCAAAGCATTCGCGTTCGCTACAATCCTCTTATCATCCTCGCTCAACGCAAATTAAATTTAGATATTGCCTTGATTGAAGCCGATGCTTATCTCGAACAGAGAGACAAGCGTAATTGGTTCGATATTCCTCCTTTTCCTAAAAGTAATTTTCCCATTACCGTTAATGTTGCGACCGTTCGGGTATTTGATGGTAATTTAACCGCCGTCAGTCGCTATCCGGATGGTAAATTTCAACCGCCCATTCGCGTTACGGCAACAAGAGCGATCGTTCGTCTCAAAAAAAATTATGAAGATATTCAAATAACGGCCTTAGAAGGATTTTTTCCGGAAGGTGGAAAATTTTCCATTCAAGGAGAAGGTATCGTTCCCGATAAAAAAATCCCTAATTTAAAAGCCAAACTGAATGTAACGGCTAGTAAAATTAATCTGGCAGAATTGAAAAATATTGTTCCTATCCGTCTGGAAAAATATCGCATTGCCGATCTTCAAGGAGAAGCGGACATTAAGGCAACCATTGATATTGCTGGCAATCCTTTTTCTCTGAAGAGTTTGCCGTCAATTGATGGAAGTTTGACGATCGCTACAATTGCCGTTGCTAGCGATCTCATTTCCCAACCTTTGACCATTCCTCAAGGAAAGATTCGCTTGCAAGGAAAAACCGCAAAATTAGAAAACATTACTGCTTATTTGGGAGAAATTGCCACAATAGTTCAAGGGACGGTATCGGAAGAATTAGGATTTGATGTTACGGCGATGGTGAAACCTGTAGCGTTTTCAACTCTATTTAAAACAGTAGAAATCAAGCCTCCTAATATTCCTTTTTCGGGGGCGATTTCGGTTGAAAGTGAATTAACAGGATATTTCGATCGCATGCAGCTCTCCGGAACTGTAAAAAATGCTTGTTTGCCGAAACAATCTTGTTCGTTTCCTCAACTGGATCGCATTGCTTTAAAGACAATTGATGTCGATTTCGATATTTCAGTAAATCAGAAAATTTTAACAGTCGATCGCTTTATAGTCAATCCTGTTTTAGGAGGAGAAATTACGGGAGATGCCTATTTGAGTTTGCAAGGAAAGGAAGCGATCGCCAATATCAAAGCTGAGAATCTCTCTGTCACAAATTTTGCCAACTTATACGACATAAAATTGCAGGGATTACCTTTTAATTTGGGGACTTTATCAGCGCGATCGCGAGTTTCTATGCCTCTCGACAATTGGCAGAATTTTAATGCAACTGTTAGCAGTAATGTTCTTTTAGGAGATGGACAAATTACGGTTAATAACATCCAAGTAAAAGAGGGGCGTTATGGTGGTACGATTCTTGTTTCTGATGTGGGTTTGGGTCGAGTTCTTCCTCTTCCGGACGAAGTAAAACAACAAATTGGAACGGCAAATGCTAAGTTGAATTTATCAGGCTCTTTAGGGAATTTCGATCTCGCTGCAATTGTCGATAACGCGATCGTTCGCGGTGATGCTATCCTCAATCTTGCAGGAGGACGGATGCAAATTAACGACCTGAATTTTACGAAAGGTCAATTTTCCACGATCGCTCGTTCTTCTGGGGTAAATGTTGGAAAAATTATTCCGATTTCCCTGCGCGATCGCTTTCCTTTACCTCCCTTAGAAACCTTAGCAGGAGAATTTAAAATCAATGGAACGATTGCCGGGTTTTTCCCAGAAAAAATAGTGGGAACGGGAAAAATGAGTTTGGGAATTGCTGGAGGGGAAGGTAGTGCAACGGGGTTTGAATTTGTCAATAATACGCTCTCTGCTCGAGTTGCCGCAGATGGGATTCAAGTCGCAGAACTTTCTCGACTCATTACCTTACCTGCCGATCTCAAAATTAACCGCAAATCTTTAGGAATCGTCTCCGGAGATGCAGCGATCGCCTATCAGTTATTGCCCGATAAAAAATTAGCGTTTGACTTGGATCGCGTTTCGCTTCAAGGAACGGGAAAGGTTGAAAATTTAGCGAGAGGAATCGCACAAGCGAATTTTAAAGTTCGCGAGGGAAATTGGCAAGCGGCGATCGCAGCGGCAGGAATTGCCCCCAGTCAAATTACCCCCCAAATTCCTCCTAATTTAGACGCGATCGCGGCAGGGAATTTGAACGTCACCGGGTCTTTAAATGCCTTGAATTTACAAGGAATTCGCGCCACGGGAACCGGAGCGATCGCGGCTGTCGGCGGCAAAATTACCGCCAATAATATTCTTTTAGAAGCCGGGAAATTGCAAGCTAATCTTGTCCCTCGAGGCTTGCAAGTGAGTCGCGTTTCTCCTGAATTGCGAGGTGCTTTGAATGGAGATATAAACGTTAATGCGAACTTGGCAGACTTTAAACCGACCTCCTTAAATGCGAAAGGTACAATTCACCTGAATGAAGGCATTTCTCTCATCGATCGCCCCCTCGATGCTATCTTTGCATGGAATGGGTCGCGGTTAAATATCGAACGAGCAAGAGCCGCCGATCAATTAGATGCAAAAGGTTATCTCGATGTCAATCTTATCTCTCTTTTGGAACGGGATATATTAAGGGCATTAGGAAAATTTAACTTTGATGCTAATATCCAAAATATCGATCTGGCACGGGTTAAAACCGAAATTGCCCGTTTTACGGCTTTGGGATTGGATAGTGAAAGCGTCTCTCTCTCTGGGTTTGTCGGTTTTGCGGGGGAAGTATCGGGATCGCTGCGATCGCCTTCCTTGGCTGGTCAAGTTTCCCTCGATAACGTTGCCTTTAACCACCTCGTCCTCGACCCGGTTCTTTCTGGAGAAGTCAACTTTGTGGCAGGAGAAGGAGGCAGCGCAGACATACGCGGCGAGAGCGATCGCATCCTTGCAACGATCGATCGCGACTATCTGCCGGAAACCTTTACCATCAACCTCGACGAGTTCACCGCCACAGGAGAACGAGAAGGGAATATTCTCAACGCAGCGATCGCCAATTTTCCCCTCGCCTTTGCCAAAGCGACCGCACCTGTGCATCTCTTTCCCCGTATCATCGCCGCCCAACCCGTCGCAGGGAATTTAGAAGGCAACTTTAGCATTGATTTGCAAGCATGGGAAGCGGAGGGAAGCGTTGCCATTGCCGATCCGGTATTCGGTCCGGTGAGCGGCGATCGCTTTTCCGGAAAAGTCGCCTACGCCAATGGTGCGATTTTCTTGCAAGAAGGGGATTTAAGTGAAGGAGAAACCCAATACCTTCTCGATGCCCGCGTGAGCGAAATGTTTGAGAATCCTCAAATTCAAGGGGATGTAAAAATTACCAATGGCGATATTCAAGATTTATTGAAAACCTTCCGCCTAAAGGACTTTCAGGATTTCTTGCGCCTCGCCCGCACCTTTGAGCGCGATGCCCCCGGAGATGCAGAGGACTTAAATACCCTCACCGTCGGGTCTACTAGTAAAATCTCCATTCTCGACAGACTGCGACGCCTTTCAGAGATTCAAACCCTTCTCGACTTGCAAGAAGAAGAACGTCGCCGGGCTTTTCCCGTCCCTCCCCTTGCAGACTTGCGAGGCAATTTTGACGGTACTATTCAACTCTCGGCTAAACTGCGAGAAGGATTTGCCGGAACAAACGCAGAGTTCGATCTTTCTGGGGTAGATTGGGATTGGGGATCTTTTGCGGTGGATACGATAGTTGCAAAAGGAAGCCTCGAAAAAGGACTCATTACCCTTTTACCGTTGGAAGTGAAAGCCGGAGATGGATTCGTGCAAGCATCGGGAACCTATGGCGGACAAGGCATTTCCGGTAAAGTAGACGTGACAGAATTTCCCATTTTGCTTTTACAAGATTTGCTTCCTTTACCGCCCGCGATCGGTTTTGGCGGTCGTATTAATTTAACTGCTAACCTTTCGGGTACCCAAGAAAATCCCCAAGCAAGGGGGCGAGTCGATATCGCCGACGCACAAATTAACGATACTGATGTTTATTCCGCCGAAGGCACCTTTAGTTATAACAAAGCACGCTTGCGATTTTCCGGTAGGAGTCTGTTAGCCGAAGAAGGAACGCCCCTCACCCTCACGGGAGTCATTCCCTATCGCCTGCCCATTCCCATCGCCTTACCTCCAGAAGATACCACCTTGAGTCTGAAAGCCAAACTAAAAGATGACGGACTGGCCATTATTAATATTCTCACCCGCCAGCAGTTGGAATGGGAAGAGGGCAAGGGTGAAGTTGATGTCGATGTCGAGGGTTTTATCGATCCCGATAGCAAGCAGTTAACGAAATTGGTTGCCGATGGTAAGATTCGTTTAGAGAATGGCACTGTTAATTTACAGATCGTTCCCGACCCCATTACCCACCTCAACGGAGAAATTGACCTCAACATCGATCGCATCGATGTAAAGCAGTTAACGGGGAAATTCGGCGGCGGCGATATTGTAGCAGCGGGAACATTACCCACATTTTTAGCCACTCCCCAAGAAAACCCCCTCACCGTCGATTTAGATACCCTCGCCTTAAATTTAAAAGGACTCTTGCAAGGAGACATCCTGGGAAAGGTGCAAATTGCCGGTAGTGCCATCGAACCGAGGATTTCTGGGGCGTTAGAGGTAGCGAATGGCAGTTTGCAAGTATTGGGGGCGGCAGGGGCTTCAGGGGGCGGTTTAGCAGGGGGAAATAGCGCGATCGCCGAGGCGGTTTCTTTCGATAATTTGCAATTGACTTTAACGGATAATTTTGCGATCGAACAGTTGCCGGTTTTACAATTTATTGCCGGGGGACGGTTTTGGGTGAATGGAACTTTGGCGGACTTGCAACCTCAAGGAACTATTAATTTGAATCGGGGTTTTGTTAACCTCTTTACCTCGACTTTGCGTTTGGATGGCAGTTATGACAATATTGCCCGTTTCGTCCCCGAACGAGGCTTAGATCCGGAGTTAGATTTGTTATTGGTGGGGTCTGTTTTAGAAACTTCTCGCCCTATTGTTAGAAACGATACGGTTACGTCAGAAATTCGCGATACGCCTACAAATATCGGTTCGGTGCAAACCTTGCGAGTCGAAGCAAAAGTGACGAGTACGGCGTTTGAGTTGGCGGATAGCTTGAAAACTTCGGCAGCTACGGGAGGACAACCCGCCCAACAAATCCTGACATTGGATAGCACTCCTCAACGCGGCGAAACGGAAATTATTGCGTTATTGGGAGGGGGTTTTATTAATGCCGTTGCGGGAGGAGATAATACGGCGTTAGCGGGAGGTTTAGCTAATATTGCCGGGACTGCACTTTTAGGGGGTGTAGAAAATCAAATTGCCGATGCGTTTGGATTGGATAGTTTTAGCGTTTTTCCGGCAGAAGTGATTGACGATACGGGACGCACGGAAACTTTAGGCGTGGCGATCGAATTAGGAAAAGATTTTGGGCGCAGGTTTTCTATTTCGGTATTGCAATATTTAACCCCACCAGATCAGCCTACGCGTTTTAATACTCAATACCGTTTAAATGATAATTTTACCGTGCGCGGGTCTACGGATTTTTCGGGGGATAGCCGCTTATCCGTTGAATTTGAAACTCGGTTTTAAAGGTGTATTTTAAAATTGAATAGGCGATTTTTGTGTTATGATTAAAGTCTAATTTAAAACTGGAATTTCAAATAAAGTCAACAGGTAAAACTATGTCACAGGTAGAAATCAGGTATGATGTTCGTGCTGCTGTAAGAACCGCAGCAGAATATCTAAAATCCTTTAAAGATCTTTTGGGAAGTTTTGAAAATTTGAGGCTTGAAGAAATTGAATTATCTGAAGATCGAAAATATTGGTTAATTACATTAGGTTTTGATATCACAAACCAATCCGATCCTGATGAAAATCCACTGTTTCCCGTGCTTGAAGGCTCAGATCGAGAACGGCAATATAAACTTATTAAAATTGATACTTTTTCAGGTCAACCTCAATCCATGAAAATACGAAAACCATGAATGAATTAAATAAGTTATTACAACACTATAAGCGCAAAGGTCTTTTGATCGATACAAATATCATGTTAGTTCTCTTTGTTGGTAGAGTTAATCGCCAGAGAATTTCTGAATTTAATCGGACTGAAAAATATACAGCTAAAGATTATGATACTTTAGTAAAAATCACCAAAAAATTTGTAAAAATTGTTACAACACCCAATATTCTTACAGAAGTTAATAGCCTCATCAATCAACTGAAAGATCCCGAACGATCGCAATGCTTAAAACTATTTTCCCAACTTCTTTCTAGAATTGATGAGTTTTATCTGGAAAGTAAACAAATTAGCGAAATGGAGAAGTTCGCCAAATTTGGTTTAACAGATTGTGGGATTTTGGATTTAGCCAAAGATCGATATTTGGTATTGACAGATGATTTTAAATTGGCAAACTATTTACAAAGTGTAGGGGTGGATACAATAAACTTTGCGAATATACAACAATTTTATTATTTTAAGCCATAATTTGCTTGAAGTGGAAAAGGCGATCGCCTGAAAATTCCACCATTACTGGAGAATATGTTCTATAGCAATTATCGAATGGATGAGGTACACTAGGAAAAAAGGAGGTCAAAAAAATAAATGAAAGCATACTCAACAGATTTTAGAAAAAAAATTATCGAAACTTACGAAGAAGAAAAAATCTCACAAAGAGAGTTAGCAA
>JAGHZQ010000074.1 GCA_017746715.1 Cyanobacteria bacterium SBLK
ATTGCACCTTTACTGGCACACCATGAAATCGTGCATCTTTCTTCGGCTTCGAGTCTGGCGATTCAACGCCAGCAATTGGAAAATCGTTCCCCTGCTGCCAAAAAATTAGCCGTTTTTGCCGATCCTGTTTTCTCCCAACGCGATTTTCGCCTATCAGGAGAAGAAGTTGCTGCCACGACCTCCGAAAACCCCTTACTTTCCTTATTTCGCGATGGTTGTCAGAGTTTTAACCGCCTTCTCCACACCCGCACCGAAGCGGAAAATATTCTCGCTCTCGTCCCCGACAATCAAAAATTCCTAGCGATGGGTTTTGCCGCCGATCGCGATGCCGCGACTAGCGCAGAACTAGCACAATATGAAATATTGCACCTATCGACCCATGGCTGCATTCAAGATAATCCCCAACTGTCCGGGCTGGCACTCTCTTTCTACAATGAAAACGGGCAACAACAAGATGGATTTTTGCGCTTGCAAGACATCTACAACCTGAAACTCAATGCCGATCTGGTGGTTTTGAGCGCTTGTCAAACCGGGATTGGAGAAGAAGTCAATGGCGAAGGCGTTGTCGGTTTGACAAGAGGCTTTATGTATGCGGGGGCGCGACGGGTAACGGTGAGCTTATGGAATGTCAGCGATATCGCCACGGCAAATCTGATGAGCGACTATTACCAAAATATGCTAGGTGAGAAGATACCACCTGCCGCCGCCTTACGAGAGGCACAATTACGAATGTGGCGATCGGGAGAGTATCCTTACAAATGGGCAGCGTTTGTCATGCAAGGCGATTGGCAAAAATAGTTGACAGTTGATAGTTGACAGTTGATAGTTGACAGTTGAGAGTTGGTGGAGAATGGGCGATCGCGCTGTCTTTAACTTCCCACAGAGAAACTTCCCGGTTGCCAATGAGGGTAAAATTAGGAGAAATTATTGGAGCGATCGCTCTCTCAAATGCAAAAACTACTGCTGGAATTGAACCCATGAAACTTTCCCTGAAAATTTTGAGTTCTGCGTCTGCGATCGCTTTGGTTTTGCTGGGTTCTTTTGGAGTAATGGCGATCGAGGAACAATCTTCTCTTGTACTGGCGCAGGCAACGGAAGAGCGCCAAACAGAGGCAAATCGTTTATTCCAGCAAGGAATTCGGCAGTACAAAGCCAGTCAATTTCGAGAGGCAGTGCAATCGTGGGAAAACGCATTAGAACTTTATCGAGAAATTGGCGATCGCTCCGGGGAAAGTAAGATTCTCATCAATTTGGGTAGTGCATACAGAGTGTTGGGAGAATATACTAGGGCAAAAGAGTCTTACGAGCAATCTTTAACCCTCGCCCGGGAACTTGGCGATCGTGCTGGGGAAAGTAAAGTGTTTGTTGGTTTGGGCAATATTTATCTTCTTTTTTTAGAAGACCCAGAGACAGCCAAAGATTACTACCAACAGGCTTTAACCATGGCCCGAGAAATTGGCGATCGCAATAATGAAATGAACGCGCTCATTGGTTTGGGTAATATTGATAAAGTATCGGGAGAATCTACAACAGCCAAAGATTATTACCAACAAGTTTTAACCATAGCCCGGGAAATTGGCGATCGCAATAATGAAATGAATGCGCTCGTCGGTTTGGGTAATATTTTTCAATCATTAAGAGAATACAATACCGCGCAAGATCGTTACCAACATGCTTTGATAATTGCGCGAGAAATTGGCCATCGGGCTTCTGAAGCCAGCTCTCTCGGAAATTTGGGGAATATCTACCAATTTTTAGGAGAATCCGACACGGCAATTGATTATTACCAACAAGCGTTAGCAATCGCTCGAGAAATTGGCGATCGCTTTCGGGAAGTCAGAGCGCTGATGAGTTTGGGAGATATCTACGAATCCTTGAGAGAAGATGCCCGATCCATTGAATATTTTCAACAAGTTATAACTCTGACTAGAAAACTGGAAGATCGCCGTGGAGAAGTATTTGCTCTGGTCAATTTAGGTAATATTTATGAATCATTGCAAGATCGTCATCAAGCTATAGAACATTACCAACAGGCTTTAACCATCGCTCGAGAAATTGGCGATCGTACTGGAGAAAAAAAATCTCTGACAGGTTTGGGTTTTGCTTACAAATCCTTAAAAGAATATGCGAACGCGATAGAATACTATCAGCAGGCTCTAATCATTCAAAAAGAACTCGGAGATCGTACCGGGCAAGGGGAGTCCCTGATCGAACTCGGTCATGTTTATCAATCTTGGGGAGAAGCAAGTAAAGCCATCGAACATTATCAGCAGGCTTTAAACCTAGCAAGGGAAATTGGCCATCGTTATGGAGAGGGAAATTCTTTGTACAATTTAGGTAATGTTTACGCATCTTTAAAAGAACATTCTCAAGCACTCGAATATTACCAACAATCTTTAGCCATCAATCGAGAACTCGAGGATCGCTCTGGAGAGGGAATTTCTTTAAACAATTTGGGCAATGCCTACGAATCCTTGAGAGACTACCCTCGAGCACTCGAATATTACCAACAGGCTTTAACTATCGCTCGAGAAATTGGCAAGGCGGATCGAGAAAGTCTTGCTCTATTTAATTTGGGTGATGTCTATTGGTCTTTGGGAGAATACGTTAAAGCGCTCGAACATTACCAACAGTCTTTAACTATCGCTCGAGAAATTGGCGATCGCGATGGAGAAGGCGATTCTCTCCGCAATTTGGGCGATGTCTATTGGTCTTTGGGAGAATACGTTAAAGCGCTCGAACATTACCAACAGGCTTTAACCATCGCTCGAGAAATTGGCGATCGCGATGGAGAAGGGATTGCGCTGGGCAATTTGGGTCTTGTCTACTGGGGTTTGGGAGAATATACGAGAGCAATCGAACACCACCAAAAATCTCTAGATATCGATCGAGAACTGGGTGATAGTTTCGGAGAAAGTTATTCTCTTCTTGGTTTGGGTCTTGCCTACAGAGCTTTGGGAGAATACTCCCAAGCAATTGAGGCCTACCAACAGGCTTCAATTCTTGCCAGAAAATTTGACAATCGTTCTTTAGAAAGTTCTGCTCTGGGAAATTTAGGGAGTGTCTATCGCTTTTTAGGAGAATATCCCAAAGCTATTGACTATTACGAAATATCTCTGGCAATTAAACAGGAACTCGGCGAACGTTCTGGGATCGGGATATCTTTCAACGGTTTGGGTAATATTTATAAATCTTTGGGAGAATATACAAGAGCGATCGATTACTTGGAACGCTCCTTGGCGATCGCGCGAGAGCTCGGACGGCGAACTCAAGAAGAGGACGCTTTATATGAATTAGCTTCAGCCAAACACCTACAAGGTCGCTCCGATGCAGCTCTGAAAGATATTGAGGCGGCTATAGCCATTGCCGAATCCATTCGTTCTAACCTTAATAACCCCGATCTCCGTCAATCCTTCTTTGCAAAGATATCTAATCGCTACCAACTCTATATCGACATTCTTATGCAATTGCATCGAGAGAACCCCGATCGCGGCTACAACAAACACGCTTTTCGCGCCAGCGAAAAAAACCGCGCTCGCACCCTTACAGAACTCCTCGCTGAAGCCAATCTCAACATTCGCCAAAATGTCGATCCCCAACTCCTGCAAGAAGAACAACGCCTTATCCAAGAACTGAGCGCAATCGAAAAACGTCGTTTAGAATTAACGAGTGGCAGCTATGCAAATGAAGATTTGGAGAACCTCATCCGCGATCGCAATGTCCTTCTCACAAAGCTCTCCGATCTCGAAACCCGCATTCGTCGCAACAATCCCGCTTATGCCGACCTCAAATATCCCCAACCTTTAATTTTAGAAGAGATTCAAGCCCAAATTCTCGATCGAGAGACTCTCCTACTCGAATATGCCCTCGGAGAAGAACGCAGCTATCTCTTTGTTGTTGGTAAAAATGAGTTTGCGACCTACGAATTGCCCCCTCGGGAAAAAATTGAAGCTGCCGCCGAAAAATACGCCACAGCCTTGCAAGCGGAAGATCGCAACCCTCTCGCAGAAGGCAAAGAACTCGCACAAATGTTATTGAGTCCCGTTGCAGATATGCTAAAGGGTCGGAGATTGGCGATCGTTGCTGATGGGAAGTTGCACCGCCTTCCTTTTGGTGCATTGCCTTGGGTATCGGGAGAAGGGGGAGCTAGTGTTGCACCTTTACTGGCACGCCATGAAATCGTGCATCTTTCCTCAGCTTCGAGTCTTGCCATTCAGCGTCAACAATCTCGCAACCGCCCTCCTGCTGCTAAAAAAGTTGCCGTTTTTGCCGATCCAGTCTTTTCGAAACGAGATCCGCGCCTGTCTGGGGAAGCGATCGCCACCAATCCCGAAAACTCCCTCCTCGAACTGTTTCGCGATGGCTGTCAGAGTTTCGAGCGCCTCCCCAATACCCGCACCGAAGCGGAAAATATCCTCGCTCTGGTTTCCGACGATCGAGAATTCCTCGCCATGGGTTTCGATGCCGATCGCGATGCCGCGACCAGCACGGAACTGGCACAATATGAAATATTGCACCTATCGACCCATGGCTGCATTCAAGACAATCCCCAACTGTCTGGGCTGGCCCTTTCTCTCTACGATGAGGAAGGACGACAGCAAGATGGCTTTCTGCGCTTGCAGGATATCTACAATCTGCAATTGAATGCCGATTTGGTCGTTTTAAGTGCTTGTCAAACCGGGATTGGAGAAGAGGTCAATGGTGAAGGCGTTGTCGGTTTGACAAGGGGTTTCATGTATGCAGGGGCGCGACGGGTAACGGTGAGCTTATGGAATGTCAGCGACATCGCTACGGCAAATCTGATGAGCGACTATTACCAAAATATGCTAAGTGAGAAGATGCAACCTGCCGCCGCCTTGCGAGCGGCACAGTTGCAAATGTGGCGATCGGGAGAATATCCCTATAAATGGGCGGCGTTTACCATCCAAGGAGATTGGCAAAAATAGTTGACAGTTGACAGTTGACAGTTGACAGTTGACAGTTGATAGTTGATAGTTGACAGTTGATGGAGAATGAGAGATCGCGCTGCCTTTAACTTCCCACAAAAGAAATTTTCCGGTTGCCAATGAGGGTAAAATTAGAAGAAATTATTGGGGCGATCTCGCTCTCGCCAATCAAAAACTCCTGCTGGAATTGAACCCATGAATCTTTCCTCGAAAATTTTGAGTTCTGCGTCTGCGATCGCTTTGGTTTTACTCGCTTCGGCGGGAGAAAGTTTGGGGCGATCGCAAAAAGTAGAAATAGAGAAAGAGTTCGGGCGATCGTCACCTCAACTTATTGCCTTCGATCCGGTGGAGATTGAAGGAACGCTAGACGATAAGAGTGAAGTCTCTGCATTGGATAGCTATTACAACTATCACGTTTTTGAAGGCAAAGCAGGAGACCAAATCGCCATCGATCTGACGAGCAAGGATTTTGATGCCTATTTGCTCTTATGGACGGCAGAAGAGGAATTTGTTGCCCTGAATGATGATGGTGGCCAAGGCAGTAATGCCCGCATCGTGACGACTCTACCCACCTCGGGCACTTATCGCATTCAAGTCTTAACCCCCGCGCACTCCACTTCAACAACGGGTAATTATACCTTAACCATCCAAACCATTAATGCCCCCGATTCCCTCGGCGGTATCGGCAAACTCGACGAAAATAGCGAAGTTTTTGAAGATAAAACTTACTACAATCGCCATCGCATCGAAGGTCGAGGGGGAGAATCGATCGCCATCGAACTCAACAGCGAAGAGTTTGATACTTATCTCATTTTACGCGACCCGGAAGGCAATATCCTAGCCGAAAATAACGATCGCATCGAGTACGGGGAATCGGTCGATAATGCCGGAATCGTGCTGACTCTACCAACCACCGGCATTTACGAGGTGATTGCGAAAGCCGATGCCGTCGAAGCGGGAGGAACTTATCAATTGATTTGGCGAGAAGCCAATTTAGGGGATATCGCTACATTGCGGGTCGATCGCCGGGACCAAGAAGAAGCGGCAATTGCCTTCTACGAAAATGCCCTCGCTCTTCATCGGCAAATCGGCGATCGCCATTGGGAAGCAAAATCTCTCTCGCAGTTGGCTTCTGCTCTCGAGTATGTCGAACCGTCTCGAGCGATCGAACATTACCGACAGGCGATCGCCCTCTATCGAGACATTGGCAAGCCATCCGCAGCAGAACTCGCCCTTCGCAGTCTCGGTCGCATCTATAAAAATGGAGAAGATTATCCGAACGCGATCGAGACGTTTCAAGGGTCGATCGCATTGGGGCGAGAAATTGGCAACCCCATTGCAGAACGCCAGTCTCTCCGGGATATCGCCGATATCTACGAGACTTTAGAAGACTACCCCAACGCGATCGACTATTACGAGCAAACCTTAGTTTTCGCCCGCGAATTTGAGGATCGAGTCGGAATTGCCAACCTTCTCGAACAATTGGGAGATATCTATGCAAAATTAGAAAATGCCCCCAAAGCATTGGGATATTACGAACAAGTGCTGGCCATGAATCGAGAGGATGGCGATCGCGTCAAGGAAGCACGAACGTTTATGACCGTTGCTCGCGCTTACGAGGCTTGGAACAATGAACCCGAGGCGATTGAATATTATCGCAAGGCACTCGCTATTATGGAGGAAGAGGGAGAAGAGGGGAGCGTTCAATATATCGGCGAACTCCTCCAAGTTTTGGAGCGATCGCCCCTAGAGCGCCAAGATCTCGCTCAAATGAATGAAGAAGCCGATCGCTTATTTGCCTCGGGCATCGAACAATTTAACCGACGCCAATTCTCCGAAGCATTGCGCTCGTGGGAAACTGCCGCAGGGATTTATCAAAATATCGAAGATCGCTTTCAGGAAAATTTAGCCCTCGTAGGATTGGGCAATGTTTATTCGGCTTTGGGCAATGGCTACTATGTCGTAGAAGATTACGAGCAATCCGGCGATCGCTACCAAAAATCTTTGGAAACCTTTAAATCTCTCGACGAACGCACCAATGAATCTACTTTTGTGATGCTTTCGGCAGGGGGAGAAGTGACCGCCCTCATCGGTTTGGGAAATGTCGCCCGGGCTCGGGGAGAATACGATCGCGCCATCGAACTCTACCAGAGATCCCTCAATAGCGACTCGGGAATTACCCTCGTTCCCCTCACGGCACAATCCGTCCGCAACTTGGGCAATGCCTACCTCGCTGCGGGAGAATACGTCAAAGCGATCGAATCCTATACCGAGTTGCGGAAAATCAATCGAGGCATTGACAATCCAACGGGAGAAGGCATTGCCGCGATCGGTTTGGGAGATACTTATCTGGCTTTAGGAGAATACGATCGCGCCATCGAATTTTATCGGCAGTCTTTACCGATTTTGCAGGAAATCGGCGACACGGACGTTACGGCAGATTCGGGAATTTTCCGCGATACCCAATTGGGTATTACCTACAGCCGCTCTGCCAATATCAATCAAGATCGAGCCGGAGAAGGAAAAGTTCTCATCGGTTTGGGGAATGCCTACCTCGCCTCGGGGGACTATACCCGAGGGATTAATTTTTACGAGGGCGCTTTGGCAATTATGCGAGAAAATGGCAATCGTCTCGGCGAGGGGAGTTCTTTTATCGGTTTGGGGAATGCTTATCTCGCCTCGGGAGATTACGCCAAAGCCATTGAATTTTACCAGCAATCCTTGACGATCTTGCGGGATGTTCGCGATCGCCAAGAGGAGGGAGAAACCCTCGTGGATTTAGATTTTGCCTACGAAGTTTCGTTAACCCTCGACCGCGATCGCGCAGGAGAAGGCGCGTCGTTGGTGGGTTTGGGCAATGCCTACCTCGCCCGGGAAGAATACCCCCGAGCGGTAGAATTTTACCAGCAATCTTTAGCAATCATGAAAGCGATCGGCAATCGTCCGGGGGAAAAAGACTCCCTTTCCCAGCTCGCTCGGGCCAAATACAAACAAGGGAATCTCGAAGGCGCGATCGCAGATATCAGAGCCGCCATTGCCATTTCCGAATCCATTCGCGCTCGCGTCAAGAGTCCCGAGCTGCGCCAATCCTTCTTTGCCACGGTTTCCGAAGATTATCGCCTCTACATCGATATCCTCATGGAACTGCATCGGCAAAACCCCGATCGCGGCTATGATAAACAAGCCTTGAACGTTAGCGAGAGAAACCGCGCTCGCACTCTCACAGAAATCCTCGCCGAAGCCAATCTCGATATTCGCCAAAATGTCGATCCCCAACTCCTCAAAGAAGAACAACGACTGATTCGAGAATTGAGCCAATCCGAACAAAGTCGCCTCGAGCTAACCAGTCGCAGCTATAATAATCGGGAACTCGAAGGCATCAAAAGCAATCGCGATCGCCTCTTGCAAGAATTAGCCGATATCGAAACCCGCATTCGTCGCACCAGTCCCGATTACGCCGACCTAAAATATCCCCAACCCCTGACCCTAGAAGAGATTCAGTCCCAAGTTCTCGATCGAGATACCCTCCTGCTCGAATATGCCCTCGGCAGCGATCGCAGCTATCTTTTTGTCGTCGGGAAAAACAGTTTTTCCAGCCACGAACTCCCCCCTAGGCAGGAAATTGAAGCCGCCGTCGAAAAATATGCGATCGCCTTGCAAGCCGAAGATCGCAATCCCCTTGCGGAAGGAAAAGACCTCGCGCAAATGCTTTTAAATCCCATTGCAGAGATGCTAAAAGGTCAGCGATTGGCGATCGTCCCCGATGGGAAGTTGCATCGCCTCCCTTTTGGTGCTTTACCTTGGGTGGTGGGAGCTTCGGGAGCTTCGGGAGCAGGGGAAGAACAAGGCATTGCACCTTTACTGGCACACCATGAAATCGTGCATCTTTCTTCGGCTTCGAGTCTGGCGATTCAACGCCAGCAATTGGAAAATCGTTCCCCTGCTGCCAAAAAATTAGCCGTTTTTGCCGATCCTGTTTTCTCCCAACGC
>JAGHZQ010000075.1 GCA_017746715.1 Cyanobacteria bacterium SBLK
CATTGCAACTTTTTACCCTTGCTAGCTACAATTGAGCAAGAAGTGAGTAACGTTGAAAAACGTAAGGTTGAGTAATACGCTGAAAGCGTTGATTTACTAGGATTATCAATTAATCGGAGCGGCGGGATTTGAACCCACGACAAACCCTGTAACCCTTGCTTTTGCGTTGTTTCAGCGTTACCCACTTGCCCAAATTGAGCAAGATTGAGTAAAAAATGAGGTCATAAAAAAAGGGAGGAATTATACCCCCTTTCATTATTGTTTTGTTAATCGTTACAGTTCAATTTGATAGATAATTCGTAGGATTGCTTTTACTGAATTATCTGCCTCTTCTTCTACATCAAATCCCGCGGCTTTTAACGCTTCTATCGCCAAGTCCAATGGTAACGGCTGCTTCTTGTGGTTCAGTAGCAAATCGACTGTTGTGCGAATGTTAGAGCGTTTTTTATATGTGCTGTCATTTACCGCTACAGAGTGTCCTAAAGAGCGAGCGCGTATCTCTTGGGGAATTCCTTCACGTTCTCCCAGTTGGTTTGCTAGATGGCGAAAAGCATACATTTGACTTACAGGGCATTCCCATTTTTGTAATCTTTGACGATATTGTTTTGAGAACCCTTCGCAAATAGTTTTATTTTTACTTTCTTTTTTGGGTTGATACTTTGGTAAAGAGACATTACGAATTTGTAATTTTTCAATCATTTCTTTGCTTTTAATCATTGGAGTACATACTCTGTTACCTGTTTTAATTGATACTTCAAAATAGGTAAAATCTCCCAATACTAAAAGCAGTTCTTTGTTACTTGGGTCGCAGATAGCAGGAAATGTATAACCATCAATTATTACAGGTTCAAAGAGATTCTTAGCGGCTGCTACCTCAGTTGGGCGTAATCCATAGGTAATGCACATTGCACAAACCCACAGCCAATTTTGACGTGATTCTTTACATCTTTTTTCTTTTATTGTATTGACCTCATGCAGTATGTTATTAAACCAGTTTAAAAACTCGTCAAGACTAATACTTTGTTTTTCTTTGTACTTCCGTTGCTTAAAATCAATCTTGGATAGCTTTTCAATCATTTTTTTGTTATACGGTACATACTCTTCAATTACTTTTTTAATGATTGAGTAAGCGTCCTTGAATGATTTTGTCCCTTGCTCCCAATCAAATAACACTTTCTCGAAGTCTTCCCATTTTGGTGATTTGTTGGTCTTGATTTCTAGTTTTTTGAATCGCTTAATAACTTCTCCATAATAGTGAATGGAATGGGGGAAAATACCCCCTATGGTTGCGTTAGTCTTCCTCGAAAGTTAATCCGTTACTATCGAATAGTTCATACAGTCGTTCAGAGTATTTTTTGTATTCTGTGTATATACCTTTTAGAGAATGCCCAATTAGGATTTTCAGATTGCAGGACTCGGTATTGTTTGGGTTTGCGAGTATGTTTTTTGACTGGTTGCTTTTCATCGTTTTGCTGTTTCCCTAATTCTTCCTTGAGTTGTTCTAGTTCATAGAGAGCATTACGATAATTCTCCTCAGCCTCTTGGTATTTTCGTCCTTGGAACTTGTAGCCGTCTAGAATCTCGTCATATTTACTTTTCAGTTGTTGATTTTTTTCCTGTAGTTCTGTATTTTCTTCTGCTAATTTGTTGTACTTTGTTATTAATTCTTTGTAACATTCCAACAAGTTCTTGTTTTCTTCTTTTAGTTTGACTTTCCATGCAGGAATAATTCCTCGGTCATCTAGAATTGTTTGCAGTTCGTCGTTAATTGCTCCTAGAACGTATGTATTGTTATGTTTTAACGAACTGATAAGTTTTTCTAATCGAATAGATTGCGATTGATTTACAAACCTTTCAGTGAGTTCTTAAGAGTTATTCTGAAAGTTGCAAGGTTAACTAGACATTTAACTAGTTAGCCTTGCAGCTTTTTATCTTTGCTAGCAAGATAGTGAGTAACATTGAAAAATGCAAAGTTGAGTCATTTGCTGAAAGCGTTGTAAATTGCTAAAAACACGCTTCCAACAGGACTCGAACCTGTAACCTACCGCTTAGAAGGCGGTTGCTCTATCCAATTGAGCTATGGAAGCACAAAAATTGCGATGGACGGCATTGATATTGTAACGAGAACGATCGGACATGGCAACGATTTTTTAAACCGATGATATTCGCGATTGCGAAACGAACGTGTAAGTGCTATTCTACAGATGTGTAATAGCTACTCTCATACTGTCTTTATCGTAAACTTTTAGCCTGTAAAATAGACGCAAAAGTTTTTTTCCTTGACAAGCATGAGTATTTAGAGTTATTCTATCTAAGTGTCTATAATCTGGTAAAGATTCAAGGTGCTGATTTATCCAATCTCCTACCTGTTTGACAAGATATTCTGATGCTCGAATTCCAAGCAATCTTTTATCATGCAATCTTTTATTATGAGAAAAATGATAAATGCCTGCGATGGAATTTTCTCCCGAACATTGGAAAAGTCACGACCGGGGTAAGAAGACGCGCCTTCGTCTCCTAGAATATCTCGACGATCATCCCAAAGCGAGTATCTCTGAGATTGCGACCAATCTCGGACGCAGCCGCAGACAAGTCGAACGCCAAATCTCGCGTTTAAAAGAAGAAGGCATTTTGCGCTATGACCAAAAATGGTCGATCTCTCGCAATAACTCTTTCTTTATTCCCAAGTTTTTGCGGCGAATTATGGCATTTCTCGGTCGTCCTGCTCGGCGAAGACCTCGATGGCAAAGAGATAGCCCAATGCAATTGCATTTCGATCGCTCTACTGCAGAAGCAGCGTACTTTACTTTAAATGCTACAGATTGGATGGAATTAAGTCTGACACTTAATTTCCCAGAACCCAAGTCACCCAAGCAGATTTCCCAACAAGAGGAGGATGAACGCGAACAAGAAAATTCCGGGCGCTTTATCAAATTAACTACTTCTCATGTCTGTTATCTCAAAAAAAGAAGCCTTCGTTTTCAAGCCTTGTGCGAAGAGATGGAAAAAATTAGCCAAGGAAAAACCATCTATATTGCTAAGGCTGTAAGAACAAAGGCTTCCCAAAAGACAGAAAATGAATTTGATCCTTAATCAATTGATTGTCTAGAACCTCAGAATCTCTAGACTTTCACAATGAGTTGGGGAATTTATCATTAACTCTTTATCGCTTGGTAGATGTTGCTTGTCTCTAATATCGGGAGTATATCCCTCACGAGATGAGCTAAGAAAAAAGCTCAATGAGATAAAGACATTTCTTCAGAGCAAGTTACCGTTTGACCAAAGCGATCGGCTAGAGTCGCAAAAATATCGTAAAGCTGGCCTTCGGTTTCCAAATAATGCTCGATTTTGTTGCCGAAGACTTCATCCCACATCTCTTTTAATTCATCTGTACCAAGCAGCTCCGCGACGAGCTGCTTTTTTTCTTGTAAAGAGAGTGCTTCAACAAGATTTTTAACGCGATCGCTGTCTTGGGAAGTTCTCAATAAGGTATTGCTGGCAGAAATCATAATTCGGACACCTCTCTTACTCTTGATAGTGACGCACTATTTTATACGTCATGATTTAAAAATGCAAGGGACATTTAATTTTTTGTGGCAGGTATTCGCGAACAATACGGGCCAAAATCGTCAAATGTCTGGCTTACGCTAAATGGGAGGAAACTTGTGGGGAAACCAAACCATGACCGATGCGATCGGCAAGAGTCGAAAAAATCTCCCCTAAATTTCCTTCAGCTTGCAAATAATGTTCGATACGATTCTCGAAAACATCATTCCAAACCCCTTCTAGTTCTTTTGTACCCAGCAATTCGTTAACAAGTTGCTTTTTTTCTTGGAATGAGAGATCGCTGACCAAGGTTTTAACGCGATCGCCTTCAATGGAAACAGAGTGAGTAGAAACGCTCATGAGAACACCTCGTTTATTTTTGGGATGATGGATTATATATGTCATGCTAAAAAAAAGCAAGCTACTCTAAGGACTTATTTTGTAAATTTTTGTAAAGCCTCGATCTGTTGGAAATTCCAACGTTCGGGATACCAGCGATCTCCGACCGATCTCATTCTGCGATTTCGAGGGAGATGGGTTCGAGATAACAAGGTCTGACACTAAAATTCAACAACAAATCTACATCTCAAATTATTATTTCGCTATAGATCGTTTCTAATATAGTGAATGGCTCGATAATGTTTGTATTTGTAGCTTATTTTATTGTAGTCTCGACCAAAATACGCATCCAATGGCGGTTCTAATTCTGGCAATTTTTCAATCAAGCATTGTTCGGGAGAATATTTTGCAAAGAGGGATTTTAAGAAATCATCGCTAATTTCTTGGGAGGCAATCCGTTTCCGCGATAGCGTCGCAATTTCAGGAGGAACATTTAAACCTGCATGAGCGGCATACATGGGAATATCGGTAAAAATCCAATGAGTCGAATCTCGATATTGAACTAATTGTTGTAAAACCTCTTGGCGATCGCGACTTTCTTGGAAAAATTGCTGGTTTTGCAGGACGAGAAAACTTAATTTAACGGGTAAAACCAAACCGGAAAATATTAACGCGATCGCCGCATATCTCAGTTTAAAAATATCTCTCAACTTCCGATTTTTCCAAGCCGCAAACCACCCCATTTTTTTTAACTCTTCCATTGCCACAACAATACCATATGTCGCCAGCCAAGTCAGAGGAATTGACAAAAGTAGATAATGATGATACCAAATCGGCTTATGATTCAGTAAAATTCCAGTTGCCAGAATTAACCACATGAGGGGAAATTTGGCGAGAGTATCTCGATATTTCCAGATCGTTCGGGTGCCCAAAATTGCCAATAATCCATAATCCAAATCTTGCAGATACATGATAGTAATATCGTGAAAACTGTTTTGATTGGGAAACGCATCTTTGACATTATTAGTTAAATGAAATTGAAAAAAGTTTTGCAGATCGAGCGCACCAAGTAAAAATCCGGCGATCGCAAAGGTTCCTAAAACACTCAAACACCAGATAATGGCTGGAAGAAATCTCCAATATTTTTTCCTTGGTGCTTTTTCTTTGTGTCGTTCCCACCAATAAAATAAAATTAAAGGAAATAAGAAAATAGTATACATTTTCAATTGCAAAGATAAAGCAAAAGCCATACCCGAGAGCATTGTAAGATAAAAATACTGATTTTTTTCGCAAAATAAAAATAGTAAATAAATTGACAGCATTGCCAAACTTAAAGACGGCAAGCCTATCATAATTGATACACTCAGTCGCATAAAATTAAGAGAAAAAATCAATAATATCGTTCCTACTATTGCCGGAATCATGCCCAAATTCAGGCGCAAAATTTGACTAAAACTCCACAGTAAAAGAGTGGAAAAACAGAGAACTAATAGGCGAGCAGCAAAAATAGAATCTCCCAAGAAATCAAAGACATTCAACCAATGAGAGAGTAAAAAAGTAAATAAAGGCGGCTGATCGCTCCAGATTTCTCCGTATAATGCAAACCCTTGAGAATAGAGCAATGCCTTAACCATCTCCTGTCCTTCATCCGAATCAAACTGAAATGTATCCGCGATCGGCATGACCCAAAAAATGAAGCTAAAGCAAAAAGCAGGTAAACCCAAATTAAAAATCATTTCTCGATCGCGAATAAGACATTCTTTCATTTCAATAATTTGGCTTTTCATTGATAATTGCTTGCCCGGAGCATGCTGAAGAGTTCATTAAAGGTGCTGGCTGTTATTAATTAGATTTTCGGTCATTTTAGCAAGTTGTTCTAACTGGCAAGACAGGGTTTGCGCTTTTTCTTTGTATTTGAGTT
The DNA here is from genome assembly GCA_017746715.1 of Cyanobacteria bacterium SBLK. Classification (GTDB taxonomy): domain Bacteria; phylum Cyanobacteriota; class Cyanobacteriia; order Cyanobacteriales; family Spirulinaceae; genus CCY15215. Next base: position 5,807 of record JAGHZQ010000075.1, read on the forward strand.
TCCTTTGAATGGCTGCCCGTGCCAAATCTTCGCGATCGCGCTGCAACGCCTCTTTTGCAACCCGATCCCAAGCCCCAATTTCTGCAACGGTTTGCTGGTATTGAGGTTGCAGATCGTCCCACATGACCTTAATCTCTCCTAAGGCGCCATCTAAGAGCCTATGGGCATTTTGCTCGTCTGTTTCGTACAATGCCCGTTCGATGGGTTGAGAGAGGTTCTGTACGTTGAGACGGGCAATCGCGGGGATAAAATTCCTCACTTGTTGGGAGTCACTCGTGCCGATTTTACACCAAGTGGCAAAATGTTCGCAATTATTAAATAACAAGTTATAGCGTCGTTCTCCCAAGCGACTTTCCGCCCGGCGAACCACTGTATCGGCAATAAAAGAAGTCGGATAATATTTGATACTAACGGGACTGCTTCGGGCAAAAGTCGCTAGAGAAGTGCGTTCGATCGTTTCACTGGGTTTGCGATAGTGAATTACCGTACCATCTCCGCAGTCGATGCCGTGATGCTGGTAGATTCCCTCGCGATCGAAAAGCTCTCGCGGAACGTAAATTTGATCGCCTCGTGCCATTTCAATTCTCAATTATCGGTTATCAATGAACGACGAGCGATTATCTTTTCAAAAAGATAATACCGGCCTCGCGATCGCCGAGAAAAAGGACTAAGATAGAGGAGAAAAATAGATATTTTACAATCTCTTTGGGGTTTGAGATGCTTAAATTTTCCCCGCATTTCCTCTGTTTGACTGTATTGGTTATCTCGATCGGCTGTCAACCTCCTTCCTCAACCCGCCAAGCCCCAACTCGTCAAGCCCCAACTCGTCAAGCCGAGGAGGGCAATCCAACCCAGAGCGATCGCAATAATGAAGCGATCGCATCGCCCCCTATTCATTCAGAATCTCAATATAAAATTCCTGAAAACGAAATTAAAGCGACACAACCGTGGAAAATTCTCGTAGTCGTGAAAGATACATTCAATTCAGAAACAGAAGAACACGGCGATTTATATCAAGAACAAGTTTGGCAAGGTGCCGTGGGTGCGGGGGAAGATTTTGAGATTGAAGTCGAACTATTGCCCAATACCTGTCATACTTGCGTCGAAGACCAAATTCGCGCTATTGCCGAACGCCTCGAGAAAGGGGACATTGATGGCATGGCGATTATGGTGACGGACTCCATTCGCGTTTCTCCAGCAATCGAAAAAGCGATCGCCCGAGGCATTCCCGTCGTGGCGATGGATACTCCCCTCAACAGCGACAAAATTCTAACGTTTGTCGCGTTCGATAATGTGGCGGGGGGTAAAGTGATGGGAGAGTGGGTCGTTAAGCAATTGGGTGGTAAAGGGCGCGTGTTAATTTTAGATGGTGCATTAGAGCAACAAAACGCCGTCGATCGCCGGGAAGGATTTCTCGCCGGTTTGGGAACGGGAGATATTACCATTCTCGACACCCAATCCGCACAATGGTCTCGAGAGCGAGCCAAAAAAATTACCGGGGAATGGTTGCCGCAGCATAGCGATATTGATGCGATCGTCGCGTCCAATTACGCTATGTCCATTGGTGCAAGGGAAGCCGTAGAAGAAGCCAACCGACCCGAAATTATCGTCACGGGATTTGATGCCATGCCCCCCGCGCTAAAATCGATCGAAGCCGGAGCGATCGCTGCCACCATCGACCAAACGCCCGCTCGACAAGCGCGTTTATCCATTCAACTCCTCCTGCGCCATCTCGAAAACGGAGAAACGTTCCCTCCCCGCATCATCATGCCAGACATTCCTCTCATCGATCGCGATACTATTAAACAAAGCCAGGATGAAGGATAAAGGCACATTTTTCCCTATAGCCTCTTTCATTGATAATTGATAATTGATAATTGAAAAGGGAGTGAAGGTTGAAAGTCGAACGCCTATCTAGCATAATCAAACGAGCTAGAGGCAAGGCCTCCTCTCCTCGTCCTCCCAACTCTCTCAGCCAGCAGATCGTCCGGCGCGTATTCTTTTTAAGTTCGATTTGCATTCTCAGTTTGGCAACAGCCATGACCTTGGGATTGACTGCCAGTGTCGAACGGGTGAAGCGAAAATTAGAGCGGGTTAATATTCAAGCCGCCAGGACAACGGATTTATTTATCTTAAACCTGCAAAGCGATCTGATTGCCACCAGTGCTTCTCTCTCGGCAACTCGAGAGCCCGAAGCAGTATTGCGAAATATGCTGGTTCGCAATACTTCTTTACTGGATATTTTGTTGATGAAACCCGAGGGAGACGTTGTCGCTCAACAAAGTCGCGTGGGTCGTCTCAAATACGATCGTCATCCTCCCACCCAATTAGCCTTTGATAAAATGAGTTTTGGGGAAGTCAGAATGGGAGAAGTTTATTTTGACGATCGCGCTCCTCAACTCGATATGGCCATTGCTGTCACGGATGATATCGGCCTGCCCGAGGCCGTTTTATTCGTTACCATCGATCTCAATCGCCTCTGGAATAAAATTATCGGCATTAAGGCGGGTAAAGATGGCTATGCCTTTTTAGCTACGGAAAAAGGTCAGATTGTTGCCTTTCGCAACCGACAATTGCAAGATCCCGATATTCTTCTCCAAGATAAGATCGATCGCTCGAGTTTGGACCTTGCCCGTTCTGGTTTTAACTTCTATCGTGGTTTGAATGGGCAATGGGTAGTAGCGATCGCCCAACGTCTCGAAATAATGCCCTCCTGGTTTGCCATCGTCGAACAACCCGCCCGAGAATTCCTCACCCCTCTATTGTTCGTTGCAGCAGTTTGGTTGACGATTTTACTGGCAGCGATCGCTTTGGTTTACAGTATCATCGGCTTTACTCGCAAGCGCATTGTCCTTCCCCTTGGTTTGCTCCGAAATGCCGTCGGCCATCTCAGCAGTGGCGACTGGGAATATCGCTTCCAAATTCCCAATACCGACGAACTGGGAGAATTAGCAGATTCGTTTCAGCGCATGGCCGGACAATTGCGCGATACTTTTGCCACCTTGGAACGCAACAATGCCAAGATGCAGGTTTTAAATGATGCCCTCATTCAAAGCGAACGCAAATTAACCCAATTTCTCGAGGCGGTTCCGGTGGGAATTTTTGTCGTCGATTCCCGAGGCAAACCTTATTATGCCAATCAAAAGGCAAAAGAGTTATTGGGCAAAGGGGTCGATCGCGAAGCCTCGGCAGAAAATTTAGTGGAGGTTTATCAGGCTTATATTGCCGGGACGAATCGCCTCTATCCCAATGAAAATCAGCCGGTTTTACGCGCCTTGCGGGGGGAAATCTCCAATACGGAGGATATGGAAATTCACGTCGGCGATCGCCGCATTCCCATTGAAATTTGGGGAACTCCCATTTATGACGTCGAAGGGGAAATTGGCTATGCGATCGCGGTATTTCAAGATATTACAGAACGCAAAAAAGCCGAAGCAGAACGCCAGCGCTTTACCGAACAACTCAGCCAATTGAATGTAGCTTACGAACGCTTTGTCCCCGAACAATTTCTCCAACTTCTCGATAAAACCAGTATTATTGACGTTCGTTTGGGAGATGCAGTTCAGAAGGAAATGTCGGTGTTATTTGCCGATATTCGCAACTTTACCACCTTGAGCGAACGCATGACCCCAGAAGATAATTTTAAGTTTATCAATGCCTATCTTTCTCGCATGGAACCTTCAATCGTCGAGAATGGTGGTTTTATTGATAAATACGTCGGCGATGGAATTATGGCACTCTTTGGTGGCAATGCCGATGATGCAGTACGCAGTGGAATTTCTATGTTAAGAAGATTGCAAGAATATAATAAAACCCGCACCCGACCCGATCGCCCGCCCATTTCCATCGGCATTGGCATCAATACGGGCTTGTTAATGTTAGGAACTGTGGGAGGAAGTCAGCGCATGGACAGTACGGTAATTAGCGATACAGTGAATTTAGCTTCTCGCTTGGAAAACCTAACGAAAAACTATCAAGTTGCTCTATTAATTACCCATCAAACTTTTCTTCGTCTTACCCATGCCCATCAATATCAAATTCGCTTGATCGATCGCGTTCGGGTCAAAGGAAAATCGGAACAAATTTCTATATTTGAGGTTTTTGATGCCGATCCGGAGGATTTGTGTAAGGCGAAAAAAGCCATGAAAACCGATTTCGAACAAGCGGTTTTACTGTATCATATGGGACTATTTTCTGAAGCTGCTGATGTTTTTCAGCGCTGCTTGCAAGTTCACGAAAATGATGGAGCCGCTCAATTTTATTTAGAGCAGTGTCAGAAAAGAGGGATCGAACGGTAAACGATAATATAGCAATTATCGAATGGATGAGGTACACTAGGAAAAAAGGAGGTCAAAAAAATAAATGAAAGCATACTCAACAGATTTTAGAAAAAAAATTATCGAAACTTACGAAGAAGAAAAAATCTCACAAAGAGAGTTAGCA
>JAGHZQ010000076.1 GCA_017746715.1 Cyanobacteria bacterium SBLK
CGCTGTCTCTGGGAGCGGGGACGACCGGATACAATGGCGGAGACTTCACAGCGATCGCGGGGAACAACTTCTTCTCGGGGGGAGATATCGTGACGGCTGCCACCCTCTTACCCGGAAACATCCTTATCCAGACAGGAGGAGACATCGGCGACGTACATCTCAACGCCGTCGCGGGGAACTTTGGCAACCTAGGGGGTACGATCGCTCTAACAGCCGGCGGCGACATTGCGATCGGGAATGCCCTTGTAGACTCACAGAACGGACTAGGAGGAACTTTTTCCGCGACAGCTGGCGGGACGATTCGGACGAGAACCCTATCCGCTCGCTCCTACACAGCATGGCCGCCTCTCCCTTGGGAAGGAGGAGAAATCGACCTCACCGCCATCGATAACATCCTCATTGATGGCGTGGTTCAGACCGACGGCAGTGTATCGATCACAACCCGAGGCAACCTCGCCATTCAAGGCATTGCCTCGCCCGGCAACTACTCGATCAAAGCTGAGACCGTCTCAATCGCAACCGGAACGCCTCTCTCGATCGCTAACTCGGGCATCCCCCAGTCCTTCACTACGGGCGCGATTGTAGCAGGAGGAAACCATATCCAAAACCTAACTCTCTCAACCGATACCACACTACTCGGCTTGCAATATATCCGCATCCCTCCCTCCACTTCTCCAACTCCGGCATCCGCGCCAAACCCGAGCTCCATTACCCCCGCGGCGAACTTAGAAACGGCGATCGCGCAAGCCCTCGATCTTTCCCTCAAGACGGCAACGGTCGAGACCCCAGAAGGGGAAGCGATCGCTTATTCGTGGGGACCTTATGCCCTCTGGGTTCGAGCGACAACCAACAATCAACAACCAACAGCCCCACTAACCGAGGATGCAACGCCCCAACTCACCATGACCGAAGCGATCTCCCAAATCGAAGCGACCGAAAATCGCTTTACCCAAACCTACCTCCATGCCTATCCCGAGCTCGAGGAACGCGAACCCATCCGCTATGCGGCAATCCGAGAATCCCTCGAGCAAATCCACGTTACGACGGGGCAGAATGCCGCTATCTTGTACGTCTGGTGGGATGTGGAAGGGTTGCGATTGGGAGTCGTGAGGCGCGATCGCCCTCCTATTGTGGAAGTGGTAGAGGTGGCTCAAGACAGCGTGAAAACCGAGGTGAAAAGGCTGTTCGACTCGATAAGAAACCTCCAAGATGTTGATAGTACAAATCTCTCCGACTTGATAATTTCCCCAGTCTCTCAATATCTCGAAGGTGTTGACACGATAATATTTTCGCTTGATGAAGGATTGCGAAAAACTCCGATTGCTGCATTGATTAAAAATAGAAAATACCTCATTGAAACACACGCAGTAACCCTTATCCCTTCAGTCGCGCTGACTAGAATCCTACACGACAATCTTGACGATGCGAAAGTCTTAGCAATGGGTACAACAACAACAAAAAACTTATCAACAGTTTTACAATTTGTAGACGATGAAATTGAATCAATCTCTCGATATCGTGATGGAGAGTTCTACCTTGATGAGCAATTCACCTCGGACAAAATTGATAATAATACCGCCCCTATACTTCACTTAGCCGTGCATGGAAGTCAAGATATTTTAGAGTTATATGATAAGAACTTGAAGATAGAAGAATTTTCTAAGATGACTCAAGAGCAGGCAATATCTCTCCTATTTTTGAGTGCTTGCGAGACCGCCTTAGACTCTCCAAAACAAGAGCTAGGATTTGCAGGACTGGCAGCGAGAACAAACGTTAACACCGCGATCGCCCCGATTTTTGAGATTAATGATGGGGCAACAGCTTTGTCAGTGAGAATATTCTACAAGTACCTTGAGGACAATCCTAAAGCTACAGCCTTAAGGCTTGCTCAGTTGGAACTCATTTCGGGTTATTCGCACTATTCTCACCCTGCGTTTTGGGCAGGTCTAACCTTGATAGGTGCTCCTTGATAGCCCCCGATACCGTCCCTCTAACTTGGCTTGAAGATTGAAGAGGGCGATTGCCGGGACAGACTCGCCTCTCGTAGTCACAAGTGTTCTTTACTCCCATCAATACTAGCGAGAGCACGAGCATCACTAATGCAATTAGATTTGATTTGCTTGAGTTCAGAAATTTCATTTTTAGACTCAATAATCTTGAGTGAAAATTTGCGGGCTAAGTCTTTCTTGTCAGTGTCTCTGTAAACCCTAAGCGCAATACAATAAAGGTCAAAAGCCACATTGTCACTTCTCCACTTACTGTATTTTAACCCTTTTTGAATTGCTAAGTCAGCAAGTACAAGATCGCCGAGTTTCCAGTATCCCCAAGCGATTCTCGCATAACATAGAGAAACATTGTTGTTAGTCCATATTTCAGGATTATCTTGACTTAAAGCAACCTCAATACAACGACTTGCCGTATTGATAGCTTGTTGATAGTTCCCCTCTCGCAATTGTAGTCGAGACAGACTGGGAAAAGCCTCAACACTCCCCCTATCGGCTGATTTTTGATAGTTAATAATGGCTTCTTCGAGATTCCCCCTGTCTTCCGCTACACTCGCCTTATTGTAGTAGCCACCCCCTTGATTATCATTCAGAGTGTTGACCAGATCGTACAAGCTCGAAGCCAGTGAAACGTTGCCTTTGCGGTCAATATCCACGGCAATAAGGTTTAAGTAATAGGTAAAGAAAGGGAGAGTACAAGCGGCAACAAATCCCCCGATTGCTATTTTTCTTATCAGTTTCATGCTTAACCTTCTTGTTTTTTTCAAGGAAGGAAAAGAGGACGAATTAGTTCTTTCCCACAACTGAACCATAGTCCGAAGTCCGGGAATATCCGCGTTTTTATCTGCAAGGCGCTCTCTCGCCTCGTAGAAGGCTTGAGAGTAGTTTCTCCCATCGATCGCCTCAAAGAAGAACTCGGCAAAATCATGAGCGATCGCATCCGGTACGGGCAATTTCCAGATAATAAAAGCACTCAGAGGCAAATCTAGCCACACCAAACCGGAGCCGTTGCAACTGTTAGCTAACAAGAATTTTGCCCCTTTTTTCGCACTGGCTTTTACGGCTCTCCTCAATCTCTCACTAGAGATACTTTCGCCTAAGTACAAATTGTTCCCATCACTGTGACCCCCGTAATAAATCACCTCAGAGCCAGAATTGCGGAGGGATTGACAGAGAGTATCGAGATTGGGGTTCTCCAGTATCGTTGCCTCGTACTTCTCAAGGATTTGGCGATCGTTCTCCCCCATCTGTCCCAAAATACCCAAAATACCCGATCCCTTTGTTGCATTGCCCGGACTGGAGAAATTCCGCGAGGCGTAAGAAATTATGTAATCTTGCCCCAAGCAGCACTCTTCCCAAGGCATTAGGGCGAGATTGCTTTGCGGATTAATGATGAGGGTCAGATGCCGCTCCCCGTTTCTCAAAGCGTCGCGATCGGCTTGCGAGAATGCCTCACAGTTTTTTAGCCACTGGGTGAGTAAACTGACTAATTCCGAGAAAACCTCAATAAGCTCTTGCTCTACATTTCTAGAGGTCTGGGATTGCCTTGTAATTTCACCTCGAAAGAAGCGAGAATTGCAAAATGTTTTGTATATCTCTATCCAGTTATTTAGGGTTTGAAAAAGTTTAAAACCGTCCAGAAGTTCCCCCTCATAGTGAAATTTGCTCTTTTCACTATGCCAAGTGAAAAAATATCTTTTTTCGAAATTATTTATTGATAAAAACATAATGCTTTTTACATGTCACGCATAAAAACTATTCCGATAAATATCATTTTTGTACTCAACAATGATATCAAAAATATCTCCTTTATCTATTTTGATAGAAATCCCTTCGAGGAGATCGGCTCCTTGTTCCGAAATGATTGTTTCTTGATTATCTTCTAATGATACAGAAAGCTGAATTCCTTCTTTGAGAGTATATTGTCTAGGAACGAGAAAGATTTCAATGTTAAGCTGTTCGTTCTCCAAATCTTGCTTTTTTAAAATTAAATTAACTCCACCTGCTATATTTAGAGGTTGATAGCAAGTATCTTGTTTCTCTCCATCACGAACATTCAAACCCGTCCAACGAGGCCAGAGCCCAGTAAAAATTTTATGAATATTGCAGAATTGACTACTTAAAAGAACTTTCGATTTTTCATTACTAATTTGCTCTCTCTGAGAAAGTTTTAAGACGAGTTCGCGTAGTTCTTTAAAAGAAACAGTAATATTTTGATCGAGAGAGTAAATAAATGTTTTTAATTCGTCAACAGAGTTAGTTAAATCATTACCTTGGTCTTTTGTTTCTTGCGAAGTTTTTTTTTTGAGTCAGCATTTTCTGGCTCAATCCCCAAGATTTCCGCTAAGGCATTATAGTACAAGATTTTAAAGCTATTGGGCATGACGGAGATGAGTTTTAAAAAAACACCACTCTTGATATCTTTCTGTCCTAACAAAAAAGCGGATAAGTAGCCTTCCGTCATGCCCGCACGTTCCGCGATTTCCCTCTGTGTGGGCATTATTTCTTTCTGTGAACGAAAAATACGTCGAAATATTTGAGCATGTAGCATTGACTTTTCTGTGGGAAGAACTTACGATAAAAATCAACCAGCAGTAGAATTTTACTGCTAGTTAATTTTATTATCGCACGGTTGCCTGAAACGTTACAGTGCAAGAGTTTTGCTTGTCAGCGTGTTTGTGGCTATCTAGTAGACCTCTCCGACAATGAGTAAAAACGAGGCTGTAACACTGATTATGCCGTACCCTGATTGGGTTTTCTGGAGATGTCTAGTGCAATATCCACCACGAAAAAAGCGAACCGCTTTAGCTGTGCAGCTTGCCCGATCGCAGCTCAATGCAGCAAATAGCTCAATCCCGCCACTGAGAACTAATCAGGAGGTAGAAGCCGGAAGTAATAGCTATTTACGAAAAAGCGACCCGCGTTTACAGCATGGCCCGAGCGATCGCCATCACCCCCAACTGAAGAAAGATGTCAAATTTGACGACGGCAACGTAATACAAATTATTGGAAATATCGAAGGGGGTTACGTCTACAAAGAGGTACTACTGGTATTTCCCATAACTGCCACCAAATTGTAAAAGCATTCCCAAACTTAGAACCATTAGCAAAAGGACAACCATGCAACGACAAATCAACATCACCGAAACTGTAGAGTGGCAACAAATCGCCCCGCATGGCGGCACCGAAAAAATGGCCCGAGCGTTGATTAACAACAACCCCGCAAACTACTTCTCTTTGGTAGAAGCCAGTAAGGGAACGCTGACCGACAAGGAATATAAAACCTTGTACAACCACGGCTCGCGAATTCTGCAAGCCAAAGCATCACATTAATTGCAAGCTACAGCGATCGGAGTGTGTAAATCATTGCTATGACCCAATCAAAAACATTTGCATTTCATGAGATCGCCGTGCAAGTAGACCAAATCTATAAAGACTTGGATACAAACAGTCGCTTTGCCCTCAGTCAATATCTGTTTGCACTTAGCGGACAAGTCAACGTACACGCGCAAGGGAATTACCCCTCATTATTTAAACAATGCAAGACCCAATCACCATCACCGCAGGAAACCAAACCGTTATTATCATCCCACACCAACAACCAACACCAACAACCAACAACAAAGCCGATCCAGAACGTCAAGACTGGCGAATGTGGATAATTTTGATCATTGTCTTCTCCCTTGGATTAGCCGCCATCTCAGGAAAATAAGAGGCATGAACTCAATTCTTATCTTTTTGGGATTCGTTGCAATTTTGTTCGCTTTTACTCTTTGCGTTTTTGCTCTTTTAAAAAAACTAAAAAGCTAATGGACTTCACCCATACCCTCGAATATTGCCGACTGTCGCCCCACGGCGCACCGCGATCGGTCATCGTCAAAACTATCGAGGGGAAATACCAAGAAGCGATCGCCAAAGTCAAAGCGAACAACGACCTCAGACAAGCGCAAATCATCCGCGCCATCAACCGCATCAAAACACTAAAGGAGCAAACTCATGGGAATCATGAAAGCCTTATTCGGCACAGGTAACGCATCTACCGCCAGCACTGCCAGCAACGGAGACCACAACATTGACCGCGATCGCGTCCTCGCCCCCACAACGAACGACGTATTTACTCCCACCAATCCGGGCACCCTCGAAACCATGCGAACAGCCCCCATCGTTCCTCGCCCTCGCTACTTCACCCGAGAAGAAGCCAACGCGATCGGCGAACTGGCAACCGAAGCGAAGAGCAACGCCACCCACACCAAGCGCGCCTACAAACATTTACGAACCTTGGAGGAGACCGATACCACAGTCACCAAGGAGCATTTTCGCTACGGTCGCAAAGTTGCCGGTAAAGAAGTCGAAAAGCAACAAGCACGGACACTCTACGCAAAAAAACTGCACCGATTGCGCCCCGCTTACGCCGCCCTCGGGACAGGCTACGACCAAACCGTCAGTAAAGCCAACGAAGCCGTTAACGCCATCAAAGCAAGCTATCAATGAGCAAAATTCTCCTCTTATCTGGCTGTTTCATGATTGGGGTTGCGATCGTCGGCACTGTCAGCTATAGCGCCTCAATCATTTCTTCCCTTAGACCGTGGGCATTCTCCCTCCTCATCATCAAATTTTTGGTTTTCATCACCATCATCATTTGCGATGACTTCATCATTCAGTATTGGGAAATCCCCCGCGAGAAATTCATCAGCCTCATCATCGGCTCTTTCTTAACCTTCCTAATAGGGGGATTAATCCAATGGCAATAGACGATTGTAAATGCGAAGAATGTGGATTGATCGCCCACTTAGACAACTTTCGAGATTTCGTCAAATTACCAAATGGGGACTCAGATTATATTTTTATTTGCCCCAACTGTGGCACCAATAATCGCCCTGTATATCTCGGATTTGACAAACTATTTGCGTTCTCAGAAGGGTTAGAGCTTGCAGAGGATTAAATTAATGGCAAAACAAGTAATTTGTTGCGACTGTGGTACTTTTTGGTGGATAGAGTCCTACGAAACTGTACGTCCTTTGTGTCCTGAATGTGGAAGTAATAATTGGGATTTAGTTTCTTCATTTTCGGAAGAAACTCTCAAAATTTTAGCATCAAAAGAGCCACAAAAAGAGACTGAAAAAGAGGATTAATCTAATGCCAATAGACCTCAAACAGACTCAACTCAGACAACAGCGAACTATTCTCTACTCCCTCGCCATTGGCGGAACATTAAGTGGCTTACTCATCTGGAGTATCACCCCATTTATTACGCAAAATAAAACCCTCCGCTACCTCTCATTAATTTACACCGCACTAGCCGGGTCACTAACTTGCTTTTCCTCCTCGGTTCTCATCAACAACCGAAGGATTTACAAAGCCCTCGATTCCTCCGAAATCGACGACTACTTACACCAACTCGCTACCGAGCAATTCAGACAACAGGGTTACTGGGAAAATCGAGCCACTTCCGCTAATGTAAACCCGGAAATGCTTGATTTACAGGGTTTACCGGAAAATTTACCAATTTCCGGTAACGGGAAAAACGGCAATTTACACGATCCGGAAATGTTAGCAGAGGTAAGCGAGGCAATAAACGAAGGAATCTCAGACAGCCGCATTATCCAAAATATTCTCGGCTATAAAGGACGGTATTACAACGAAGGGCGAAACCTTCTCAAGCAAATTAAAAACCAAATGGAGACCGAACAAAATGGCGAATAAACCCACGAATAACGGCAGTAATGGCACGATTCAAAAGAGCGAGAAAATCGACACGATCCCCCTCGAAGCTCAACTCAATCAAACCGATAATTTTACGCAATCCGTTATCAAATACGCGGCAATCGGTACGGGGTTCTCGCCCGATCGCATTGTCGAGATGATCCTCAACGATTGGGCAAATAATGAAAATCGCGATAGCCAATGGTTGCGAGAAAAATCAGCCATTGCCGCCCGTGCCGAATTGGAACGCGATCGCGTACAACGAGAAAATCTCATGGCGATCGCGTCTCTGACCTCTGGCATCGTTTAACCATTTACCAATTATCAAAAATGCCACATTACGAAATGTGGCATGAAAGCAGCTATTCCATCAAAAACATGATTTATTTTCTTTTTAAACTCATACAGTTCTTTCATGCCTTATCCCCAGAACCCCCAAAATTTATCGTTTATGGTTGGGTTCATTTTTTAACCGCGCTTATCGAATGGATTCGACACATCAAAAAACCTCAAGATTGCATTGTGGCACATGAGACTTTCTGGATGATCCTGAATGATTATCGGTAATGTAGTCCTTTACATTTTCCAAACTATTCTCTATTCCCACCATGAGTATTATTCGGCGATCGTCCCGTTGGCGAGAAGTTGCCCAAAAACGCATCAAAAAAGTCATCAAACTTTATCTCAAAGCTAATCCTGAACGCCCCGTAAATCTCAACGCTTTAAAGAAGGAAATCAGTAAGGCTTATCCCTTCGGAGAGCGCAAAAATCACCCTTACAAAATTTGGCTCTCCGAAGTCAAAAATCAACTCAAATATTACGAAACTATCCGTTTTGACCCCCAACAACCGCCCAAAATCAAGCTCTACAGTCCCTTGCGCGGCAAGCCGAAAAAATCCCCTCCTCCTCCCCCCGGTCAGTTATCCCTCGATTTAGATATTCCTAAAAAATGACTCGATTAATTACCCCCAAACAGAATAACGAACTTTTTGACTCTAATGGAAAAGCCACCAAAAAATACTACGAATTAGCTCGCGAAGGCTTTGAAGTGGTTGAAGTTTGTGTAAAAAATAGTTGGGTTTATTTTCAGTCTTATCAATTATTTGATGAGAGATATGAGACACCTAAAGTATCCTCCCCAATGCTGTTAAGCGATTGCCCGCGTCCTAAATACTACCCCGATCCAGAAATTCCGTGGAAAATATTTAGAGCGATAGAACTGTTTTATCAATCAGATCCTTCAGTCCTTGAAAGATTATCTTATTTCAGATTATGCGATCGCATCGGTCAACTCCTCTTACATAGCTAGGTGAAAAATGATACGAATTATTAATAACACATTGATTTCCGATACCCCCTTTGTTTTTAAAAATTTAGATTTGCCCGATGGGACAGGCTACCTTAAAAAATACGATATCTGGGAACAAACTTGCGAATATGGCTCATTGGCTCAAGCCTGTGAGATTCGAGGAAAACATATCATTAATCCATTAGATAATTATTGGAGAACACCTCAACAAGTTGCTGAAAGCATCGCCTACAATCTGGAGATTGAAAATTGGAAAATCGAAGCGCATCCTAATCCTTCAGAAGAAGATTGCTCGTTTGTTCTTCCCAGTGAATTTTAACTATGATTTTTTCTCTCAACGCAACTCCTCTTACATAGCTAATTGAAAAATGGAGAATCAAAAAATTAAAGCCCTCTCCCTCTGGCAACCGTGGGCAAGCCTCATTACCCACGGTCATAAACAGTATGAAACGCGATCGTGGTTCACCGACTACCGAGGAACATTGCTTATTCATGCCGCCAAAAGAACAGGAGAACAGATACAAAAAGACACCGCTTTTATCTTGCAAAATAAACACAATATCCGCTTGGATTGGGGAGATTTACCCCTCGGTCAATTAGTTTGTATTTGCGATCTAGTCGATTGCATCCCTATTACTGGTGATGTTCGCAGGCGCTTATCACAACAAGAAAAAGTCTGCGGAGATTGGTCTAGCGGTCGTTGGGCATGGGATTTGAGAAATGTCCGTGCGATCGATCCTCTTATTCCTCTGAGAGGAAGACAAGGCTTATTTAATGTTGATTCGTCTTTATTAATCAATCATAATATTTTGAGGTAACAAAATGAAAATTTGTCCTAATTGCAAATCTAAAAATATTGATTTTATAACAGCTTCCTCAGACCCCAATGATACTTCTTATTATGAAACAAGAATTTATTGTCATAATTGTCATTATTATCAAATTCATATCATCGAGGATAATAATGAATACCATGAAACTTGGTATCTGCTGCCTAATGTTCTTTTTGTTCATGAAAACTATCACGATGAGGATGGGGCCGAAAAGAACATTTGTATTTCATGTGCCAATCCTAATGATGCAGAAATAGAACACGCCGGCAAATGTTGGAGATTTGAAGATGACTTTTTAAACGAGCGATATTTTCGTCACGATACCTTACTAGATACTCATCTATTCCTACCATTAATAAAGTCTCCTTCACAAGGTCCTTATTCTCATAAATGCTCTTTTTTAGCAGTAAGTTTGATTTTAGGAGAGGGAAGAGACACAAATAAAAAAGGCTGGAAAGTCAGAGAAGATTGGCACAACCAAGGATTTGCTGATGCTTTATATATCAATCCAGATGATGATGCGAGTATGCTGCAAACTTGTCCAGTAAGCGGTCAGCGAGGACCTAATAATCAAAAAAGATCATGGGAAATAGCGCAAAAAGGAGATGAATTTGATGATTATGATGAATCTGATAATCCCTTTGAATTTATTATTTAGTTCATCAATAGTAACGCGATCGCCCCTATTTTACTCCTATGCACCTCTCCACTATCAAAAAAAGAAAAGATGATAAAAAACTTGAGAGACGAGGTAGAGTAACGATCGTAAAGCATAATAATAGTTTTAGATTACGGCTCAAAATAAATTATGTACAGCATAATATTACCGTTGGGGGAGGAATAACAAAAGAGACTTGGGAAATAGCGAGAAATTTGGCAGATAAAATAAGTTCAGAATTAGCACTAAAAACGTTTGACATCAATAATTATAAAACTCCAAAAACATCAAAAAAACAGAAAAAAATAAAGCAAGATTCCTTAATAGATATTTGGAAAGAATATAAAATTAGAAAACAGCCTCAAATAGCGCCAACAACGCAAAAGAGAGGATGGAAAGACATCGATAGATTTTTGCAAGAACTTCCCTCCGAAGCAATTCTATTAGAGAATATCGATTATTTAGCGATTCACTCCTTAAAACTGCGATCGGCGGGAACATTGCACCGTTATTTCACCAGTTTGAACGCTGCGATAAAACTGGTGACAGGAGAACATAAAAATTTAAAATCCCAACTGCCCAAAATGCAACGAAAGACAATTCAATGGTTTGAACCTGAAGAAGTCACCGCTATTTTGGAGGCTTTCCGGCAGGATACCTATAGCCCGGAAAATAGCGTTTTCCCCCACAGTCGTTATTATCCTTATGTTGCGTTCCTCGCGATGACTGGTTGCCGGCCCGAGGAAGCGATCGCCATAACTTGGGACGATCTGCAATGGACTCAAAGAGGATGTAAAGCCAAAATCTCCAAGGCTTACAGCAAAGGGGAATTAATGGATGTGACGAAAAATCACATCGCTCGATCTATCGCCTTGCCCCAGAAGTTAGCCAATATTCTCAAACCCTTGCAGGGTTATACCCCACTCTTTCAAAATTCCGAAGGTAGTTACCTCGATCATGGCAATTTTACTAAGCGTCAATGGTATGCCGTTCTTGACGGATTGCGGGCTGACGGCAAAATTGTGACTCGGTTGCGCCCCTACGCCCTCCGTCACAGTTACGTCACCAACTTGCATTACAAGCACGCATTTTCCCTTGTAAAGATTGCTGGCTTAATTGGCGATCGACCGGAGACAGTCATTAAACATTACACCGGACTCAAAAAGATCGAGCCTGACGAAATGCCCGATCTTTACTAAAGATTTTTTGTTTTGTGTCCCCATTGCGCCCCTAAGTCGCAATCATCACAAATTTTTGCTTGCTCGGTATCGGCTGAAAGGCTTACTGTGATTGAGAAGCCCTCGACGAGGATTGAACTCGTGACCTCACCCTTACCAAGGGTGCGCTCTACCACTGAGCTACGAGGGCAACAAGAATGGGAAACTTAAAAATAAGGTAACTTATAGAAACCCTATCCTTAATTGTAAGAATGTAATCGTAAGAATGTGTGGTGGGCCGAGTTGGATTCGAACCAACGTAGGCGTAGCCAGCGGATTTACAGTCCGCCCCCATTAACCACTCGGGCATCGACCCTTGAATGACCACAATTAATAATGGTAGCACAAAATTTTTCAAAAAGGGGAAAGTCAGAATAATTTTTTTATGCAATCCGATCGCCAGATAATGAAGTAGGGAAGCGATCGCCATCCCTACGCCAAAACCAAAAGAACGTTTAAACTGCATATGCCGTATTTAAAGCCCATGCAATCAATAAAGCAATGCTCCCAAACACCAACAAGGAGGAAATCAAGACTACAATGGGCTTGTCAGCATTCTTAAACTTCATGATGCCGCGATTGAGGTCGGACATTGCTCGCTTCTTGAACTCTACTTTTGTAGCCTAGCAGTGCCTCAACTGAATCGGGGCAATCTTTAGGAAGTTTTTTGTCTGTATCGGGAGGTTGCCTTTGGAATTTATCGTCGCGATCGCGATCGTCATTCTCGGAATCATTGGGATCGAATTGGCATTGCGCCTATTCTTTGGCTTTGGCAATCCTTTACTCTATATTGGCGATGAAGATATCGGCTATTTACTCGCCCCCAATCAACAGGTGCGGCGCATGGGCAACCGCATTGCCATCAATCAATATTCCATGCGCTCTCCCGCCATTACCCCCGCCCCTGCCCCAGAAACCTTAAGAATAATGTTAGTGGGGGATTCTGTTGCTAATGGGGGTTGGTGGACTGACGAAAACCAAACTATTTCCCAATCGATCCAACAAAATGCAGGCGATCGCGACACAATCGCAGAAGTCCTCAATGCGTCGGCGAATTCGTGGAATCCTCGCAACGAACTCGCCTATTTACAAAAATTTGGCTTGTTTAATTCCCGAGTGCTGATTTTGCTGCTGAATACAGATGATTTATTTGGATCGCCCCCAACCTCTATTCCCGTCGGACGAGATCGCGCCTATCCCGATCGCAAACCGCCGTTAGCCTTAGTTGAAGTGTATGCACTTTTTCTCGCTCGTCCCCGGCCCATCCCCGAACTCAAAGCCATTCGCGGCGAGAAGGGCGATCGCGTGGGTATTAATTTAAAAGCCATTGCAGAAATTGCCGCGATCGCTCGAGGCCAACAATGTCAATTTTTTCTTGCCCTCACTCCCTTGCTGCGGGAAATTGAATCGGGTTTTCGAGACCACGAAAAAAAGGCACGGCAGCGATTGCTAGAATTTACCCAAAATCTGGGGATGAACTACCTCGATTTTTTACCCTTGTTTAAGGCTCTGGAAAATCCTAAAACCCTTTATCGCGATCGCATTCACCTCAGTCCCGAGGGTAACAAACTCGTGGCGCGATCGCTCTGGGAAGCAATAGCGGCGGCAAAAATAGAACGCTCAGAAGGAAACAAGACCTCTGAAATCGAGTGAGTTCAAGAAACGGGGAGAGATTGAGGAGAATTAAGTTCCCAATCCGCAGCATTCCAAACTGTACCATCTAAAGCCATATGTTCGATGGAGCTGGCAAGGCGCAAGGCTTTCAGGGCTTGTTCTCCCCCGACGGAAGGTTGATTGCCCCCGCGCACGCAGGTGACAAAATGTTCTAATTCGGCGTGCAAGGGTTCGATATTGCTGGTATAAACCTTTTCAATCGAACCATCTTGACGATAGAGCACTTGACCGTAATCCGTCATACAGTTTGCCGTAGTTTGCCGATGAATTAAAATTTCGTTGTTGAGAAAATCGGCTTCGGTTAAAGAGTTTTTACAGTGGGCGCTAATACGACGAATTTTGCGATGGGTCACTTTACTTGCCGTCAGGGTTGCGATCATCCCGCTATCAAATCCTAGGGTTGCCGTCACGTAGTCGAGATAGCCGGAGTCGGAAGCGCGACTGCCACTGGCGGTTAATTTGATGACTTTGGCGTTGGCTAATTCTAATAATAAATCGATGTCGTGGATCATCAAGTCCAAGACCACCGAAACATCATTGGCACGATCGGAATAGGGACTCATGCGATCGGCTTCGACGGCGAGTAATTCTTCGGTCTTGAGAACTTTGCTCAGTTCTTGAAAGGCGGGATTAAACCGTTCGATATGACCGACTTGTAAAATGCAGTTGGATTCTGCGGCTGCATTGACTAACGATTCGGCTTCGGCGATGCTGGCGGCGATCGGCTTTTCGACGAGGATATGAACGCCTGCTTTCAAACAATCCATCCCGACTCGATGGTGCAGGCGAGTGGGAACGGCCACGCAAACCGCATCAACGTGGGGGAGCAAGCTGTGATAGTCTTCAAAAAAGCGAATGCGATATTTGCTAGCCGTATCTAAACCCCGTTCGACATTGACATCCGACACTCCCACCAGTTCCACATCTTTGAGCAAACTGAGAACGCGGGTGTGATGCTGTCCCATATTTCCCACGCCAATTACGCCAATGCGAATGGGTTGAAGGGGGGAACGGGTTATTTTTACATTTTCATGTCCTGCTGCGTTCGGCTCTTGCACTCCTTCTGGCCTCCTCTACGATTGGAATTGAGTTGGTGGCTGATGCCCTCTTAATCCATCCAGATAGTACCACGGTAGGATTAAAGCTGAAGAATTGAAAAATTTTTGCCGCGAACAGTCCTGTTGATGGTATGTGCCTACAGAGAGTTCCCTTCAGATTCGGGCCAAACGAGGCGCAAAGCGAGGAAGATAAAACCGATCGCGGCGATTGTTTTCAACAATCGCTCGGGCAGGATTTGCGCCGCACCCGCCCCCACTAAAACCCCGATAAAACTTGCTAGCACCAATGCGACTACAGTGCCCAAAAATACCGCCCGAGGGGATTGGGAACTGCCACCGAGGGCGATCGCGGCGAGTTGGCTTTTGTCGCCAATTTCCGCAAAAAATACCGTAATAAAGCTCAATCCCAAAAGTTGCCAATCCATTTTGTTTGCGAATGATGAGGAAGTTGGAGGAGATCGAATCGCGATCGCCCAGCCTACATTAATGTAGATGATTTTTAAGAACGGGAATCAAGAAAATGTAGCGAGCAATTGCGCGTTCTCGGTTGAATAAAACAAGCGATCCTCTTTCTGTTATGTTATTTGTATTGACTCATTCTTCATTCACTCGTGACTCGTTTTATTCACGACCAATTCGCGAAACAATATCTCAGCGAACTCCTTTCTTCTCTCGGAACTGTGGAAACCAGCAAGGAAATCCATTCCGAAGGTCGTCAAATTGACCTTTTGTTTATGCCTTCTCCGACTGGGAGCGATCGCCGAAAAGACTTGGGGTTATTGGGACGACTGACAACAACGCCAGCACTGTTTGAACCTTTCCGCAATCCGGTAACTCCTAGCGATATTCGCACCTGTCTGATTAAATTATTCGTGATTATCTCGGAATGCGAACGGGAGGCCAAACGAACCAAAATCTCTCTCAATACCGCGCAATTACCGCAACTGTGGATACTGACCCCCACTGCTTCCTCAAATTTCCTGCAACAGTTCCGTTTTCGCCCATCCTCGAAAGATGGGGAACAAGGAATTTATAATTTGGGGACGGGTTGGAGAACGGCTATGGTTGTCATTCACCAGCTACCGCAAACCCCAGAAACTTTATGGCTGAGGCTATTAGGACGAGGACGAGTACAGCAGCGAGCCGTCCGAGAACTCGAAGCCTTGCCTCGCGAGAACCGTTTGCGAGACAATGTTATAAGGTTAGTAAAGGAATTGATTTCTTTGTTAGCCAAACGACAAAATAAAGAACAAGATTTAGATCGCGATGACGAGGAGTTAATCATGACTTTGACTCAAATGTATGAAGAAGCAATGGCAGAAATTCGCCAACAAGCTAAAGAGGAAGGTCGAGAGGAAGGTCGAGAAGAGGGGCAAAAGCAAGCCACTTACCGCTTGATCGAAAATATTTTCCGGGTTCGTTTTGAGGCGATTGATGAGGAACTTGCCGGAATTATCGAATCGATTATGAAACTTTCTTCTCAAGAATTTACGCCTTTACTTTTACAGTTGTCTCGGGAAGATTTGATCGATCGCTTTCAAGAACAAGAAGAAAAATAGTCCGAGAAGTGCGATCGCCAGTTTTATCGCATCGATTGAGAATCATCTGCTCATTAGTATATCACCTGATTTGCTGATTCTGCGGTATAATATTGGTACGATTTAGAATCTTCCTATATGCAAACGACTCGTGCCAACTCTCTAGAAGAAATTTATCTCAGACTCAAGCCCGATCCTTTAACCACACAACAAGAACTTGATGCGTTTTACAGAAAAGAGTTAAATGAAGTGCGAGGGGGAGATAAAATTGGACGATTAAAACTAGATTTGGAACGAGCTTGCAAGGAAGGTCTTTTCTTTAAAGGCTGTTTAATGGGACATCCGGGGGTTGGTAAGTCTACAGAACTCTCGCGATTAATTCAAAAAGTAAAAGACAAATTTTCTATCATTCGCTTCAGTATTATTACCGATCTAAATCCAAGCGATTTTAATCCCTTGGATGGGGAGCAGGTCAGTTTTGTAAGAACAAAGAAACTAAAAAAAGATTAGAGATGATTGTTAAGGTAAGCACATCGATGTTTAAGAACTTGAGGAACGTTATCACGATTCCATTGAGCCCCAGAAATTTTAAGTCGTCGATCAATTTGCTGAACAGTAGACTCAACAGCTCCCGAAGCAATAGAAGAAATGAGTTCTTCTTGATAATAAAAGTAATTAATAATACGATGACGATGATTGTTCAGATACTTACAAAAGTTTTGAGATTGATGAGTTTTGACTAAAGAGAGAAG
>JAGHZQ010000077.1 GCA_017746715.1 Cyanobacteria bacterium SBLK
GGGTTTGCAACTACAATCCTCCCGGAAATATCATCGGACGCAAACCCTATTAAGAGATTTATTATTGGCGCATCGCTTCACTGCAATTTTTGCATATTGAAGCGATCGCCATAACAACCCATCGAAGATTTAACGGTCATTTCGAGTTGCATTGATATCGATGACTGCGATTCGGTTAACGATCTGTTTGCAATGTTTAAGAAAATATAAAAGATAGGGAATGCGGTCAAAAAAGATACAGAGTCGGAGCGAAGCCAATTGTTACCTTAGAGCGATGACAGAGAGAATGCTTAGTACAATTCTCAACAACGCACCTTATCGTTGGAGCGCAGACATCGATTATGAATCGCGCGATCGAAGACAAAATCGAAGACAAAATCGAAGACAAAAATTCCATCAATAGTGCCGATGTCTCTTTACACCGGGATATCTTTCTCCGCACTTTAATTCGAGAATTATCGGGAACTTTACAAGAAGTCGTCGGTTTAGAGGAAGCCTCTGGATTTATTAGCGTAGTCGGTCAGAAAATGGGACAGCAAATCAACCGAGAATATAAATCGGCACTTGCAGTAAACAATCTTTCTCGCCAGCAAGTTACTGAGGTTTTGGTCGATCTCAAAAAGCGTATTCAAGGGGATTTTTATCTGATAGAGGAAAGCGAAGAAAAACTCGTCTTTGGCAATCGAGTTTGTCCGTTTGGGGATAAAGTCCAAAATCGCAGTTCGATGTGCATGATGACTTCTAATGTTTTTGGGTCGATTGCCGCAGAAAATTTAGGTTATGCCAAAGTTGAATTGCAACAAACCCTCGCTCTCGGGGATTTGGGGTGTACGGTTGTCGTTTACTTGCAAGCGACTGAAGATGCTGAAGATGCTGAAGGTCGAGAATATTTTCGAGGCGTGCAAGCATAAAGATTCTCAGAACAAGTGAAGAGATAAATAGTTTGTATTTTCAATCTTTTCAATGAGGACAAAAGAGCATGGGATATTCAGAATTTACAGAATTGATCCGCGTCTTGCCAGAACCCACTCTACTGCTCTCGAGCGAGGGAGAAATTCTCGCGGTCAATCGACATGCGGCTAAAATTTTGCAATATCGCAGCCGAGAACTCCGAGGCAAAAGTTTATTTGAATTAGCAGAAGAACCCTCGGACAAAATTACTCAATATCTACAAACCTGCTCTCAAAGTCGAGGGATGGTATTGGGAGTCTTTGAATTGCGATCGCCCGATAATATCGTTTCCATCTATCGCACTCGCGGTGCTGCGATCCGTCCTTGGAGCGAACATTCTCCGGCACTGCTTTTAATGCGCTTGCAAGAGAATAGCAATGCGAATAGTAATTTTATCCTGTTGAATCAAAAGATCGAGGCCTTATCTCGAGAAGTCCACCAACGCCGCCAAGCTCAAAAGGAACTCATCCGAGCCAATCAATTACTTCAACAAACCCTGCAAGAATTGCAGCACGCGCAAGTGCAAATGGTTCAGAGCGAGAAAATGTCGGCGTTAGGACAGATGATGGCAGGAATTGCCCATGAAATCAACAATCCCGTCAACTTCATTCATGGCAATTTGCATCACGTCCAAAACTACATTCGAGATTTACTGCACTTGTTGGAATCCTACGGACAAGAATATGTCAATCCCTCCCCCGATCTGATAGAGAAACTCGAAGAAACCGAATTGGAGTATCTCCAAGAAGATTTGCCGCAAATCGTGCGATCGATGCAGATGGGAACCGATCGCATTCAAGAGATCGTGCATTCTTTGCGAACTTTTTCTCGCGTTGATGAAGCGATCGTGAAAGAAGTTGACCTGCATCAATGCCTCGACAGTACTTTAATTATTCTTAGCAATCGCTTTAAGGCTCACGCACATAATCCGGCTATTAAAATCGTTAAAAACTATGCAGAATTGCCCTTGGTTAATTGTCATGCCGGCCAGCTCAACCAAGTTTTTATGAATATTCTCAGCAATGCGATCGATGCTCTGCGAGAATGGGAGGAACAGCGGAGCATTGAAGAACTCAAATTTAATCCCAGTACGATTCAGATTCGCACTGAAGTCAACGATAAAAATTGGATTGTCATTTCGATTTCCGATAACGGGCCGGGAATCCCCGAATCCATTCAATCGCGATTATTCGATCCCTTTTTTACGACCAAAGGCGTAGGAAAAGGAACGGGATTGGGTTTATCAATTAGTTATCAAATTGTCGTGCAAAAACACGGCGGCCGCCTCGAGTGCCGATCGCAATCCGGACAAGGAACGACCTTTGCGATCGCAATTCCCCAACAGCCTCAAATGAGCGATCGCTCGTTACTTCTTGCCGTTTAAAACGAGAGAAAGAAACAACAATTATATTCTCTTTATGCTAATCTTGAAGAATCAGATCGTTTTGATAGGATAAGGAGGCGTGTATGATAGAGGAAAATAATGTTGTTATTGAAGATATGATTTGCGCGATCGCACAAATAAATCAAATAATTCACTCTCTCGACAACTCTGATAGTTTATTTTTAAAGTTTCCAATGGATACGCAAGAATTGCACGATCTCGATCGAATGTATAAATGATGGAAGAATCTTCTTAACAGACTCAAGTATCTATCGTTGTACTCACCTTGCTTTCTTTCCACTCACTGTCCATTCTTCTTTTTGCTGCACTGCTCGATCGCCTCATCGGAGATCCGTGGAGTTTTCCCCATCCCGTGAAAGTCATGGGGGGAATCATTCAATCCACAACGCAGTTTGTTTTTCAATTCAATCCCAGTCAAGAAATTAAACGAATTTTAGGGATTTTCTTAGGAAGCGGATTAATTTTCGGCAGCGCGATCGCAGGTTGGACAATTGTTTTTATTGCAAACTTCATTCATCCCCTTTTCGGCATGGCGATCGCGGCGATTCTCCTCGCCAGTTGTTTTGCCGGGCGCAGTTTGCGAGATGCGGCAATGGATGTTTTAGCTCCTTTAACTGAGAGAAAAATAGAACTCGCTCGGGAAAAATTGAGCTTGTATGTGGGGCGAGAAACCGCCAATTTATCGGAAAGAGAAATTTTACGCGCCGTTTTAGAAACCATTGCCGAAAACGCCACCGACGGCGTAACTGCTCCTCTGTTTTATGCCATCTTAGGGTTATTCTTTCCCTTTGGCAGCATCCCCCTCTGTTTGGCTTATAAAGCCGCCAGTACCCTCGATTCAATGGTGGGCTATCAAAGAGAACCTTATACGGATATCGGCTGGTTTAGCGCCAAATTAGAGGACGTTTTGACGTGGTTGCCCTGTCGCCTTACCGTCCTCGCGATCGCCCTCATATCGGGAAAACCGAGGCGAGTTTTTGCCCTCTGTCGTCGAGATGCGCCCCAAGATCCCAGTCCCAATTCCGGCTGGAGCGAATGTTCTTACGCTGCTGCTTTGGGAGTACGACTGGGGGGGGAAAATATTTATCGAGGAACTGTGAAAAATAAGCCCTTATTGGGAGAGAGCGATCGCAAAATTACCCCCGAAATCGTCCTCGCTGCTGTAAATTTGATGCGAACTTGCTTTTTGTTGGGATTGGGAGTCGCGATCGCATTCTACTGTTTGGGGCTTGTTCTTTCTGCCCATTCCTAGAACAATATGACAATTGGCCTGTTTTGAGGACGCATATAAGATGAAAGCATCGGATATTATGACAACGGATGTTGTCACCATTCGCGGTTCTGCCACCGTTGCCGAAGCCGTTACAGTGATGAAAGAAAAAGGATTGCGAGCGCTCGTTGTTTCCCGTCGCACGGAGGAAGATGCCTATGGAATGGTAACGGAAACTGATATCGCTTATAAAGTTGCTGCTTACGGAAAAGATCCCAAAGGCATCCGGGTTTACGAAATCATGACCAAACCTTGCATCACGGTCAATCCCGATCTCGGCGTTGAATACGTTGCTCGCTTATTTGCCAATGTCGGAATCCGTCGCGCTCCCGTTATCAAAGAAAAATTACTCGGTATTGTTTCTATCTCCGATATTATTACCAAAAGTAATTTTGTCGAAGCGCCCAAAGAATTAACCCTAGAAGAAGAAATTGCCAAAGCGCGAGATGCTGCAAGGGCAATTTGTGCTGAAAAAGGCGCGACATCCCCTGAATGTGCGAATGCTTGGGATACTGTCGAGGAATTACAAGCAGAACTCGCTCACCAACGCGCTAAAAAGCCCGCACAAACTTATTTTGAAGAGTATTGTGAGGAACATCCCGAAGCACGAGAAGCCAAAATATACGATACCTAGAAACAATTCAAAAGTCAAAATTTTGAATTCAATAATTTTAGGCGATCGCTTGAGTTTGGGCGATCGCTTATCTCCTATTTTTGTTTAATAAAAGCGCCGAAAAGAATCGCCAACCCAACGCAAATAAAAATACCGCTAGTCAGATAAATCGACCAACGGGAATCTTGTTTGATAACGAGGGTTTTTTCGGTTGAACTAAGGATATGCTGTTGCTGAAATCATTCGAGATTACATCAAGCGTTTACCGAAAAATCCTGATTAAGCAGTCACTCAGCTTTGCCGAAATGCGGATGCTACGCAGTTGATTTGCTGGTTGCAATTGCCAAGGGGCTGCGGGCGAAACCTGCGTCCACCCTTTAAAAGCCCCGTCTCCCGTTAACGTCTGTATAACGGGAGACCCCTTGCAACATTTAGTTGGGCTGGGTTATGGGCGATCGATTTCCTTATTTCTAACGGCAATCGTATCGCAATTGAAAACTCAAAGCGCAAAACGCATCACCCTCCCCCAATGCTGCTATTATTTTGGTTGACTTGCACCCCACCCATTCCACAAAGAATATGGCTGACAATACTGGAGATATCGAAAGATTACTCGAAACGAAGAAATGCCAAGGCGGAGACTTGAGTCACGCCAACTTGAGCAATTTTGACCTCAGTGGCGCTGACCTCAGTGGTGCTAATCTGTATTGCACGAATCTAAGCGGCGCAAATCTAAGCGGCGCAAATCTCAGTGGAGCCGATCTGAGTTATGCCAATTTCGTTAATGCCGATTTAACTCGCGCCAATATTAGAGGGGCGGATGCCAAAGGGATCAATCTTTTTGATGCCAATCTCAACGGGACGGTTTTAAGCGCTTCGGATTTAACCTTTGCCACTTTGGTGAATGCCAGTTTGAGCGAGGCAAATTTGGGAGCTGTTAAGCTGGTTGGCGCAAATCTGATCGGGGCAAAATTCAATAGTGCCAATTTGAGCAGTGCCGATCTCGGCGGGGCAAACTTAAGTACGAGCAATCTCGTCTCGGCGAAACTTTTAAGTGCGGATCTCAGCGAAGCGAAGTTAGTGCGCTCGGATCTCAGCGATGCCAATCTCATCGGGGCAAATCTCACCGATGCCAATCTTTCTAATGCTAATTTGCTGAATACCAATTTAGCCAGTGCGTTGTTAGTCGGTGCTTATTTGATTGGTGCAAATTTAATCGGTACTCAATTGGATAATGCCAAGTTAGAAGGCACGATTGGTTTAACCACGGAAGGTCAATTGGTGGTCAGCTAATTGGCGATCGCGAGAGAGGTCCCATCCTCACACACCTAGAGATTTTCTCTCTCTCCTCTCTCCCTCTTCTCCCCCCTCTCTCCCCTCTCCCTCAATGTCCGATTTAACCCTCGCTCAAAAAGTTTCTCTCGCCGAAAATGTCCTCATCCAAGATTTGGCGGGTGAATCGGTTTTGCTCGATCTCGAGAGTGAAGAATATTTTGGTTTGGATGAAATCGGGACGCGAATGCTAACCGTTGCAAATGAGTCCGAGTCCCTACAAGTCGCCTATGAGATTTTATTAGCAGAATATGAAGTCGATGAGATACGCTTAAAACAAGATTTGTTAGAGTTTGTCGCACAATTGGTTGAATATGGGTTGGTTCGAGTTAGCGGGTCGTAAATGGACGACGTTGAAAGAATTACCCCCGCGATCGCGATCGCTATTGTTGAGGGCGTTTTTCGGTCTGATTTTCGTAGCGATCGCTCTTCCCCTTTCGGGTCTGAAAACCACTCAAAAGATACTTTCCCAACTGCCCCAACAAAGTTTAACTCTTTCCGATACAGAGCAAGGACAACGGGTTGAAGACACTGCCGCAATGGTCAAAATCGCCGCCCGTTATTGCCGATTTTTGAGCAATTGTTTAAAAAAGTCTTTGGTTTTGTGGCAGCTTTTACGCTGGCAAGGAATTGAAAGCGAATTGAGAATTGGGGTGCGGCGCGATCGGGGTCAGTTTGAGGCTCATGCTTGGGTCGAATATCAAGGCATTGCTTTAAATGAAGTGCAGGACGTACGCCGAGATTTTGCTACTTTCGATCGCCCCATTCATTAATAATTTTTCAGTTTGTTGGCGCTTTTTCAAACTTCCTACAAGGTGGGAACTTCGGGTTTAGGAAGGAGTTCCAATTGAGATGCAATAGGACTGAATTTACAGTAACATACTACAATTTCTTTTTTCTCGCAATCTTCTGAGGCGGCGGGATAGCGATCGATGCGAGTGACGATCCAATCTCCATCGCGGACATGAGTTGAACTTTCGGGTGCGATCGCATCTTCAAATCCTTCGACGTGATGAAATTGACGCAGGCGATCGCCAATTTTAGGAACGCTACCATCGGCAGTGTAATCTCAATGTTCGTCGAGAATATCGGTCAGATTTCCCATCGGATTTTTACGATTTTCCCATCCGGGTTGCTCTCCGTCACAGTGAAAAATAATCCATGTTTCTTTATTCGCTTGGTTGATCGTCATTATACTCCATAAAAGAGGTTTGTTTGCCTTTAAAAACGCATTTCACTTTGAGGGTGCGATCGTTAGTGGGTTCAATCCGGATTAAGTCCCATCCATTTAACTCGGCCATCATTAGCTTTCATTGATAACTGGTAACTGATAACTGATAACTAAAATGACTCGTTTTATTCACGACCAATTTGCCAAACAATATCTCAGCGAAATTCTCTCCCCCCTCGGCACGGTCGAAATTAGCAAGCAAATTCAATCGGAAGGTCGCCAAATCGATCTTTTGTTTACACCATCTTCTTCAGAACGCGAACATCGAGAAACTTTAGGCTTACTCGGACAATTGATAAAAACTCCCGCACTTTTTGAGCCTTTTCGCAATCCAGCAACCCCCCATGAGATTCTCACCTGCATGATGAAATTGTTTGTCGTTCTTGCAGAATTAAAACGCGAAGAAAACCGGACAAAAACACCCATTCCCGATCGCAAATTACCCCAACTGTGGATTCTAACTCCCACCGCATCGGACAACTTCCTGCAAGGTTTTCACGCAAAAGCCTCAACGCAAGAAGAAGAACAAGGAATATACTTTTTGGGGACGAGTTTGCGAAGTGCGATCGTCGTTATCCACCAACTCCCCAAAACCCCGGAAACCCTTTGGTTAAGACTGTTAGGAAGGGGCAGAGTGCAGCAACAAGCCATCCAAGAACTCGAAGCCTTACCCCGCGAGAACCGCTTGCGGGAAAATGTTATAAAATTAGTTAGAGAACTAATTGCTCTCTTAACCAAACGTCAAAATAAAGAACAAGATTTAGATCGAGACGATGAGGAGTTAATTGTGACCCTGACCCAAATGTATGAAGAGGCAGTGGCCGAAATCCGCCAACAAGCCAAAGAAGAAGGACGCGAAGAAGGACGCGAAGAAGGACGCGAAGAAGGACGAGGAGAGGGGAAAAAAGAAGCAACTCGCCTTCTCATTGAAAATATTTTTCGGATTCGCTTTGGGGCGATTGATGAAACATTAGCAGCAGCGATCGCGCCGATTATGGAACTCCCATCCGAAGAATTTACTCCACTACTCCTGCAATTATCTCGTGAAGAACTCATCGATCGCTTTCCCGAAAAAGTAGAAGAATAGTTCGGAAATAATATATCCCCCAAAATTCGAGCGGAAAAAATTAAATGAGGAGGCGATACTCGGTAACTTTGCGATCGCCTGAAACGCCTCCTTCTGTTAGATTGTCAATTTAAAACGGAATATCGTCTAAATCTGCCTCATCTTCATAAGTCGATTCCGTCGAAGTAGGTTCGGGTTCGAGATCGTTAGACCCCGAAGAACGATTGTAATTGCCGATGGGGACGACATTATCTAAATTACTGGTAGGGACGGGGGTTGCGGGTTCGGGTTCGACTATTGGAGTCGCCGCAATGGGAGTTCGATCGGAACTCCCTCGAGTTTCGCCAAATCCTCCCTCTTGCTTATAAATGCGAGAAAGGATCAATTCCACTCGGTTTTCCTTGTAGCGGACTCCCTGTTTTTCCACCTCAACGCGATCCATTTTCAAACTGCCGATGAGAATAACGCGATCGCCAGCCTGATAATTGGCACTGAGTTCTTCGGCTAAATTTCCCCATCCCGTAACTCTGAGCATGCCGGGGGGATCGTTGTCCCGCGACCCCTCAAATTTCACGAACATATTGGTCACGGGTCTATCGTCTTGAGTCCGGCGCGGTTGAGGAGATTCCACAATCTCGGCCATTAAAGTACAGCTATTCATAACTCGATCGGGTTGCTTGACTTTTTATTCTAGTTTAGACCATTGCGGTTTTAGTTCGCCAATTCCACCCCTTGTTCTTGGTCGATGAAATCTTGAACGCGCTGGCGATAATCCATCAAGGTGCGATCGACCCAATCGCGATCTTCGCTGTTGGCGAAGATATGCACCAAGGGTTCTCCAGCATCCGGTAAGATTAGCACCCAATTGTCATTTTGACGATTGACAATTTTTACACCATCGATCAGCTCTAAATTTTCCGCCGGATGGGTTTCGACCAAATGTCGCATTAATGCTCCTTTCACCGTCCAAGGGCAGCGCATGGTATAAGTTTTGTGGCAAACCCGAGGTAATTCTCCGCGAATCTGTGCCAGAGAGCGTTCTTGGATCGTCAGCATTTCGATCAGTTTGGCAACGCAGAACATGGCATCAAAACCGGGATGCAATTGGGGGAAAATAAAGCCCATTTCCCCGCTTCCCCCCAAAACGACACCGGGATCCGTTTGGGCGGCTTCCATCAATGCTGTAGGATTGGCTTTGGTACGAATGACGCGACCGTCGTGGCGGCGGGCAATCTGTTCGACAGCACTGGAGGCATGAACCGGAACCACCACCGCACTGCGGGGATGAGCGGTCATCATCATATTGACCATCAACGCCGTCAGCATTTCCCCGCGAATGGATAAACCGGCCTCATCGACGAGAATTAACTGTTCTCCATTGGCGGAAACCTGCACCCCTAAATTGGCTTTTACCGCCTCCACCACATGACCCAGTTGGATAAGGAGGGCTTCTCGTTCCTCATTGGAGACGGCGGTTTGACTCAAGCTGGCATTGAGGACAACGGCATCGCAGCCGAATTTCGCCAGCAATCGCGGTAAAATCGCCCCAGAGACAGCGTAAACGTAATCGATGACGACTTTCGCGTGAGAGGTGCGAACCGCTTCGACATTAAGATGGGTTTCAAAACTCTCGCTGTAAATATCGAGGACTTGGCTGAGATAATTCATGATGCCGATATCTGCGATCGCCACCCGTCGCAGATCTTCTTTAAAATAAGCGCCCTCGATTTTCTTCTCTTTGGACTTGGTAATATTGATCCCTTTAGCATCGAAAAATTCAATCAGAATTGAGTCGGGACGGTTGGGATGCAAGCGGACGTGAACCCCTCCCACGACAGCAAGGGTCGGAATCACTGTTCTGGCGAGGGGAATCGCCGTTGCTTCTAAATTTTGAATGCCTACCCCCGCCGACATGATTCCGGCAATTAAAGAGCGACTGACCATGCGAGAGATGGGGCGCTGATCTCGAGATACCGTAATCATCGAACCCGGTTTTAAGGTCGATCCGTAGGCGGCTCCGAGTTTGACGGCAAATTCGGGGGTAATGTCAATATTGGCTAATCCGGAAACCCCTTGCTGACCGAAGAGATTGCGCTGGGCCATATTCCCCCAGATCAAATTAATATTCAAAATCGCCCCGGATTCAATTTTTTTGCTCGGCCAGACTCTCACCCCCGGACTGATTTGCGCTTCTTCTCCCACGGAGGATAAAGAACCCACGACGGCTCCTTCGAGAATGTGAGCGCGGCGATCGACCCGGGTGCCGCGAGAAATAATGCAGGCCCGCAGGTGTGCCTCATCCCCGACGATCGCGCCATTCGCTACGATCGGACGCTTGAGATTGGCATCGGCTCCGATGGTAATGTTATCCCCGAGGACGGTTCCTGCTTCGATATGCACCCGCGGCCCGATGCGACAGTTATTACCAATTAAGACCGGGCGATCGATTTTTGCGGAGGGATCGATGTAGGTATCGGAACCCAACCAGAGACCGGGTTCTTTTTCTTCATAGGCAAAATCGAGTTTGACGTTCCCTTCCAAACCGTCGTATTGAGATTCGCGATAAGCCTCCAGATGACCGACATCGCACCAATATCCCTCGGCAATATAGCCATACATGGGATCTCCTTTTGCCAGCAGTAAAGGAAAAAGGTCTTTAGAAAAGTCGGATTCTTCATTTTCTGGCAGATATTCCAAGACTTCCGGTTCGAGGATGTAGGTGCCAGTGTTGACCGTATCGGAAAAAATTTCACTAGTGGAGGGTTTTTCGAGAAAGCGAATAATGCGATTGTCCTTGTCGGTAATGACAACGCCAAATTCAACGGGATTGGGAACGCGGGTTAAAATCAGCGTGGCTTTAGATTGTTTCTCTTTATGAAAGGAGATCGCGGCTTTGAGATCGAAATCGGTAATGCTGTCGCCGCTAATGACTAAAAAGGTATCGTCTAACAGTTCGGCAATATTTTTCACGCAGCCTGCCGTTCCCAAAGGTTGATCTTCTTCTACCGCATAAGTCATCTGTACGCCAAAATCGTTGCCGTCTTGAAAGTAATCTCGCATGACATCGGGAAGGTAGTGGAGAGTGGCGATTACTTCGGTGATGTCATGGCGCTTGAGCAGGTTGACGATATGTTCTGCGATCGGTCGGTTGAGAATGGGAACCATGGGTTTGGGAAGGTCGCAGGTCAAGGGGCGAAGTCGAGTCCCCGAACCCCCTGCCATCAGCACTGCACGCATAAATACTCCTTATTGTTGTTTGTTATTGGTTATTTGTTATTGGTTGTTGGTTATTCGTTGTTCCCCAACTGGTGACTGCTGGCACTGAGCGATGCCGAAGTGGTGACTGGTGACTGATAACTGATTTAGGGGCATTTTATCATTTTGAGGGAGGGGAGATGGAATAACTACAACTGAAGGATGAGTCTCGGGGTCTTGGCTGGGAGGGGTTTTGCCTTTGAAGAGAAAGCAACCTACAGGCGAAACAAAGTGTTACAAAACTCGGGCGATCGCTCTGCTTTTTGATTTTACCCAAAGCGATCGCTGCGAACAAAATGCTGAAAACCCTTCTCATAAACTTCTCAGTAAGGATCTCGGACAATTCGCGATCTCGTCTCATTCTGTAGCGATCGCTGCCATTTTTTAGCCATTTTCCCTAAAGTTTGGCCATTTTTATTAAAGTTTTGCAACTTTCATTAAATCTTCAATGCAACTCTTGACAGCTTTGTCAAGAATAAGTTACATTATTTAACAAATCAAAGAAAAAACGGTATGGCAACACTTAACGTCCATACCGAGACCGAAGGAGCAATCGCATCGCTGAGGGGAGGCGAACTTCTAGCAATCGCCTATCGTCCGTTCAATATGTAGAATAAGGAGACTGAAATCATGGAAAACGCTAATAATTTCTCTCTCAGTCTGGAGCAACAGTTCGAGTTACATAAATTCGCACAACAAGCTAAATACGTTTCCCGCGACGAGCTCGAGAATCTTTTCATTGAGGTCGTTCGTCAAAAAATGGCCCAAGAAAATCTGTTCAAAAATATGATGAAGGGCGCTTAAATCAATTCAAAATTCAAAATTCAAAATTCAAAATGACAGCCTTTGAATTTTGAATTCAACAATAGGGTTAGTTTTCAAGTCTCTAATTGCTTGTTTGCCCAATTTTTCTTAAAACACTTTGCTCTTTATGTCATCATTGCTATTAAAATCCGAGATTGCCCTTGGGGAACTGGCGATCGCATTTCTGCAAGAATCTGTCGGAGACTGGCACTCGCAACGCCGTTATTACAGTTTGGAAACAAACGACGTGCAGGAAGTTGAGAGTTTTTTAACCGTTCGCTTTCTCTCTCGCGGCACGCCAGAATTAGAACATCTGGCAGCATTGCATGGGTTGGAAGATGCCAGTATTCTCCGATGCGGTTCCCAAGTTACATGGGAAAGCAGCTACATTAAACCCAGTCGCAAACCCCTGTCGGGTTCGATAGTGTTTGGAATGTCGGAAACGCTCGTGTATCGCGATCGCGGTTTTGCCACTTTGCAACCCATTACGGCACAGTATCATTTTCCCGAAAATAGTCCGAAAATTCTCCATTTGCGAACGGAATATAACAGTTCTGTTTTTGAGGAAGAATTCAAATTTATCGGTGCAAATTACCGGACTCGTCAAACCATCATCTCTCGGGCTGGGAAGGAGCAAACCATCGGACAGTATCTCGAAAAACGCATCTAATCTTAATTTAGATTGATAAGTGATGCGGGTTGGTCATTATTTCGTCCTCTTGGAATTGGGACTAAGTAGGGTGGGGCGCATCCAAACTCACGCATCAGGAGAGATGCCCTCTTGGTTGGGGAAACCCTGCTCGCTAACGATGACTTGTTGAATGATGAATCCCCCCGCCTTTAGGTGGGGGAGAACGTCAACGGACTTTTTACAGGCAAGTCCGGTTTTTTTGTGGGGCAATCGCTTTTCGATAATGTACCATTGCGTGAAGATTGGAAAGTAGGAGTATTTTTAGATTTTATTTGCTATAATGAGGAGATTGGCGTTTTTATGCCTCAGTTTTTCTCTTATTTCTTAAATTTCTAAACAAGTTTCTACCATGTCTCTTCCTATTATTGCAATTATCGGTCGTCCCAATGTGGGCAAATCTACGTTTGTCAACCGTTTAGCAGCCAATCGTACCGCGATCGTTCACGACGAACCGGGAATCACCCGCGATCGCACTTATCAAGAAGCCTTTTGGCTGGATCGGGATTTCCTCGTGGTGGACACGGGGGGGTTAGTATTCGATGATGATACGGAGTTCTTGCCGTCGATCCGGGAACAGGCGATGGCGGCGCTACAAGAGGCAAGTGCGGCGATTTTTGTTGTAGATGGACAAAGCGGTCCGATGCCTGCGGATGAAGAGATTGCCCAATGGTTGCGCCTGCAACCGGTTCCAGTTTTTTTGGTGGTGAATAAGTGCGAATCCCCGGAACAAGGTCTCGTACAGGCAGCGCAGTTTTGGGAGTTGGGGTGCGGCGAACCCTATCCCGTGTCTGCCATTCACGGCAATGGTACGGGGGAGTTGCTAGAAGAGGTGGTGAAGGTTTTGCCCGCACGGGAAGATATCCCGGATATTCCCGAGACGCGGGTGGCGATCGTCGGTCGTCCTAATGTGGGAAAATCGACGTTGTTAAATACCCTAACGGGGGAGAATCGTTCGATTGTCAGTCCCATTTCCGGCACGACGCGAGATGCGATCGATATGCGGGTAGAACGAGAGGGAAAGTATTATCGTCTTATCGATACGGCGGGAATTCGCAGGAAGAAAAACGTACAATACGGGGCGGAATTTTTTAGTATTAATCGTGCGTTTAAGGCAATTCGTCGGGCGGATGTAGTGATTCTGGTTTTAGATGCAGTTGATGGGGTGACGGAACAGGATCAAAGATTAGCAAATCGCATTATTGAGGAAGGACGGGCGGCGGTTTTGGCAATTAATAAATGGGATGCAATTGAAAAAGATTCTTACACGATTTACGAATACGAAAAACAGGTGAAAGACCGTTTATATTTTTTGGATTGGGCGGAACCTTTATTTATTAGCGCGCTGACGGGAAAACGGGTAGAGAAGGTGTTTAATTTGGTGGATACGGCGGTAGAATCCCATCGGCGACGCATTACGACTTCGGTGATTAATGAGGTATTACAGGAGGCGACGAACTGGCATTCTCCACCGACTTCTCGCCAAGGAAAACAAGGAAGAATTTATTACGGGACTCAGGTTAGCGTACAACCGCCGACGATTACTTTGTTTGTGAACGATCCCAAGCGTTTTAATGATGGTTATCGCCGTTATATCGATCGCCAGTTCCGAGAACAGTTGAATTTTACAGGAACTCCCATTCGCATTCTCTGGCGCGGGAAAAAGGTACGGGAGATGGAAAGAACGGCGAATCGCGCAACGAAAGTTTAAATATTTCTCTGGGTTATTATACTTCTTATCGTCGAGCCGCCAGAGATTGAAAATCCCCGGCGGTTTCGTGCTGAGGGAGTTATTGTAATTACCGATTTAATTTTTTAATCTTCATTCTAATAACCAAGCAAATAGATCGCCCACGGTTAACTCAAGTTCTTTTGCAAATTCTGGAACGGGTAAAACTAAATCTGGTTCGTCAAAAATCTCTGTTGGTTTGTCTGGAGAATAAACTAGAATCGATTCTTCATAAGGATTAATGAGCCATCCCATTTGAGTATCATATTTTAAGGCATGGACGATCTTTTTGATAACTTTTGTTTGGCTTTGTTCTGGAGAGAGAATTTCAATCAGCCAATCGGGTGCGATCGCAACAACACCAGCAACTTTTCCGTTTTCGTTCCGAGAAATTTTCTCCCAAGTATAAACGGAAACATCGGGAACAATAGCTCTATCTCCAAAATTACAGCGCAATTCAGGGAAAGCACGAGCAATCTTTTTAGATCGAAGTGCTGCATTAATAAATGAGACTAAATCTCCTTGAATTGCGCTATGTTCTACACTAGGCATTGGTTTTTGGATGATTTGTCCATCGATATATTCGCTGGCGGGTTTGGTTTCGGGTTGTTGTAGAAACTCTTCGAGGGTGAGAGGTTTAGTTAGAGTGCTTACCATTTAGGATAACCGAGCGATTCACCTTATTTTTATTATATCGGATAAAAGTAAATTCGAGTAAGTTTGTTTTAAAAAAGTCATGCGATCGCATCGTTAAAAAAGCGATCGCAGTAAACGAATTAATCGCAATATCCGGCTGTTGAAAATGCGCCCCCTCAAAAAAGTGGGTTAGGATATGAAATTGACCGCGATCGCGATGAGCAAACAAAGCATGATAAACTTTTGCTGTGGTATATTTGCGCCAATTCGTTAGGTCGAGATTGCCATCGTTTACGCGATCGCAAACAAAACTCTCTTGAAAATGCTATAACCATGAGGGAATTCACATCGTATCGGTAAAAATCATGCGTCAAAAAGACCCGCGATCGCAGCCATTTTCCCAGAATTTTTCCCAATGGTGGAAACTTTTGCGCCCCAAAGTTTTAGGAGCAGTTTTAGCAGGAATTTGGGTCAGTGGTGGCGCGATCGCGACGGTTTGGAATGGCACGCCGATACAATGGTTAGACCGACAAATTCGCACGCAATTTTTTGTTTTTCGCGGTTCGATTCCCGCCCCTGATGATATTATTATTCTCGCTATTGATGACAATTCCTTGAAAGCAGCAGAAACCTATCAGGAGAGTGAAAATGATGAAGAAATTACGCGTTTGCTGTCTAATTTTCCTTGGCCGCGAGAAACTTATGCCATCGCGATCGATCGCTTGATGAATGCCGGAGCCAAGACTATTTCTCTCGATCTCTTATTCGATTTACCAAGCGGTTATGGTGTCGAAGACGATCGCAAATTACAAACAATTCTCGAAAAATATGCAGGAAAAATAACCCTCGCTGCTGCTTATCCAAAAGTTTTTTTAGAGGAAGGGATTTCTTGGCAATTGGCAGAACCCAACGCCGATCTACAAAGCGAATCTCTCACTTTAGGATTTGTGGATTTTCTCTCAGATGTTGACGATCGCGTACATCGTCTCGGACGAGTGCATCGAGAAGAAATTCTTCGTCCTCTCGGTCTTCCTCTTCTCCCTTCTTTTGCAGAATCAACTGTCAAAATTTATCGAGATGAAGAAATAAATCCTCGCGGAGACGGTCTTTTTTATTGGGGCGATCGCTTTGAAAGTTTCCGCCATATTTCCTTTTTACGAATCTTAGAAAAAAGAGAGTGGCAGCGCTTGCAAGACGAGGAAATATTTAAAGATAAAATTATTTTAATTGGGGCAACTGCCTCAACTTTGCATGATTTTAAAGCGACTCCTTTTTCTTTGCAAATGCCCGGAGTAGAAATTCATGCTCATGCGATCGCAACGCTGTTAGAAGATAAAGCAATTCTCGAAATTCTCCCTAATTTACGAATACGAAGCATACTAATTTTTATAAGTACGAGTGCGATCGCGATTTTTCTTTGGTTCTTTAGCAAATATTCTTTACGACAACTCAGTGCGGGAATCGCGATCGCGATCGCTTGGGTGGGGATTTCTTATGGACTGTTTACTGTTGCTCAATTCGCCATTCCTACAGCAATTCCCGCAATTATAATTTTACTCTGTAGCGGTTCTTATTTTACTCTGACAGTAATTCACAGCAATCTAGAAAAACTCTTTTTACAAACCACTCTAGAACGCTATGTCGCTCAACCCATTGCTAAAGAAATTCTCAAAAATCCCGAAAATTTCTATTCAATGGTTCAAGGTAAGAAAATTAAAGTTGCCGTTCTATTTTCCGATATTCGCGGTTTTACTACCCTCTCCTTTTTGCTTCCTCCTGAAGACTTAATTGCTCAACTCAATATCTATTTTTATGAAATGGTTGAAGCGATCGTTTCGGCGGAAGGGACTCTCGATAAATTTATTGGCGATGCAGTTATGGCAGAGTTTGGTTTTCCTTTATCTCGCGGTGAAAAACAAGATGCTCTCAATGCTATTCATGCTGCTCTCGCCATGCGAAAAAACCTCGCAAAATTGCGAAGCACTTGGCAAGAAACTGGAAGCATTCCTTTATTTAATGGTATTGGGATTAGCTATGGAGACGCGATCGCGGGAGATATTGGCTCTTGGAGACGGCGAGAATATGCGGTAATGGGAGATACGGTAAACGTTGCCAGTCGAGTAGAAGGAATGACAAAAAAACTGCAAACCGATATTTTGATTTCTCACTCTCTTTATGATGTCATCAAGAATGAAATCGAAGCGATCGATCTGGGAGAACATTCTTTAAAAGGTAGAGAAAGCGATCGCATTCGCTTGTATAGTGTTATTGGGTTGAAGGGATGCGATCGTGGTTTTTACGATCGCGTGCAAGCCGATCTAAAAGTTTACTTAAAACAACATTGAAATTGCACTCTAACCGAAATATCAATTTCTATTTTTGTCTCGTTAAAAAGCCTGAAAGTTGTTTGATTAAATTATAGAGTTCGCGATCGCAGCTAGAATAAGGATAATCGTATCCCGGTATCGGTAGCCAGCGATGTTTTTGCTTGGGTTTGATATATTCTTCGCGATCGTCTACAATAACAATCCGATCTAGTTCAATATCGGGGACAAACAATAAATCTTTATAGTTTCCTTGCCATTCTACATATTCTAAATTCACGAACCAAGATGGTGCATTGCCTTGCTCTACTAATACTCTAGCAACTTCTCGAAATGTGGATTCATTAACAGCCGTATAGATTAAAATTCGACTGAATTGCTCGTTGCAATATTCTAAAAAATCATACAATCCGGGACGAGGAATTTGGCTGACTGCATTGGAAATTAAGGTTCCTTCTAAATCTAAGGCGATCGTTACCATACAAAACTCATATTCGATCCGTCACATATTTTATTGTAACAAATTTTAGTACAGCGATTACTAGATATATCATCAAAACTTGCTTTTGCTATTTCTTCTATAGCTTTTTCTGGATTATCGATAATTGTCAAAAAAAGTAAAATATTCTTTTTTTTGACGAACCTGCGGAATGTTGATTTCTTCTCGTAAGAATGGACTTATAAGATTCTCTTGTATATAGCAATTATCGAATGGATGAGGTACACTAGGAAAAAAGGAGGTCAAAAAAATAAATGAAAGCATACTCAACAGATTTTAGAAAAAAAATTATCGAAACTTACGAAGAAGAAAAAATCTCACAAAGAGAGTTAGCAA